>CAXSDY010000046.1:0-16839 GCA_964235835.1 uncultured Sphingomonadaceae bacterium | reverse complement strand
GCGATGGAGGGCTATGAGGTCGTGACGATGGAGGAAGCGGTCACCCGCGCCGACATCTTCGTCACCGCGACCGGCAACATGGACGTCATCACGCTCGACCACATGCGCGCGATGAAGAACATGGCGATCGTCTGCAACATCGGCCACTTCGACAGCGAGATCCAGATCGGCGCGCTGAGCAACATGAAGTGGACCGAGATCAAGCCGCAGGTCGACGAGGTCGAGTTCCCGGACGGCAAGAAGATCATCGTCCTGTCGAAGGGCCGCCTGGTCAACCTCGGCAACGCCACCGGCCACCCGAGCTTCGTCATGTCGTCGAGCTTCACCAACCAGGTGCTGGCGCAGATCGAGATCTGGACCGGCGGCGACAAGTACGGGAAGGATGTCTACGTCCTGCCCAAGCACCTCGACGAAAAGGTCGCGGCGCTGCACCTCGACAAGCTGGGCGTGAAGCTGACCACGCTGACCGACAAGCAGGCTGCCTACATCAACGTCTCGCAGCAGGGCCCGTTTAAGCCGGACCACTACCGCTACTAGAGTCGTTTTCAGGTGAACTGAACCGGCCCGCACCCCCGCCCGGCCAACCCATAAGATACACTGAGTGGGTTGGCCGGGTGGGGGTGCGGGCCGGCACCGCTTCAGCGAAGCTGAAAATGACTCCAGGGCAAAACGCGCGTCGGGCGGCCGACCTTAGCTCCGGTCGCCCGACGCGGCGGCTGCGTCCTCGCCCGCAGCGATCGGCACGGCCCCGCCGCGGTCGAGCTCCATCCAGTCGCGGAACGGCAGGTGATAGAGCATGTCCATCACCTCGAACTCGAGTCCGCCCGGCTGGTTGGTGTCGCTGTTCCACAGCGCGACCACCCCGCTCTTCAGGGCCGGATCGAACAGGACCAGCGACCGGTAGCCGCGCACGCCGCCGCGGTGGCCGACGATGTGATGGCCGGCATAGTCGTAGCTGCGCCAGCCGAGCCCATAATAAGGGTCCTTGAGCCGCTCCAGGAACTTGCGCAGGTGGCTGAGCTCGAGCGGCGTCCGCACGAGCGGCGCGTGGATCGTCTCCAGCAGCTGCGGCGAGAGCACGTCGGGCATGCCGCCGGCCTGCGCGATCATCCACAGCGCCATGTCCTTGATGTCGCTGTTGACGCCAGCGGCGCCCGGCACCTTGTAGTAGTTGTCGCTGACCTCGAGCACGCGCCGCCCGGCGTTGTGCGGGCGGGCCCAGCTTTCGGCGCTCATCAAGCCGTCGCGAGTGACGCTCGCCGACGACATGCCGATCGGGTCGAACAGCACCGATTGCACCGCCCGGGGGTAGGGCTTGTTCATGGCGCGCGAGACGATCTCGCTCGATGCGTCATAGGCGACATTCTCATAGTTCCAGCAGGTGCCCGGTGCGCACACGGCGTTGAGCTGGCCCAGGCTGGCGCGCAGCACGAACGGGTCCTGCCCCTCCTCGAGCTTGTTGTCGTAGGCGGCGCGATAGATGCCGAGGCGATGGCTGAGCAGGTCGGTGACGGTCGCCCGGAACTCGTTGCCGGCCGGCAGCTTCAGGCTGGGCGCATAGGTCGCGACCGGCGCGTCGAGCCTGACCCGGCCCTGCTCGGCGAGCTTGGCGACCATCGTCGACGCGACACCCTTGGAACAGCTCGCCCAGCGGAACACCGTCTCCGGCGTGACCCGTTCGCCCGACCCGGCCGCAGTCTCGCCATAGCCCGAGAGGAAGGTGATGCGGCCGTTCTCGACCACGCCGACCGCCAGGCCGACCATCGACGGCTTGGCAACCATCCGCTTCAGCCGGGCGTCGAGCAGCCCATAGTCGATGTCGTGGCGCGCGGAGATCGACAGGCGCGCGAGCTTGAGGTGGGTCGCCGTCTGATGCCGCTGCTCGGCCACGACCGGGTCGGCGCTGCGGTGCGGGGCGGCCAGGGCCACCGCGCCAGCCAGCGCGGCGAAAGCGCCGAGACCGATGAAATACTCGCGTTCCAGAAACCTCTCCCTACCCCACCGCCGCCTTGGCGGCCCGCGGCGATCCGCTCAACGCGGCGGCTTCGGCGCTGCGGCCAAGCGAGCGCGACGAGCGACGAACTGGCATTCCCCGGCCTGCTCGCCTAGACCTTGGCGCCGATGCGGTTCCTGCGCCTCCTCTTCTGGTCGTTCGTCGCGCTGCTCGCCGTCCTGTTCCTCGGCCGCAACTGGACCGACGTAACCCTCGACCTGTGGGGCAATCTCCAGGCCGACATGAAGCTGCCGCTGCTGCTGGTGCTCACCTTCCTGCTCGGCTGGGTGCCGCCGAGCCTGCTGTGGCGCTCGCGCCTGTCGCGAATGAACCGCGAACAGGCGCTGCGCTCCGCGATTCAGCCGCAACCCATGGCGCAGGAGTCGGACCAATGACGCGGCCGATCTTCGTCGCGATCGACACCTCCGACCTGGCGCGCGCGCGGGCGCTCGCAACGGCCGTGCGGGGCCACGTCGGCGGCATCAAGCTCGGGCTCGAATTCTTCTGCCACAATGGCCCGGCGGGTTTGATGGACCTCGCCCACCTCGAATTGCCGATCTTCCTCGACCTGAAGCTCCACGACATCCCCAACACGGTCGCGAGGGCGATTCAGGCGTTGCGGCCGTTCAAGCCGGCGATCCTCACCGTCCACGCCGCCGGCGGGCGAGCGATGATGGAGGACGCGAAGGCGGCGGCGCCGACGGGCACCAAGGTGGTCGCCGTCACCGTACTGACCAGCCTCGACCGCGCCGACCTCGCCTCGATCGGCGTCGACGGAGCGCCGGACGGGCAGGTCGAGCGGCTCGCCGGCCTCGCGCGGGAAGCGGGGCTCGACGGAATCGTCTGCTCGGGCCAGGAGGTCGCCGGGGCGCGCAAGGCGTGGCCGAGTGGCTTCTTCGTCGTCCCCGGCATCCGCCCTGCCGATGCCGCCGCGGGCGACCAGAAACGCACGATGACGCCGCGCCAGGCGCTCGACGCCGGCGCCTCGGTGCTGGTGATCGGGCGGCCGGTCACCGGAGCGGACGACCCGCTCGCCGCGCTGCGGTCGATCGAGGCCTCGCTATGACCGCGCATGGACATTGCTGATCCACCCGCATAACCGCGCGACGATGCGAGAAACCCTCCGATGAGCTGGCTCAGCAAGGTGCGCAACGGCATTCCCTTCCTGCCCAAGCGGCAGGTGGCTGACACGCTGTGGCATCGCTGCGGCAAGTGCGCGTCGATGGTCTTCACCAAGGAGTGGGAGGACAATCTGTTCGTCTGCCCGCGCTGCGACCACCACGACCGGATCGGTCCGCGCGCGCGCTTCACCATGCTGTTCGACGATGCCCGCTACCGGCTGCTGCCCAGCCCCGAGGTGCGCGAGGACCCCCTGCGGTTCAAGGATGGCAAGCGCTATGTCGACCGGCTGAGAGCCGCCCGCACCGCGACCAACGAGCGTGATGCGCTGATCACCGCACGCGGGTCGATCGGCGGTCGCGAGGCGATCGTCGGGGTGCAGGACTTCGCCTTCATGGGCGGGTCGATGGGCATCGCGGTCGGCGCCGCGATCGTCGCCGGGATCAGGGCGGCGATCGAGGCGCACCTGCCCTACATCCTGTTCACCGCGGCGGGCGGCGCGCGCATGCAGGAGGGTATCCTCAGCCTGATGCAGATGCCGCGCACGACTGTCGCGCTGGCCCAGTTGCGCGAGGCCGGGCTGCCCTACATCGTCGTGCTGACCGATCCCACCACCGGCGGCGTCACCGCCTCCTACGCCATGCTCGGCGACGTGCAACTGGCCGAACCGGGCGCGCTGATCGGCTTCGCGGGCCAGCGGGTGATCGAACAGACCATCCGCGAGAAGCTCCCCGAGGGCTTCCAGCGCGCCGAATATCTGCTCGATCACGGCATGATCGACATGGTCGTTCCGCGCGCCGAGCTGACGGCGCGATTGGCGACGCTGATCGGCTACCTCGCGCCGGAGAAGGAAGCCGCGTGATCCTCCCCGGCACGGGGAGGGGGACCATGCGCAGCATGGTGGAGGGGGCCCGGTGCGAGACGCGGGGGCCCCTCCATCATGCCGCTCCGCGTCGCGGTCCCCCTCCCCGTGCCCGGGAGGAGTGAGCGTTGGACTTCGCGACCTCCTCTCACCTCGCCGTGCAGGAGCAGCTCGATCGTCTCACCGCGCTCGGCTTCGGCGGCGACCAGCTCGGCCTCGAGCGTATCACCGCCCTGCTCGACCGGCTCGGCCGGCCGCAGGATGCGATGCCGCCGGTGCTCCACGTCGCCGGGACCAACGGCAAGGGATCGGCCTGCGCCTTTCTGCGCGCCGCACTCGAGGCGGCGGGCTTGCGCGCCCACGTCTTCACCTCGCCCCACCTCGTCCGCTTTAACGAACGCATCCGGCTCGCCGGCCGGCTGGTCGAGGACGAGCCGCTCGGGCTGCTGCTCGGCGAAGTGCTCGATGCGGCCGATGGGATCGCGCCGAGCTTCTTCGAGGTCACCACCGCCGCTGCCTTCCTCGCCTTCGCCCGCACGCCCGCCGACGCCTGCGTGATGGAGGTCGGGCTCGGCGGGCGGCTCGACGCGACCAACGTCGTCGCCGCGCCGCTCGCGTGCGGCATCGCCAGCCTCGGCATCGATCATCAGGCGTGGCTGGGCTCCCGCCTGATCGACATCGCCGCCGAGAAGGCGGGTATCGCAAAGCCCGGCGCCCCGCTCGTCACCCAGCTCTACCCGCCGCAGGTCGCCGCGCGCATCGGCGAGATCGCGCACGAGGCCGGCGCGCCGTGGTTGCCGCGCGGCGGACGCTGGGAGGCGATCGTCAGCCGTGGCAAGCTTCGTTACCGCGACGATGCCGGCGAGATCGCCCTGCCGACTCCGCGCCTGCCCGGCCGGCACCAGGCGCTGAACGCCGGGCTCGCGGTCGCCCTGCTGCGCCATCAGCACCGGCTTCAGGTCCCGGCGGGCGCGCTGTCGGCCGCGATGGGCTGGGCCGACTGGCCCGCGCGCCTGCAGAGGCTCGCCGACGGTCCGCTCAGCGAGGGCCGCGAACTGTGGATCGACGGCGCGCACAATCCCGCCGCCGCCCGCGCGCTTGCCCGCTGGCTGAGCCGCGCGCCCAAGCACCTCGTGCTCGGCATCCTCGCCAACAAGGATGCCGGTGCGATCGTCGAAGCGCTGCGCCCGCACGCGCTCAGCCTGACCTTCGTGCCGGTGCCCGGCCACGCCGCGCACGATCCGCACGAGCTTGCGACCCGGTTCGACGGGCGGGCTGCCAGCAGCCTCGACGAAGCCCTCGCCGGCCTGCCCGAGCCGGTGCTTATCGCGGGTTCGCTGTACCTTGCGGGACTGGCGCTGCGGGAGAACCGGCAGTTTCCGGACTAGCATCGCCCGCGCGCGCGTCGCCCTCGCCGATCACGCCGGCCGTGCCGATCGAACTGTCGACCAGCCCCATGCGGATCAGCAGCCAGAACAGCAGGACGCCGGGCACCGCGGCGACGGTCGTCAGCAGGTAGAAGTTGAAGTAGCCCAGCCGGTCGATCACGGTGCCCGCCGTCGTGCCGGTCAGGAAGCGGCCGACGATGCTCGCCGCCGCGGAGATCAGCGCGTATTGCGAGGCGGTGAAACGCAGGTCGCACAGCGCCGAGAAATAGGCGACGACGCACACGCCGCCGATGCCGCTGGCGATATTCTCGAACCCGATCGCGCCCGCCATGCCGAGATTGCTGTGCCCGGCACGGGCGAGCAGCGCGAAGCTGAAGTTCGAGACCGCCATCAGGATCAGCGAGATCATCACCGACCGCTTGAGGCCGAGCCGCGTGTAGAGGATGCCGCCGATGAAGATGCCGATCAGATAGGCCCAGAAGCCGACCCCGACGTCCCAGATCGCGATCTCGTCGTTGGTGAACCCCAGATCGTCGAACAGCAGGCGGAAGGTCAAATTGGCGAGCGTGTCGCCGATCTTGTGGAGCAGGATGAACAGCAGGACGAGGAACGCGCCCTTGCGCTGGAAGAACTCGACGAACGGCCGCCAGACGGCAGCAACCGCCTGGCCGAGCCCGGGCGAGCGCTTGGGCTCGCGGTGCCGCTCGGGCTCCCCGAACCACAGCGCCGCGATCATCGCCGGCAGCGCGAGGGCGGCGCAGGCGAGGTAGGCCGCCGACCAGCCGGCCCGCGCCGCCACCACCAACGCCAGCGCGCCTGCGCCGGCCGAGCCGATGCGCCAGCCATATTGGCTCATGCCCGACCCGACGCCGAGCTGGCGCGGTTGCAGCGCTTCGATGCGATAGGCGTCGATGACGATGTCGAAGGTCGCGCCGGCGACGCCCACCAGGATCGCCGCGGTGACGATCCGCATCACCCCGCCGGCCGGGTCGGCGAAGGCGAGGTTGGCGACCGCGGCCATCACCAGCACGCCGGTGACCAGCATCCATGACACGCGCTGGCCGAGCCGCCCGAGGAGCGGGAGCTTCACCCCATCGACGACCCACGCCCAAAGGAATTTGAAGTTGTAGGCGAGAAACACCAGGCTGAACGCCGTGATCGTCGACTTGTTGATGCCGTCCTGCTTCAGCCGGGTCGTCAGGGTCGCGCCGATCATGGCGTAGGGGAAGCCCGACGAGATGCCGAGCAGCAGCGCCGCGATTGGAGCCGCTTCGGTGTAGGGCCGCAGCCCCTCGGGCAGTGCCGCCCGCCATCCGCCCGCCCGTTGGTCGTCAACCGCACTCGCCATGCTCGCCGTCCCCGAAAGCTCCTGACCCGCGACCTTAGCCACGCCGCCGCCGCTGGCTAGAGCTTCTTTGAGCGCACTAGCGCCACAGCGGTGCTTATTGATTTGGCAGGATTCCTTCGGCAGCATGTCCCCGGATTGCGAGCGGAAGCCGCGACCGCGTCGTGAGGGGAAATTCATGCGTCTCCGAGAAATTGTGCTGGCCGCGACTTGCCTGCCGATCGCCCTGCCCGCCCATGGTCAGGCGATGATCCCGCTTTCGACGGACAGCGGGCCGAAGACGCCGGTGCCGGTCGATCCTCCGGCCGATCCGCGCGACACACCGGAGTCGATCGCCAAGGATGCGGCGCGCGATCTCAAGGACGCGCGCTTCTACAACAAGCCGGGCGCCACCCGCGCCCAGTATGACGCGGACTGGCAGCAATGCCGGCTCATCGCGCGCGGCTCACGCTCGCCGTCGGGCAGCGTGCCCTATTACTACAACCCGGCAGTCGTCTCACCGCTCGCCGCCGGGATCGGCGCGGGCATCGGGGGCGCCATCGCCGCCGCTATCGCCGAAGGGGTTCAACGGCGCGAGAACCGGCGCAACTGCCTGCTCATCCGTGGCTGGCGGCTGGTCGAGGTCGACAGCGCGAATTCAGCCCGCGTGGCGGCCATGACCGATGTCCAGCGCAGCGCCTACCTCGACACGATGGTCGGTGCGCCGACGGTCGCCGGAAAGATCACCGAGCGATCGACCTTCACCATGAAGGGCGAGGCCAGCCTTCACCTCGACGCGCCGGTGCAGGACCCCGGCGTGCTGTTCCTCGGCAAGAAGATTGATCCGGCGGTGCCGCTCGCCCTCGACCCGGGGCAAGCCGCGGTGGTGCTCGCCCACCTGCGGCCGACCGCGGATAGCGCCAACCGTTCTCTCGTGATGCAACTTGCACGGTACGACATGGCCGGACGCGACGTCATCTACAAGCCGAAGGATTGGAAGAAGACCGGCGACAAGACGACCTACGTCGTCGATCTCAACAGCGGCAATCGTAAAGCCGTGCTCGAGGTCCAGGTGCAGCGGATGACGCCGGGCGATTACGTTATCCGCTTGGCCGGTGTCGGTCCGGTGGCGCTGACGACCAGCTATTGCTTTGGCGCACCGGTGGTTCACGTCGCGGCCGGCGAAGTGCTCTACCTCGGCGACTTCATTCCGATCACGGATGCGGTCCTGCCGGACGGCGAGAAAGTCAGCGGCGTGGCGTACCAAGGGCAGTTCGAGCGCACGCGAGCGATCCTGGCCCGCAGCCAGCCCGCTCTGGCCGAGCGGATGAGACCGGCGACGCTGCACAACCATGCGACGTTCGCCTGCTCCGGCGTGCTGATGGATCGATGGGATCTGCCCAGCGTCGCCGCCCTGCCCGAACCGGCCGCCGCGAGTTCCACTCACGTGGCGGGGTAGGCAACGCGGCCGTCCTACGACGTCGTCAGCGGGAACAGCTCCAGCCCCTTGGGCGCGCGGGGATTCCGGCCGCTCAGATGGTCCTCGACCGCTTGGATCGCGTCGCGCAGGACGCGGTCGGTGTAGGGCTTCATCAGGCATCCCACGGCGAAGTCCGCCGCGTCGTCCGGGCAGGCGCCGGTGACGAGCAGGACCGGGATGCCGCGGGCGTTCGCCGCACGGGCGAGGTCGGCGCCGTTGCGCTCGCCATGAAGCTTGACGTCCGACAGGATGAGGTCGACCCGTCCCTCGTCGAGCGTCGCCAGCGCGTCGGTGACGTTGTCGCGCGTCGCGACGACCTCGTAGCCGGCGCTCTCGATCAGCGTTTCATTGTCGAACGCGGTCAGGGGCTCGTCCTCGACGACGAGGATGCGCTTGACGATCTGATTGCGCTTGCCGAACAGCAACTGGTTTCCCGTCATGGAGATGAAATGACCACCCGGCAACGAACGAACGGCGCTCCGGTGCCGCGGCCGCGGCGCGAAGGCGAAGACCAGCGCCGTCCTCGGGGTCCGCAGAAGGCGGCCGGACCCAAGCCGGGGCCGACTCGCGACGAGGGCCCGCAGCGCATCGCCAAGCTGCTCGCCCGCGCCGGCGTCGCCTCGCGCCGCGATGTCGAGCGGATGATCGCCGATGGCCGGGTGGCGCTCGCCGGCACGGCGCTGACGACCCCGGCGACGATCCTGACCGACCTTGCCGGCGTAACGGTCGACGGCAAGCCGGTCGCCCGGCCCGAGCCCGCCCGGTTGTTCCGCTTCTACAAGCCACCCTCGACCCTGACCGCCGCGCACGACCCCAAGGGGCGGCCGACGATCTACGAGCGGCTGCCGCAAGGCCTGCCGCGAGTGATGCCGGTCGGGCGGCTCGACTTCATGACCGAGGGCCTGCTGCTGCTGACCAACGACGGCGAGCTCAAGCGGCAGCTCGAGCTGCCGTCGACCGGCGTCGTGCGCCACTACCGCGCCCGGGCGTTCGGCGAGATCAGCCAGGAGCAGCTCGAGCAATTGTCGGAAGGCGTCACCATCGAGGGCATCCGCTACGGATCGATCGACGCCAATCTGGAGCGGCGCACCGGGCGTAACTGCTGGATCGAGATGAGCCTGGCGGAGGGCAAGAACCGCGAGGTGCGGCGCGTGCTGGCGTGGCTCGGCCTGCAGGTTTCGCGGCTGATCCGCACGAGCTACGGGCCGCTGACCCTCGAAGGCCTCGACGCCGGCGACGTCGCCGAAGTCCAGCGCGAGACGCTGTTCCAGTTCCGCGCTTCGCTCAAGCGGCCCGACAAGTCGCTGGCCCACACCCTGCCACGGCCCGAGCCGGCGGACGACGTTTGCGGCGCCGACCCGGACCGGCGATCGCGCGAATGAGGATCATCGCCGGAGCGTGGCGCGGGCGGCCGATCGTCGCGCCGCCCGGCGAGGAGACCCGCCCCACCGCCGACCGGACGCGCGAGACCCTGTTCTCGATGCTGGTCAGCCGGCTCGGCAGCCTTGACGGCCTGCGCGTCGCCGACCTGTTCGCCGGCAGCGGCGCGTTGGGGCTGGAGGCGCTGTCACGCGGCGCGGCGCACGTCACCTTCGTCGAGCGGGACGCCGCGGCGCTGAAGGCAATCCGCGCCAACCTCGACCGGCTCGGCGCCGCCGCGCGTGCGGAGGTGCGCGCGACCTCGGCGCTGGCGCTACCCCCTGCGACGCCGTTTGACCTGATCCTCGCCGATCCGCCGTACGGGGAGGACCCCGCCGCCGTGATCGCCGCCATCGCGAAGGCGGGCTGGCTGGCGGACGGTGGCTGGCTCAGTCTCGAGACCAAGCGCAAGCGTCCGGTCACCGCCCCCGCGGGTTGGACGCTCGACGCCGAGCGCGACACCGGTCCCGCCCGCCTGACACTGCTGACGCGCTAGTCGCCCGCTTCGCCGCGACGACGCCTGGCCACCGTTCAATCCTTCTTCGCGCCCTTCACCCGGAAATCGCCGACTTCCTTCAGCAGGCGCTGCCCGATCGCCGCGGCCGCGGCCTTGCCGGCGGCCTTGACCGCGCGGCGCGACCCTGCGGCGGCTTCCTGCCCGGTCTTCGAGGCAACCCCGCGCTCGGCGATCGCGGCGACCGCCGCCATCGCGCCGACCGCGAGCAGGTCGGTCACCAGCGGATGGTCGGCGAGCTTGGCCAGCGCGTCGAAGCCACTCGCGCCGCCCTTGCCGGCCTTCTTCCCGGCTTTCGTGTTCCCGTCGGCGTTCGCGTGGCCCTCGGCCTTGGCCTGGCCTTCGCCCTTGGACTTGCGCTCGCCCTTCGGCTTGCCCTCGGCTTTCTTCGCCTTCTTGCCGTCCGCCTTCGCCATGCGATCCTCCTCGTTCCGATGGACCACGTTTCGGCGACGCCACACCGATTGGCAAGGCTGGTCGCCGAGCGACGCGAAGGCGGGCAACGGTAACCAGGGTTAGGGCGTGGCGCAGCCGGAACCCGTAGCCGCCGCCTCTCGCATCCGTCCGGCCCTGCCCCCGGACGGCGGCATGGTTTGAACGAGGAGCTCCGCGTGGCCCGATTGACGCCCCTCGCCCGGCTCGCCGCCGCGCTGCTCCTGCTGGCGCCGCTCGCCGGCTGTGCGACCAATACGCACCTGCGCCGTTCGGAATATGCGCAGTTCGCCGGACGCACCTTCGTCGTCACCGGCGCGTCGAGCGGGTTCGGCCAGGGCATCGCGCTTCGCCTCGGCGCCGAGCACGCCAACGTCGTCCTGGCGGCCCGCCGCGCCGACCTGCTCGAACAGATCGCAGCGCAGATCCGCGCCGAGGGCGGCAGCGCGCTGGTTGTGCCGACCGACGTCGGCGACCCGCGCCAGATCGAGGCGCTGGCGGCCGCGGCGACGCAGCGCTTCGGCCGCATCGACGTGTGGATGAACATCGCCGGGGTCGGCGCCATCGGCCGCTTCTGGGACATCCCGGTCCAGGATTATTCGCGCCTGATCGACACCAACTTCAAGGGCGTGGTGTACGGCAGCCATGCCGCGCTGCGCCGCTTCGTCGCGCAGCGTTCCGGCACGCTGGTCAACATGGGCTCGGTCGAGAGCGAGGTGCCGATCGCCTATCACGGCACCTATGCGGCGACGAAGGCGGCGGTGCTCAGCCTGGGGCGCTCGCTCAACGAGGAACTGCGCCACGCCGGGGTCGGTCGCTCGGTCCACGTCGCGACGGTCATGCCGTGGGCGGTGGACACGCCCTTCTTCGCCCATGCCGCCAACACCAGCGGCCATCAGGTGCGCATGATCCTGATGGACGATCCGGCCAAGGTCGTGAACGCGCTCATGTGGGTCTCGCTCCACCCGCGCGAGGAGCTGCCGGTCGGCTGGAAGGCGCAGGCCGCAAGCTCGGCGCACCACATCCTGCCCGACCTGACCGAACGCATCGCAGCCGATGTCCAGGGCGTCGAACTGCTTAAGGGGACTCCGCTCCCGCCAACCTCGGGATCGGTCCAGCAGCCGATGGCCTATGGCCGCGGCGTCGACGGCGGGGTGCGTCAGCGCATGAAGTGGGAAGACGAGGCGCGCAAGCGCCGCTAGGGCTTCGCTGCGCAGGCCAGGATAGTCGCCGGCTTGCCCTGACCCCCCGCGATCCGCTATGACTCGCCTGTCCAGCGGGCGCTTGCGCTCGTGGCGGCCCGTCTCCTGGCGTGCGCATGAGATCCGCTGGCGTTCGCGCCGTCGGACCTGATGCGCGTTCTGCCATGGCGCGGTCGCCGCGATCCAGCGCTCACGGATGCCGCACCGGCATGGGGCCGAGGCGGCGGCAAGGGTTTCACCAAGTCCGCTCGACGGAAGCCGACCATGTTGGTCCTGGCCAGCGGCCGAAACGCTTAATTTCGTGAAAGAACGACACCACATGGCCACTGCGGCAGCATTTCCCACCCGCGACGATTTCGCGGCCCTTCTCAACGAAACGCTTGGCGGCGAGAACGAGTCCTTCGAGGGCAAGGTCGTCAAGGGCACCGTCACCGGGATCGAGAACGATCTCGCCGTCATCGACGTCGGGCTGAAGTCCGAAGGACGCGTGCCGCTGCGCGAGTTCGCGCTGCCGGGTCAGAAGGCCGAGCTCAAGGTCGGCGACGTCGTCGAAGTGTTCGTCGACCGCGTCGAGAACGCCAACGGCGAGGCGATGCTGTCGCGCGACCGCGCCCGCCGCGAAGCCGCGTGGGACAAGCTGGAAAAGGAATTCGAGAAGCAGGAGCGCGTCGAGGGCGTGATCTTCGGCCGGGTCAAGGGCGGCTTCACCGTCGACCTGGGCGGCGCCGTCGCCTTCCTGCCCGGCAGCCAGGTCGACATCCGCCCGGTGCGCGACGTCGGTCCGCTGATGGACCTGCCGCAACCTTTCCAGATCCTCAAGATGGATCGTCGCCGCGGCAACATCGTCGTGTCGCGCCGCGCCATCCTGGAAGAGACCCGCGCCGAGCAGCGCTCGGGCCTGATCCTGAGCCTGGCCGAGGGCCAGGTGATCGAGGGCGTGGTCAAGAACATCACCGACTACGGCGCCTTCGTCGACCTCGGCGGCATCGATGGCCTGCTCCACGTCACCGACATCAGCTACAAGCGCGTCGGCCACCCGTCGGAGCTGATCAACATCGGCGACATGGTCAAGGTGCAGATCATCCGCATCAACCGCGACACGCAGCGCATCTCGCTCGGCATGAAGCAGCTCGAGAGCGATCCGTGGGAAGGCGCCGCGGCGAAATATCCGATCGAGGGCAACTTCACCGGACGCGTCACCAACATCACCGAATACGGCGCCTTCGTCGAGTTGGAGCCGGGCATCGAGGGCCTGGTCCACGTGTCGGAGATGAGCTGGACCAAGAAGAACGTCCACCCGGGCAAGATCGTCAGCACCTCGCAGGAAGTCGAGGTCAAGATCCTCGAGGTCGACGAAGAGAAGCGGCGCATTTCACTCGGCCTCAAGCAGGCCCAGTCGAACCCATGGGACGACTTCGCGGAGCGTCACCCGGTCGGCTCCCACGTCGAGGGCGAGGTCAAGAATGCGACCGAGTTCGGCCTGTTCATCGGCCTGGATGGCGACGTCGACGGCATGGTCCACATGTCCGACATCGCCTGGGGCGTGACCGGCGAGGAGGCGCTCGCGCTTCATCACAAGGGCGAGATGATCCAGGCGGTCGTGCTCGACGTCGACGTCGAGAAGGAGCGCATCTCGCTTGGCATGAAGCAACTCGAGCGCGGCGGTGTCGCGGTCGGCGGTGGTGCCAGCGGCAGCGCCGGCGTCAACAAGAACGAGACGGTCACCGTGACCGTGCTCGAGGTTCGCGACGGCGGGCTGGAAGTGCAGGTCGGCGACGACGGCGTGACCGGCTTCATCAAGCGCACCGACCTTGGCCGCGACCGCGACGAGCAGCGTCCCGAGCGGTTCCAGGTCGGCCAGAAGTTCGACGCGCTGGTGTCGGGCTTCGACCGGTCCAAGAAGCCGACCTTCTCGATCAAGGCGCTGCAGATGGCCGAGGAGAAGCAGGCCGTCGCGCAATATGGTTCGTCGGACAGCGGCGCGTCCCTCGGCGACATCCTGGGCGAGGCGCTGAAGGCCGCGACGAAGAAGTAGGACGTCCCACATCGGCGGCGGCGCGAACGGAAAAGCTTGCGCCGCCTCCGTTTGTTTGACAGTTCTGCGACGGAATGCCGCGTGGGGGCGCGGCACAAGTGAACGAAAGTGGGGCCATGATCCGTTCCGAACTGGTGCAGAAGTTGTGCGGCGACTTCCCCGACCTGACGCAACGTGAGATCGAGGGCGTCGTCGGCGGCCTGTTCGACGCGATCACCGGGCAATTATCCGAAGGCGGCCGTGTCGAGCTGCGCGGCTTCGGCGCCTTCTCGACCCGCCAGCGCGACGCCCGCGTCGGCCGCAACCCGCGCACCGGCCAGTCGGTCGACGTCTCGGCCAAGCGCGTGCCTTATTTCAAGCCCGGCAAGGAAATGCGCGAGCGGCTGAACCTGAGCGAAGTGACGGCCGAATAGCGTCGGCAGACCGTCGGTAAGGACGGACGGTTGGAAGGGGTGATGGACCGCTTCGGGCCCGCCACGTGGTACCGCGACTGGCGCCGTGGCCCCGCGTTGATCGTCCTCGTTCTGCTCGTCGCCGCGCTGGTGGCCGCTACCTGGTCGAGCGCGTCGGCACCGGCACCCAAGCTGCGGGCGAGCGAAGCCGAACAGAGCGACGCGGACCTCTATCGCGACATCATCGCGGGACTGCGCGCGGGACAACCTTATTACCCATTCGTCGCCGCCCAGTTGCGCAAGGACGATTACCCGCTCCGCCCGTTCATCACCTTCCGCCTGCCGACCCAGGCGGTGATCTACGCGCGTTTCGGCGAGCCCCCCATGGTCGCGGTCCAGTGCCTCCTGGCGCTGGCGATCATCGCCGCCTGGTGGCGGCGGCTTGGCGACCGGTCCCCGCTGTGGCTGCGCGCCGTGGCGATGGCCACGCTCGCCGCCGGGATGGGCGGCCTGGTGCAGCCGGTCACCGGCCTGTTCCACGAAAGCTGGGCGGCGCTGCTGATGGCGCTGGCGATCGCGGTGCGGCGGCCGGACAAGGCCGGCGGTGCGATCGTCGCCGGGGGTGTGGCGTTGCTGTTCCGCGAAACGGCGCTGCCGATGCTGCTGATGATGGCGCTGCTCGCCGCGCGCGAGAAGCGCTGGCGGGAGGTCGCGGGCTGGGCCGCCGCGATCGCCCTGTTCGCCGCCTACCTGACGTGGCACGCGGTGCAGGTCGCGGCGGTCGTCCACCCGGGCGATCCGCCCTCGCCGGGCTGGCAGAGCCGGCTCGGCGTCCTGTTCGCGATCAAGGCGATGGCCATGGTCGGGGCGGCGACACAGCTGCCGATCCAGCTTGCCGCCATCGCGCTGATCCTGTCGCTGTTCGGCTGGGTCTCGGTCCGCACCGATTGGGCGATCCGGGCGGCGCTGCTGGTCGTCGGATACGAGGCGATGCTGGCCCTGTTCGCGCGCGCCGACACGTTTTACTGGGCGCTGCTCGCGGCGCCTTACTCGCTGATGGGCCTGACCTTCGTCCCCGCCGCCCTGCGCGATCTCGCCGGCGCGCTCGACCTCGTGCCCCGCCGCGTGGCACAGGCGGCCGCATGAGCCGCGTGCTCCTCATCGTCGGCGGCGGGATCGCGGCCTTCAAGTCGGCCGAGCTGATCCGGCTGCTGCGCAAGGCCCGGCATCGGGTGACCCCCGTGCTGACCGCCGGCGGGGCGCACTTCGTCACGCCGATGACCCTCGCGGCGCTGGCCGAGAGCCCGGTCTACACCTCGCTGTGGGACCTCAAGGAGGAGACGGAGATGGGTCATATCCAGCTGTCCCGCGCCGCCGACCTGGTGCTGGTCTGCCCGGCCACGGCCGACCTGCTGGCGAAGATGGCGGCCGGGATCGCCGACGATCTCGCCACGACCCTGCTGCTCGCGACCGACAAGCCGGTGGTCGTCGTACCGGCGATGAACGTGCGCATGTGGCTCCACGCCGCGACCCGGCGCAACGTCGCGCAGCTCAGGGCAGACGGCGTGCGCGTGATCGAGCCAGACGAGGGCGAGATGGCGTGCGGGGAGTTCGGGCCGGGGCGCCTGGCCGAGCCGGCCCGGATCCTGGCAGAACTTCTCCTCCCTGCGCTTCCGCCGGGAGGTGGCGGCCCCGGACTTGATCCGGGGCTGACGGAGGGGCTCTCGGACGGCGCAGAAAGAGCCATTCCACCAGCTTCGCTGGCCCCCCTCCCCCGGGAATCCGGGGGAGGAGAATTGCTGTCCGGCACCCACATCCTCGTCACCGCCGGTCCTACCCACGAGCCGATCGACCCGGTGCGGGTCATCGCCAACCGTTCGTCGGGGCGGCAGGGTTTCGCCATCGCCGCCGCCGCGGCCGCGGCAGGCGCGCGGGTGACGCTCGTCGCCGGGCCGGTCGCGCTGCCCACCCCCGGCGGGGTAGCGCGGATCGATGTCGAGACGGCCGAGCAGATGGCAGCGGCGGTCGAATCCGCGCTGCCGTGCGATGCCGCAGTGCTGGTCGCGGCGGTGGCGGACTGGAAGGTCGCGGCCTCGCCGGTCAAGCTCAAGAAGGGCGACGGCCCGCCCGCCCTCGCCTTCTCGCCCAACCCCGATATCCTCGCCGCGCTCGCGGGCCACCCGCAGCGGCCGCGCCTGCTGATCGGCTTCGCGGCCGAGACCAACGATCTGCTCGACAACGCGGCGGCCAAGCGGCGGGCGAAGGGCGCCGACTGGATCGTTGCCAACGATGTCTCCGGCGAGGTGATGGGCGGCGCGCGCAACCACGTCCACCTGGTCACGGCCGACGGCAGCGAGGACTGGCAGGATTCGACCAAGGAGGCCGTCGCCGCGCGTCTCGTCGGGCGGATCGCCGACGCGCTTAGGGAATAGCCCCGCACACCGGGCACGCGGGATCGGGCGGCAGGCGCATCGTGCGCGATTCGAGCGCCGCGCCGTCGAACAGGAACAGCTTGCCCGCGGCGTCCTCGCCGATCCCGACGATAGCCCGGATCGCGACCAGCGCGGCGAAGTTGCCGACCGTCCCGGTCAGCGCGCCAAGCACGCCATTCTCGGCGCAGGTGTCGCAATCCTCCGCATCGAACGCGTCGCCGACGAAGCAGCGGTAGCAGGGCCGGCC
>CAXSDY010000045.1:0-17030 GCA_964235835.1 uncultured Sphingomonadaceae bacterium | reverse complement strand
GCGCGAGACGCGCGCGGAAGTCGGTTCCGCGACGGCGGTAGATACGGCCGGACGATGATCCCGGATGAGGGCGGCGCGGGAACAGAGGCGGCGGTCCCAGCTGTGGCCGGGGTGCTTACCGGGTCGCGCGATCCGCGCAACGCCGCTCCGATCGTGCGGGTTGTGCCCGCTTCGGCATCACGCCTCGCCGCACTTTCGAGCGCGCGGGCAACCGGCGTTGACGCTGCCGAGCGCGGGCCCGTCAGGAGCAGCTGATGCTCCGCCACTGCCGGACCAACAACCGGCTGCGCCACGCCTGCATTCCCCGCGAAGCCGCGCCGTGGCAAGCGGATCCCGCGTGCAATGGTCGTCGCTGCCCGGGCGGAAGCGACGATGGCGAGGCTGAAGACGATCACGACGAGCGCGACCGGGGTGACGGTGTCGAGCTCAAAGCTTCCACGGGCCTGATCGGCGAGCATGCGGTCGAGCAACGGACTGAGGATGGCGAGCTCGATGGCGCACAGGATGAGCACGAACAACGGCACCAATGCCGCCCCGGTGAGCGCGCGGAGCCAGCCCTCGAGCAGTCCGCGCGTCGCATCGAACAGCAGAAAGCCGGCCATCACCGGCGTGATCGCGAGCAGCAGCGCAA
Organism: uncultured Sphingomonadaceae bacterium; assembly: GCA_964235835.1. Taxonomy (GTDB): domain Bacteria; phylum Pseudomonadota; class Alphaproteobacteria; order Sphingomonadales; family Sphingomonadaceae; genus Sphingomicrobium. The sequence continues at coordinate 16,399 of CAXSDY010000045.1, read as the reverse complement.
GCAGGATGCGCGAGACCACGAGCAGCCCGACCGTCGACAGGGTAAGAAGGAACGACGAGACGTTGAGCGCCATCGCCGCAGTCGGCGCGCCGCCGACCAACGGCGAGGCGATCCCCGCCCGCATGCGCCAGCCGACGTTGCCCTGCTCGATCCGATTGAGAGCGGATTGCACGCCATCGAGCGGCGCGGGGGAGTCGATGGCGACCACCAGTTCGCTGGCGATGCGAGACGGAGCACGGGCAAACGCATCATAGGCAAGCGCCTGGAACGAGGACCATGACGCGGCGAGGAGCAGGACGATGCCGAGGCGAATGGCAAGAGCGGTCACGTCGCTCAGCGCGAGGCCTTTGCCGAGCAGCAGGCGGTAGCCGTAGAGCGCGACGGCAATGACCATCAGCGAGGTGAGGACCGCCGCCGTCGCCGCGCCGGGGGTGGACAGGGCGCCGTAGCCCCGCTCGACCAGGCTCGAGGCCTGGCAGTCGGTGTTGGCGAGCAGCTCGGCGACGAGGCCGGGGCTCCCTGCGGGGGCGCACAGGTCGGGGCTCATGCAGCGGCGACCAGTCGCGGCAGCCAGTCGGCCGGATCGTCGCCGACTTCGCTCCGAAGCTTGTCGAGCAGGCGGACGGTCGACTCGCGGCCCGACAGCACGGTCAGCAGATGCGGCTCGGACCCGAGGTTGAGCCGGACGACCACGCTGTCGCTGCCATGCTTCACCAGGAAGGCGCGGGCGGTCTCGGGCATCGAGCGGACGATGTCGTACTCGGTTTCAGTCAGCCCGAAGCCGTCGATGTAGTCGGACGGCTGCGCGCTCGAATTGGCCATGAAGATCTGCGTGCCGGCCTGCTCGATAATGGCGCTGGCGATGCGGCTCTGTAGCGCGTCCGACGCGGATTGCGTCGCAAATCCGACGATGCCGCCGCGCTTGCGGATCGTCTTTTCCCAATCGCGGATGCGCGCGACGAACACCTCGTCGTCGAGCGCCTTCCAGCCTTCGTCCACGACGATGATCGTCGGCTTGCCGTCGAGCCGCTCCTCGACGCGGTGGAACAGGTACAGCATTGTCGGCGCGCGCAACGCCGGCTGGTCGAGGATTGCGGTCATGTCGAAGCCGAGCGTCGGCGTCGACAGGTCGAGCCGGTCGTCCTCATTGTCGAACAGCCAGGCGAACTCGCCCTGCGAATGCCACGGCGCGAGGCGGGCGGCGAGGTCACCCGCGGAGGCGCGCCCGCGTCCACGGAACAGCTCGGCGACGTGGCGCAGGCGGCGCAGCTCGGCCGGGCCTGCCATGGCGGTGTCGATCGCCTCGGCGATCCAACCATTCTCCTCGACGCCGAGCGGCTGGCCCTCGCCGACCGCCAGCCGTCCGAGCCATTCGGCGAGGAAGCGGCGATTGACCGGCGTGTCGGGCAGGGCGAGCGGATTCATCCGCGTCGGCTCGCCCGGGCGCAGCGCTTCATACGTCCCGCCGATCGCGCGTAAAAAGATCTCGGCGCCGCGATCCTTGTCGAAGAAGACGATGCGGGGATCGAAGCGGCGGGCCTGCGCGAGAAGGAAGGACAGCACCACCGTCTTGCCCGAGCCGGACGGGCCGATCACCGTGAAATTGCCCAGGTCACCGCGGTGGAAGTTGAAGAAATAGGGGCCCGCCGCAGTGGTCTCGAACAGGGTGACCGCGTCCCCCCAATGGTTCCCGTCGGCGCGACCGACGGGGAAGTTGTGGGCGCTCGCGAAGCCGGCGAAATTGGCGGTCGACACGAGCGCGCGCCGGGCGATGTAATCGAAGTTGCCGGGGAACTGCGCCCAGAAAGCGGCTTCGAGCCCCAGCTCCTCGCGGACGACGGCGAACCCGGTCTCGGCCAGCGCGGCCTGCACTTCTCCCGTCGCCTGATCGACGCGCTCGGGGCTGTCGGCGCTGACCAGGATCGACAGGTGGTGCTCGCCGAACCCGGCACGGCCGGCCGCCACATCGTCCTTGGCGGCGCTGAGTTCGGAGCGGAGCGACACCGCGGCATCGTCGGCGGATCGCATCCGCCGCAGCGCCAGGTCCATCCGCTCCTGCGCCGGACCGCGATCGACGAAGGCGAAGCTTTGCGTCACCTGCATCGCGAAGGGCAGGCGATAGATGTCGTCGAGCATGCCGGCCGAGGTCGCGCCGGGGTAGTCCTTGGCCGACAGGATCGCGGCGAACTCCGGCGGCTCGCCATCGACCGGACCCAGCTCGATCGTGTCGGCGCCGAAGCTGATCGTGCGGCGCGGAACGGCATGGCCGAGGTCGCCGGTCGGCAGCAGCATCGGCGTGGCGGTGCCGTTGAACAGGGTCGCCAGGAACTCGAGCTGCTGCGAGGCGAGCCCGCTCGGCAGGTCATAGGCGCTCAGGAGTTGGGGGCCGTAGGGCTCGAGCGCGGCCATCAGCTGCTCGCGGGCTTGCGACAGCAAGCGGAGGTCCGCGCCGCGCTCGCCTTGCTCGGGGCGGCCCGCGCCTGCCGCACCGAGCAGCTTCTCCGCCCAGCCGGCACGGCCGCGCAGCGGACGGACGATCAACGTCAGGTACAGGTCGTTGACGAACAGTCGACGCGAGGCGAGGCGGTCCTGCCACGAGCGATCGAGTTCGGCGCTGAACGGGTCGCCGAACCTACCCTGGAAGCGGGGCTGGACGGCACGGCGGACGACATGGTGGACGATGGCGAAACGCGACGAGCCGATCGACTGAAACATGGCGTCGCGCACGGCAAGCCGCGAATCGAGGTCCGCGCGGCCGATCGTCTCGAACGGCAGGCCATCCAGTTTGATGATCTGGACCAGTTGACCGTTGCGGGTCAGGACCGTGTGGTCGTCGACCTGAGCAAGATAAGGGAGGTGCGTGCCGGCGGCGACTTCCTTCTGCGCCGCGCGATTACGGGCAGTAAACATTCGCGCCCCGCAGCTTGTAGTTCGCCACGCGCGGGGTGCGGCGGAGGCGGGTCATCCACAGCGCCATGACGTGCGGGTCGCGCAGATGGGCCGCATAGCCGAGCGCGTGGATGACCAGGGCCGGGAGCAAGGCAAACGGTGTCTTGAAGATCAGGAACAGCTCCGCCGCGACGATCCCGTTCATGACGAAGAACGGATAGGTGACCCCCGCAACCATCTGCGGCCGGGCAAGCGCGCGGAAGAGGGGATCGGCCATCTAGCCGGCGACCGAACGGATGCCGCCGACGATGGACGCCGCGCCGAACAGGATGAACAGGCCGAGCACGACGGTCGCGCCATATTTCCAGTTGATCCGCCCCGTCAGCATCATGAAGCCGACCGCGGCCACGGCGATCACGGCAACGGCAGTCGCGACGTTGCCGAGCAGCGTCCCCTGCAGCCAGTCGACGGCGCCGACAATCGGGCCCGAGCCGGCGGGATCGGGGGCGGCATACTGAGCCGAGGCGCGGGCTGAGGCGAGTAGGGCGGGGAGGGCGGCGATGAACTTCTTCACAGGGACGGGACCTCGATCAGCATGGTGGCGACGGCGCGCGCGATCGGCCCGGCGGCCGTCTTTTTCGGCGGGACGACAACCCGAACTCCCTGCCAGCGGGACAGGATCGAGGCGACATAGGCCTGGGTCTCGGCATAGGGCGGAATACCGCGCCAGCGAAGCACCGCGCCCGGCCCAGCATTATAGGCGGCGAGCGCCAGCGGAACGCTCTGGAATCGCGTAAGCTGCCGGGCGAGATAGCGTGCGCCGCCGCTGACGTTGCCATCCGGATCGAGCGGGTCGACACCAAGCTCGGCGGCGGTTGCGGGCATCAGCTGCATCACGCCGAGCGCACCCTTGGGGCTGACCGCGTTCTGCCGGCCGCGCGATTCGGTCCACGCCACGGCGCGAAGCAGATGGACATCGACGCCCTCCGACTTCGCCGCGCGCTCAATGCGATTGATGACCGTGGGCGGGGTGATTACGACTCGCGACGCCAGGTCGCCGTCGCTCTCGCCGGTGATGAAGCGCGTCGGCTTGCTATAGGTTCGGGCGGCGCCGTCGTCACCGATCTCAATCACCTGCGCGACGGCCGGTACGGCGACGCACAGCATCGACGCCGCAAAGCCGATGGTCGTGATCGAAGCAATTCGCGTTCGGACGAGCATGCTCATTCCATATGATCCGGCTTGTACCCCGGGGTCGGGGTGAGCGCGACCATGGTCGCCAAGATTGCCACGGCGGTCAACCAGCTTGCGAGGACTTTCAGGCCGATGCCCCACCCCTTGAGCATGATTGCACGTCCTGGCGCGAACAGCAGCACACAGGGAAGCGCGACGACGAGGTCCCGACCGCGGCCGGCAACGGAGGTTACCGCGCCAACCCACAGCCCGGCGTTGGCCGCGGCAGCCAGGAACAGCGCCGGCGGCACCTGGTGCGGGCGGTGAACGAGAATCGTGGTCGCGATGACGCTGAGCCAGCAGCCGACGAAGATCGGCTCGATGAATCGCGCGGGCGGACCGGCGCTCCACACCATCAGCGCGACAACGACCAGCAGGGCAGCGGCAATGGCGGCACGGCGCAGCGGGATGAACGCGAGCGCGATGCCGAATGCGGCGCAGAGGATCGCCGGCGGCAGGAACCCGCCCCTCAACTCGCCGCGACCCACAGGAAGTAGAGCCCGACGGCGAACACCGCCGCACCAAGCGCGCGCAACACGGTTTCGCCGCCCGGCAGTGCCGCGATCGAACCGAGCGCGATGCCGATGACATGAAGCGACCCGGTCGCCAGAACGAACCCAAGGCTGTAGCCGATGGGATCGGCAGCAGACGGCAGTTCGATGCCGTGCGCATAGCCGTGGAAGAGCGCGAACAGGCCGACGACGGCACAGGCGACCCACACCGGTGCCCGCACCGCTCCGAAGATGAGCCCGCCCAGAACGATCACCGAAACGGCAATGCCGAGTTCGACCGGGGGGAGGGCAACCCCGGCCATGCCAACGCCGGCGCCGATCGCCATCATGATCGGAAAGACCATGGGCAGCAAGTAAATCAGCGGCCGGCCAAGGAAATGGCCCCACAATCCGACCGATGCCATCGCCAGCATATGGTCAGGCCCAGTCAAGGGATGCTCCAAGCCAGCAGTAAACCCGCCTGGAAGCCCGGTTCCAGCATGCGCATACGCCGGTTGTGCTATGACAATAAGGGAGACGCCGCATGCGAAGCGCGCTATCAGAGGATGAATACCTTGAAAGGGAATCCACAGATGCGGCGCTTGGTTGGGATCTTGCTTGCACTCGGCAGCACAACGAGCGTCTACGCGCACGACTTCTGGTTGCAGCCGCGGGCGTGGCAAGCTGTGCCCGGTGTGCCGATGCCGTTCATCGTCGAAGTCGGTCACGGCTCGTTCCGCCAGCAATGGGGTGCCGACGGTGGACATCTGCTGGCGCTGAACGATCTTGCGCGCGGCGGCGCGGTCGACGTCCGACCGCTGTTCGTTCCCGGCGGGCAGGTGCCGCACCTGACCCGCACCTTCCGGCGCGAAGGGTTGCACATCGTCAGCCTCGTCTCGACCGACGCCAAGAGCGACCTGCCGTCCATTCGCTTCAATGATTACATCAAGGTCGAAGGGCTTACACCCGCACTGGACGCCCGCACCCGCGCCGGCAAGATGAATGCCAATGGGCGCGAACTCTACAGTCGGCGCGCCAAGGTACTCGTCCAGGTCGGCCGCTCCTCCCCGACGGACGACGCGATCGCGACCCGGCCGATCGGCTTGACGCTCGAGATCGTGCCCCTGCGCAATCCTTATTCGCTCGGGCCCGATCACGTTCTTCCCGTCCAAATTCTTTACGAAGGGCGCCCGCTGCCTGGCGCGCTGGTCAAGCTGACCAGTCTGGAGTTCGACGACCGGCCGTTGCGAATGGCGCGGTCGGACGCCAACGGCCGCGTCAGCTTCGGCGTGCCGCCAGTGGGCGATTGGCTGGTCAACGTCATCTGGACGAAGGCGATCGCGTCGCGCGATGCCGACTTCCAGACGACGTTCTCCAGCCTCACTTTCGGGTACCCGGCAAAGCGCGCCCGGTGACCGCTCTTACGGCGTGATGGCGATCGGCTCGGTCGTGAGCGATACGGGAACGATGTCGGTATCGCTCACGTTCGCCGGCTCGGAGTTGGCCGCCGCACGGAAGTCCGTGCCAAAGGCCGTGCCGAACCTGTCCTCCTGAGCGGTCGTGACGACCTTGGGGGGCTCGACCTGAGTGTCCCCACCGCCACCGCCGCCGCCACACGCGGACAGAGCCAGTGCGAGCGCGGTTCCCACCAGCGCGCGTTGCGCGATCTGCTTCCTTGTCATGGTCTGTTCTCCGCTTACGGCTGGGTCTGCGGACGGGGCGCACCGCGGAGAGGAGCTCCGAGGTACGGGAACGCGGTCGTCAGATATGATCCGGTCGCGCTGCTCGGGGCACCATCGGTGAACGGCACCTGGCCCGAGGGTGCATCCGCCGGCCTGCACAAGCCGAGGTCGGTCTGCGTGCCATTGACCGGGATCGGATAACACAGGCGGCCCATCGCGACGCGGAGAACGACGTCGACGACATCATCTCCCGGTCGACGACCGTTGGGGAAGCCGGCAAGATCGTTACCGGCAACCCCGAGTGAGCTCTGCGCCGCGGCTGGTGTCGGCGTCACTCGTGTATTGAGGCGGATCATCTCGGACGGTGTCACCGCACTCAGCTGATTGAGCGAGGCATAGCCGGTGAGGAAGGTCGCGACGAGATCATTGCGCGGGAAGTTGGTCGGCGCCCTGATCCCGGCACTGCCGAACAGCACCTCGAGAATGGCGGGGAAGGTCGGATTGGTGACGTAGTCGGCAAGGGCGCCGTCCTGGGTCGGCTTGGCCGCGTTGAACAGGTCCTTCTGCGGAAGGCCGATCACGACTTCATTGACGAGCGGCATGCCGAGGCGGGAGACCTGGGTATAGGCGCCCCCCGAAAGGGTCGGGTTCCTGTACGTCGGGTTGGGCTTGTGCAGCTTCGCCTGGGGCAGGCTCGCGGTCGACCACACGCCGATGTTGCCGTTGCCGGTGCCGGTCAGGCAGGTCGTCGGGACTTCGATCGCCAGGCTGGTGACGTTCTTCTTGCCGATCAGCTGCTGGTTGTCGTCGCTCTGCGCGATGCTGCCCTCGATCGGGACGAAGTTGACGAGGTCCATGATCGGCCCGAGGTTGACCGCGAAGGCTTCCTGGCGCTGACCGGCGAAGACGCGCGCCTGGCCAGTGCAACCGGCGACATTCAGGTTCACACTATAGACGAACTGGCCGGCATAGGCCGGGTAGTTCGGGATCGACTTGTTGCCGGCATTGTCGAACGGCTTGACGAAGGTCGACCCGCCACCCGTGACGTTCGTCGCTACGGCGCGCGTGCCCGTCCGCCGATCACCCGTGATCGTCGTCAGCGTATAGGTCTCGTCCTCGCCGAGATTGGCGTCGAGCGGCTGCGAGATCGGCCCGATGTGACGAAGCGCAATCGGGAGGACCTTGCCGCCGACGGTCACCGTCTTGCCGGTGTCGTTCTTCAGCGCATTGGTGAACTTGAACTGGAAGGTCACATGTTCCTTCGCGTCACCGACATTGTCGATGTGGATCTCGTAGATCGCGTCCGGGTCCATCGTGTAGTAGTTGGGGCCGTCGCCTGGGTTCTCGCCGGGCTGGAAATTGGCGATGAGCGTGGTGTAGCCGGCGCGTCCCGATTCATAGCTCTGGAAGGCGTAGGTGTCGGTGTTGTCGACCTTGGGCATCTTGGTGATGCCCGGCGCCTCGCGGTGGCTGGATGCGCCCGCCATGCTCGTCATGCACATCAATACAAGTCCAACGGCGGACGTGACCTTGAAGCTACTCGTCATTTTGGGACCTCCCTGGCGCGATCGTTATGTCTCTAGGTACGTCGGATTTCGCCGCAGGGATGCAGGCCGAGCAACTAATTGCGCCATCGTTCAATTAGTTGCTCGGCGGGGGCGGCGCGCTATCATGAGCAACGCAGGGCACCGAGGCATCCGCGACGCACTCGTCGACTTTGATCAGATCGGCCCAGTGCCAGACGCCCGAGCCGATCACGACCATCGTCGTTCGTGCAGGCTCCGCCACTGGAATGAACCGGGGTCCGGCCGCAGCCGCCTCGCGGCAGGCTTGCGGTGCGGCCGCGATGGTCCGCTCGACGACACTGCGTATCGCGCCATAAGCCGCTCGCCCCGGCGCCACGCCGAGGTCGAGCCAGTGCGTGTCCCACAGCATGACGGCATCCGCCTTCGTCCTGGCAGCAGGCGAAAGCGTTGCCAGCTCGGCCATGGCGGCCGGGTCGTGCTCGATCCCGTCCTCGACCGCCTGGGGCAGCGCGCAACCACCCGGAGGCGCGTCTGCGCCCCTTGATCCACCAGGCGCCGGTGCTGCCGGAGCCGGCGCAGCCGGGGGCGGCACTTCCGGCGTTTCGATTACCACCGGCAAGGTCGGCAGGATGATGCGCGGGGGCTGAGGCTTGGCGGGGCGCGAAGCGGCGGGCGCGCCACCCGCTGGAGCGATGTCGATCATCGCTTCGGTGGACGGGGGTCGGGGTCGATCCATCGGCGGCCGTGTCGCAAGCCACAGGATCGCCGCCAGGTGGATGAGCCCGATGGCCAGCAGCAGCAGGCTCCGCCGAGTTCGCTCGCCGAAGCTCTGATTGGCGTTTTGCCCCGAACGCGAGGAGGCCCCTGTACGCATGCGCGGATGTGAACCGAGCTCGCCTGCCGGTGCAACAGCAGGTTGACGAATGCTCGACCACGCCCACCGGCGCTCAGGCAAGCATCGCCAGCGATGTGAGTTTGCCGGGCTCGACGCTGGGCATCGCGGCGCGGGCGCGAAGCGCTTCGGCATCGAGCATCTCGACCCAGTCGTAGCCCACGCGAACCAGGCCCTCCGTCTGGAGCTTCGTCATCACCTTGTTGACCTGAACCGTGCTGCGCCCGAGTGCTCGGCCGAGCACTCGCTGACCGATCGGCATGCTGAAGCGGCCGGCTTCGCACGCCCCATTGTCGGCTGAGCGGGTGTAAAGCTCGAATAACAGATGGGCGACGCTCCGGGTGGTGCTGCCGGCCGTCAAGCGCGTGAGGTGATCGACCAGCAGCAGCCTGTAGTAGCGGCCACTCTGGCGAATGATCGAAGCGGTGGATGCGTCGCCTTCATCCACATCGAGGAGCGGGGAGGCATCGACCGTGCGCAGCGGAGTCAGGCAAACAAGATCGCAGATGCCGGGCTCGAAGAGGCCTGGAATGATGAAATCTCCGGGCATCAGGAAAAGGAAGATCTGCTGAGCGCCGTCAGTCCCGTAACGAAGCCAGCCGGCCCACCCACTGGTGATCAGTCGGACACTCCCGGCCGAGATGCTGCTGTTCGCAGGGTGCGAGCGCGCCGTCCGCCACAGCCCCAGGAAAGCAACCTTCTCGGCAGCGTTACCGGCAGGCCCATACTTGGTTCCCGAGAGGAGGCGCACCAGGCTCTCGCGCTCGGCGCGCTGTTGATGAATTTGCAACTGGCCCCCTCGCGCCCCGACTCGGCAAGTTGTTGTGCCTTCTTGTCGGGCCGAGGGTAGAACAGCTGGTCCGTTTGGCAAACCAACGGCTGACGCCTGGTTGGCTTCGTTCCAGGTCTCGCTGGAGCTCATCAATCTGCTCAACGCGGGCGACAACGACATCACCTGCTTCTATACCTCGCGCCTGCCCGGCGAGCCGCTCGAGGGCGTCGGCGATTTCGACGTCCATCCGATTGAACCGGGCGCACTGCGGGTCGCGACGACGGTGCACTTCGAGATCCCGGAGTGAACCGCCGAGCGGCCCTGCAGCCTCAAACGAAGCCGACGTTCGTGCCGAGTGCACTGCCGGCGTAATTCACGATGCTGGGCACGACGGTCGGCAGGTCGGACGCAGCGACGCCGAACCAACTCGCCAGCGTCGCGGCATATTGATCGACCGCCATGGTCGGGATGAGCCGGCCCTGGCCGATGTCGTCGGGACCGCCGTTCGCCAGCACCGGGTTGAGGCCGTAGAAGCGCTTGCCGTTGACCGCGCCGCCGAGCACGAAGTGCATGCTGCCCCAGCCGTGATCGGTCCCGTCGTTGTTCGCCGTCAGCGCCCGGCCGAAGTCGGATGCGGTGAACGTCGTGACCTGGGAGGATACGCCGAGCTCGACCGTGGTGTCGTAGAACGCGCGCAGTGCGTCGCTCAGGTTCGTCAGCAGCGTCGGGTGAAGCGTCGCAAGCCCATCATGGGTGTCGTAGCGACTGGTCGAAACGAAGAACACTTGCCGCTTGGCTCCCAGTGCGCTGCTCACCGAGATCAACTTGGCGACCATCTGCAACTGGGCCCCCAGGCTGCTTTGCGGATCGGCGGCAGCAGGAAAGGCGGTCGTGGTCGCGGGCGCCTGGGCGAGCGCGGTCGAGACCTGGTTGTAGAGATCGAGTGCTCGCCCGCCGATCACGCCGTGCAAGGCTTCGAACTGGTGAGTGCCCCCGCCACTGATCAGCGACTGGAGCAGCGTCGCGGCGGCGGCGGACCCTTGCAGGCTGCTTCTCGCGGTCAGTGCGATCGGGCCCGACGGTGTCACCGCATACTGAATGGCCGACCTGCCGCTGAGGAAAACGGCATTGCCGCTCGGATTGATGCACGTCAGGCTCGCCGTGCCGTTGCCGGATTGCAGCAGATCGCCGATGCGCCCGCCCCAACCCGATGCCGCTCCCTCGGGCGACGACGCCTGCCAATAGCTTTGCTGGTCGTTGTGAGACAGGAGCTTAGGCGGCAGCCGCACGCTGTTCGCCTGATACTGTGCCTTGGTTGTCGGCTGGACGAGCGTGCCCAGGTTGAGCATGACGGCCATCTTGCCGGCATTGAAGATCGGCAGCAATTTGCCGAGTTCCGGCGCCAGTGCATATTGGCCGCCACCCGGCAACGCCGAGCCTGGCTGCAACACCGTCCCGGCAAGGGCGGCTTGCGTGTACGCGAGCGGGCCGCGCTGCGCATTGTAACTCGCATATTGCGTCGGATCGTACGGTACGAGCGTATTGGCGTAGTCGTTGCCGCCGTACATGAAGACGCACACCAGCGCCTTGTAGTCGCTGGCCGTCGCCGCCGCGGCTTCCCCGATGGCGGAAAGGTTCATGACGAACGGCGTCGCCGAACCCGCAAGTGAGAGGGCCGAAGCGCGGGCCATGAATGCACGGCGGGACAGATCCATCGTCATCCTCCTAGCGCAACACGAGGTATTCGGGGGACGCCATCACCAACAGGATCGCGGCGTAGATCCGGCTCAGCGTGCCCGCCGTCGTCGTGGTGACGATCGTGTCGAGCGCTGTCTTCATTCGCGCAATCGTCGCCGCGCTGATCTGGTTGGCGGCAAGCACCAGATTGAGTTCGTTGAGCAACGCCTGGCTGTCTGCCGCGATCGCGGTCAGCGCCGCATAGTCCGGCTTGGCGTCGCCGGCACCGCCGACGATGACGGACTGCATGTAGTTGACATACGCGATCACGGAAGGCTCGTTCGTGATCTGGAATTCCGGCGCGACCATCCCGCCGGTGGCGATGGCCGTTCCAGGCGGAGCATATCCCGGGCGGAACCAGTTGAACACGCTGGGCGAATGGCCGAGACCTTGGCCGAGCCGGTTGGCGCTCGAGCTGGTATTGCCGAATGCCCACGCCTGAGTGGCCGAGGCGACGTTGAACGCCTTGGCCCATTGCACCAGGCGGACGACGGGCTCACGCAGCTTGCCGAACGTCGTGCTGTCGACCTGGCTGTCGTCGCGCGCCTCGCGATCGGTCAGGACGGCCCGGATCACCGCCTTCATGTCGCCGCGGACGCCGCTCCCGTTATTGGCAAAGACAGCCGCAACCCGCCCGATGTAGGCCGGGCTTGGATTGCTCGTGACGAGGTGCTGGATCAGCTGCCTGCCAAAGAAGGGCGGAACATTCTGGTGGTTGAACAAGCCGTCGAGCGCCAGCTTGCGCGCGGTCGCCGCGTCGCTTCCGGCCGGAATGGCGATGCCCAGGAAGCTCGTCGCGCCGGTTTCGCTCTTCGCGGCGTTGATCGTCATGGGCACGCCCATCCGCGCCGGCGTGCTGTTGTCCGCGCTCGCGTACGTGTAGCCGGTCCAGACGCGCGCCCCCTGCGAGACGTCGGCCTGGCTGTAACTCGGGACCGGATTGCCTTCGGACAGCACCGGCGACCCGTCCATGTTGAGCATGGTGAGCCCGATGGTGAACAGCTGCATCAACTCGCGAGCGTAATTTTCGTCCGGGATCGATCCCGTCGACGGGTTCGCTTTGCTGTTGCCGAGGTAGGTCAGATAGAGGCCCATCGCGACGTTGGTCGAGACCCCCTCCATGAGGTCGCGGTAGTTGCCGAAGGCATTGTCCCACAGCACGTCAAGGTAGGCCGCGAGGCCGAACGACCGCCAGCTTCCGCCGAACCCGTCAATGCTCACGACCCATTGGTCGAGCAAGGCGAGCCCGATCCGCTGGCGCAGCAGATCGCCGCTGCCCATCAGTTGCGACCAGATCATCGCGTCGGCGCCGTTCGTCGTGTTCATGTTGGTGGCGGCGTCGAAATGGTTCGCCACCAGATAATCCCAGAACTTCTGGGTGCGCAAAATGGCGAATTGGGACGTCAGCCAGGCGTCGAATCCACTGTCCGAAAGGTTCAGAAGATCAGCCTTGGAATAGCCGATCGCCGCCTGTGACAGAAAGCGGGAGGCTTGTCCGGGCGACGGCTTCTGCGCGACCACGGCGGGCGCCGTGGGGGTGGGCGTGGATGGCGCGGACGAACTTCCTCCTCCGCCGCACGCTGCCAGCGCCAGCGATCCCGAAGCGGCCAGAGCGAAGCCGATCGGCGCAGCACCTCCGGCCGCCTGAATATCCGGCTTTGCTTCGACTTCGACTGGCCGCTCGGCGAATTCACGATGAAGAGATTCGAACTCCGACATCAGACCTCTCCACGACACTAAGTGCCTCGCGCCGAGGTGTTGATAAACCTACCCCGCCTTGGCTATTTTCGGCAGGTCTATCACCTTCGTTCTTCGTTCACGAGCGATAACTGGCGAAATCCTCTGGAAGATCAACAGGCCCGCAATTTGCTTGGACCCACACGGCCCTCGCCTGGGACCCCGCAGGGCGCTTCAGCGCAGCAAACCTCGGGGTGGGAAGCGCGCCGATGACTGGGCAAATGTACGTGGCGAGCGTTGATGACCACTGGTGCGATGCCTGGCAATTGCGCCAGCGCTAACTCTGTGCGGTGGCAGGAGCCTCAGCGACGGTCTAGAAGTTGATCCCGGCTACCTTGGACGCCTGAACAGCTGTGACCGCCGCCGTCGCGGGTTTTGCCGCTCTACGGCTGCATCAACGCCGCCTTGACCTTCAAGCGCGGCGCCGCCGCCAGGTAACAACGTCGCTCGCCGGCGCGGCCCTGCGCGCTCCAGCCCGGCTCCTGCCAGGTGCGGCTCAATCGCCGCCACGCCTCGTCGGACCGGTTCCCGCGGCGCCGAGCGGCGGCAGGTCGTGACACTTACCGGGACGAGCTCATCCGTCCCTTCCTGCATCACATTCCGTCAGGCAGATTCCACCGCATCCGACGGCTGGCCTACAGTTGGGTCGCCGGGCGGTTCGCGCGGGTCCAGCGGCCGCGAACAACGAGCAATTGCACCGCCAGCATCGTTGCGGCGACCAGCAAGGCAATCGACAGTGCCCATCCCGTGTACCAGCCGCGCCCAATTAATAACCCAGCTAGAAGTGGGCCGGCGACATTGGCCAGCGCCATCGTCGACGTGTTGAGGCCCATCAGCGCGCCCTGCTGCCCCGGCGCGGCGGTCAGCGTGAGCGCCGCCGTCAGCGTCGGCCGTGCAAGCGCGGTCCCGAGGCTGGCGATCACCACGGCCGCGACCAGTGCTGGCACGCTGGCCGAAAGAGCAAGCCCGGCATATCCGGCGGCGACCAGGCCGAGGCTTGATACGGCCAAGCCATTTTCGGGCACGATCCTGCTGATCCGCTTCATAGCGAACAACTGGACGAAGATGTTGATCGCCCCAGCGAGAGTGAACAGCAAACCGACCTCTCCCGGTCCGAACGGGTGGCCGTTCCATTCGAACCGCGCGCTCATGAACAGCGCGAATTGCGAGATGTACATGCTGAACGCCAGGGAGAAGGCGCCAAGGGCGGTGAGCACCGCGAGTGTGCCTGGCATCTGCAACGTTTGCGCCAAGCGAGCGGCGGGAGGCTTCGTCGCAACATTTGCGACTGTGTTGCGCGGCAGCAGGATAAGGGTGGACAGGATGCTGCAGCCGGAAAGGACGGCGGCGGCCCAGATCGGCGCCGTGATCGAGATTCGAACCAGCAGAGCGGACAGGGCGGGCCCGACCATCACACCGACGCCAATCGCCGCGGCAACGATGCCAATTGCCTGCTTGCGCGTGGCAGGCGTGCTGTTGTCGACTGCGTAGGCCGACGCCACCGACAGGTTTCCCGCCGTAAGCCCGTCTATCATGCGCGCCGCGAACACCAGCCAAAGGCTTTGTGCTGACGCCAGCAGTACCAACGCGAAGCAGGTGCCGAGCTGACTTCCGAGCAGGACCGGCTTGCGCCCATGGCGATCGGACAGCTTGCCCAGCCAGGGCGACGCAATGAACTGGCACAGCGAGAAGGACGCAAGGAGCACACCGATCATGAAGGGGCTGGCCCCGAAGTGGCGCGAATAAAAGGGGAGCAGGGGCAGGATTACGCCGACGCCGATGGCGTCGACGGCAACCACCGCGAATAAAGGCAGCATGATCCTGCCGTTCAGCTTGTCAGGGATATCTACCATGGAAAGTCCGAGTAAAAGGAAGAGGGGACGGATGTTGACTACGCCCGAGAGGAAGGCGTGAACCCGGGAGCGGTAAGTTGTCGCTGGAGGCGGTGAGCGCCGCCGCCGGGCGATTGGAGCGAGGATTCAGGGTGGCCGACGGCCGAGGCGGCCTGGTTGCGGGATGGCGGCGCGGAAACTGCGCGCCATGCGTCGATCCGAACTGCCAACCCGGCCGGGTCCCAAGGTCAGCCGTTGACGACCGCTTCATCTTTGTCCGCCCGCAACGCGGCAGGCCACGCGACAGAGATCCTCCTCGTCATCAGGTCGCCACGATATCACCCCGACAATCACCACACGAATGGCGATCTCCGATGTTTGATATAACGATCCACGATGGGTTTGGTATATGTCGATAGAGTCCTTCGCCCTGTTAAAGTGCTTTTAGAAGGGTTTGCCGTAATATCGATCATCCTGTGATTTGATTGTTACGCGAGCGGCGGCGCTAGCGAAACTTTTTCTGCTTCGAGCGCTCAACCGGAACCAACGACGGGGCCAATCCAGACTAAACGGCAGCGCGCGAGTCAAGTTGAGGTCTTGCGGCGCTTCGCCGTTTATGCCAGTTCTATTGCAGCTCGACGCAGTGCTCGCGTGATCGGCGAATGTTAAGTTGAACGAGGAGGATGATGTGGCTCGAGTCGCTTTTAGTAGTGTGATGGCAGGCACGGCCCTGTTGCTGATCGCCGGGGCGACGTTTGCGGAGGGTGGCTCGCACGGACCGGCGATCACGGGCAATTTCCTGGCCGCGCGCCCTGCCGAGTCCGCCGGGGCCGGTGCTCCGCGTTGCGTCGCGTCGAGGAAGATGGCCCATTATGTCGCTACGGAGCAAGAACCGGAGATCGCCTCCCTTTTTGCTCCGGACGGGCTCTGGCTCTCGCCGACGGGTGCCGAGTGGCTGGGACGAGACATGATCGCAGCCGGGCTTGCGAAGGGCAAGGCCCTTGCCGCAGCCCGCCCGCCGCTGGCGCACGTCCCGTTCTCCGTCGTGGGTGACGGCCGGGATTGCTTTATTGAATTGGCGATTGAAAGCGCGCCCGGCGGGAGCTTCAGGATCGCTTCGATCATCCATGTGACCGAAGACGGCAAGGGCAAGATCACCCGGGCGATCACTTATCTTCGTCCGAGGCCGCCGGAGCCGGACGGGAAGGCGGCTCCGCGCTGATCGCTGAGCACGCGGGTGTTCACGCTGAGGGCGTCGGACGATTGCACCGCGATTTTCTGCCGCAGTTCGTGGCGCGACTGTCGGCGACAGCCCTCGGTGTGCGGCTGAAAAGCCAGGCGCTCAACCGCCGGTCGAGCGGATGATGTCGGGCGAGATCGACCTTTGCGTCGGCACCGGCAACACGCGACTGCTCTGCCGCGAGGTCAACCAGGACTAGCTCCAGACCGAGCATCTGTTCTCGGACGGGTTCGTGTGAGTCGTTGCGGAGAACCACGCGCTCGCCAGGGTGCCACCTCGGCAGTCACAAGGGGCAAGCGGCGCATGGCAAGTCGCTCGGCCGCGGCAAGGCTGCTGTCCTGCCGCCTCCTCGCCGAACCTGAACCCGA
>CAXSDY010000044.1:5500-17072 GCA_964235835.1 uncultured Sphingomonadaceae bacterium | reverse complement strand
ATATCGGCAGCGACGGCAACGCCAAGCCGCACGCGCATGTCATGCTGACCATGCGCGAGGTCGGACCTGATGGCTTCGGCGCCAAGGTACGGGACTGGAACGCCACGGCGCTACTGCAGAACTGGCGAGAGAACTGGGCCACCCACGTCAACGAGCGGCTGCAGGGACTCGGGATCGAGGCGCGCATTGATCACCGTAGTTATGACGCGCAAGGGATCGACCTCGAGCCCCAACACAAGATCGGTGCCGCGGGCTCACGCCGGCTTGAGCGCGGCGAGGACGCCGAGCGCGCCGATCACCATCGTGCCATTGCCAAGAGCAATGGCGCCGCGATCCTTGCCAGCCCGGCCGTTGGCCTCGACGCGCTGACGCGCAACCAGGCAACGTTCACCGTTCGTGACCTCGCGATGTTCGCCCACCGGCACTCGGATGGTCAGGAGCAGTTCGACCGCGTCCTGGCCGCCATGCGCTCGTCGGAGTCGCTGCTGGCGCTCGGGCGTGACGGCCAAGGGGCCGAGCGGTTTACCACCGTCAGCATGCTCAGCGCGGAGGAAGCGCTTTCGCGCAATGCCGCGGCACTTGCCGGCACGGCGCACGGCGTGGGCAAGTATGACGTTCAGGAGGCTGTTCGCGCTGCCGCCTCCCGCGGGCTGGTGCTCGGTGCCGAGCAACGGCAGGCCCTCGAGCATGTCACACGGCGGCAAGGCTTGAGCCTGGTCATCGGCTACGCCGGTTCAGGCAAATCGGCGATGCTCGGCGCTGCCCGGGACGCCTGGGAGGCAGCGGGCTACACCATCCGCGGCGCGGCGCTGTCGGGCATCGCGGCTGAGAACCTTGAGGGTGGATCAGGCATCGGGTCGCGCACCATCGCGAGCCTGGAGCATAGCTGGGCACGTGATCGCGACCGGCTGAGCTCGCGCGATGTACTCGTCGTTGACGAGGCCGGAATGATCGGCACGCGCCAGCTTCAGCGCGTCCTGGCCGAAGCGGTGACCGGCGGCGCCAAGGTGGTGATCGTCGGCGACGCGCAACAGCTGCAAGCCATTGAAGCAGGTGCAGCGTTTCGGCTGCTCGCCGAGCGCCACGGCGCTGCCGAGATCAGCGAGGTGCGCCGGCAATCGGTTGAGTGGATGCGGGATGCGACACGGGCACTCGCGACCGGCCGGACTGGCGAGGCGCTAAGCGCCTACGCGCAGGCCAGCATGGTGCAAGCGGCCGACACCCGCGAAGGTGCTCGCGAGTCGCTGATCGAGCGCTGGGACGCCGAGCGGCAGGCCGCCCCTGCGGCTTCACGCATCATCCTTACCCACACGAACAAAGAGGTCGAAATGCTCAACGAGGCTGCACGTCACAAGCTGGCCGCGCAAGGGGAGCTCGGTCGAGACATCGCCGTGCAGACAGAGCGCGGCGAGCGGCAGTTCGCCGACCAAGATCGCATCATGTTCCTCAAGAACGAGCGCGAGCTCGGCGTGAAGAACGGCACGCTCGGCACCATCGAGAAGGCGGCATGCGATCGCCTTCAGGTGCGCCTAGACGATGGACGGCACATCAGCGTCGATCTCAAGAGCTACGCGCATGTCGATCACGGCTACGCGGCAACCGTCCACAAGACCCAGGGCATGACCATCGATCGGACGCATGTGCTCGCGACACCCGGGCTCGATGCACATTCCAGCTACGTGGCCCTGTCGCGCCATCGTGATGGCACCGCGCTCCACTACGGTCGCGACGACTTCGCGGATGAGAAACAGCTGAGCCGCACGCTAGCGCGTGAGCGCCCGAAGGACATGGCGCTCGACTACGCCGACGATGTCCGAGGCGGCCGCAAGGCAAACAACATTCCCCCGAGCGACCGGGCACCGTTGATAGAACGCGAGCAGGAAAGCCCGTCTTCCGCGAACAGCGCGGCGGTCCGCGCGCCAGGATCAATGGCGCACACCGAACGCGCGAAGGAGCTCAGGGCCATGGTCGCGGCGAGGGTCAATGCGCCCAAGCCGACCGCGGAGAGCGTTCGTGAGGCGATAGCCGCCGCGAAGTCAGCTCCGGCTCGCGGGCTCGACAAAGACTACGACTATGGGGCCGGACGTTGATGGCTAGCACTGGCGCAGGTGGCGTGGCGGGCCGCAGCGGCGGGGCAGGGCCGGAGTCCATTGTCCAGAAGGTCGCCTTCTTAGCAGCGATAGTTGCAATGTGGGTGTGCTGGCCGTTCGTCCGAGCGCTGATTCCGCCGACGGATGCATTCGGAATGGCCGACCTCCTGCGCGAGCACTGGGCACACCGGCACAGGCTTGAGCCGTGGCTGGATGAGCGCTGGGCGTGGCTCGCGCTACACCGCTATCATCTCTGGTTCGCGCTCGCGGTCCTGCCGGGCGCGATCGTCGCCAGCATCGTGCAAGCCCTGGATCGCCGAACGGTGTGGCCGATCGCCTTCGCGCCGCTTGGATGGACCGGCGGGAGCGTGCTCGGACACTGGCTTTACCAGAGCTTTCGCTCCGACAGCTGGCCGCTGGCGGTAATGATGCCGGCAACGTTCGGGTTCCTGGGCGGCGTAGTCGCGGCCCGGCTTGGCGCGGGGTCGCCCAATCTCACTCATCTTCGCGGAACGAAGCTGCGCGTGTTCACCGGCAGTAAGGGAGGTCGGCTGCAGGCACGCCTGACTGGTGGCGTCGCGCTCGCCGGCGTGCCGCTCTCTCGTGAAGACGAGACGATGCACGTCGCCGTGATCGGCGCAACCGGCTCCGGCAAGTCTACTGCGCTTCGCGCCCTGATGGCCGACGCGGTGCGTCGCGGCGATCGCCAGGTCGTCGCCGATCCGGAAGGTGCCTCAATGAGCGCCTTCTTCCGAGCCGGTGATATCATCCTCAATCCATTCGACGGCCGCTGCGCCCGTTGGGATCTGCTCAGCGAGATCGAACGATCGAGCGACTATGCCTTCCTCGCCCAATCGCTGCTGCCGCATCTCGGCGTTGGCGACCACGACCAGTGGATCACCTATGCCCAGCAACTACTCGCTGCCCTGCTCGAGAACTGGGTTGCATATCAGTCGGGCTCGACGAGCGACTTCATCACCATGCTCTCCGCTGGCAGCGTCGAGGAGCTCAAGGCGCACTGCGCCGGCACGCCAGCCGGGCGCTACTTCGAAAAGGGCGGCGAGCGCATGCTGGCCAGCATCCTTGGGACCCTCGCGCCGGCGATCGGCAGTTTGCGCCACATGGCGTCGCTTGAAGGCGAACCCTTCTCAATCCGGCAGTGGGTCCGTGAGGAGTCGGGATCGCTCTGGATGCCCTACGCGGCCAACCAGGTTGCTGCGCTTAGGGGCCTTGTGTCCTGCTGGATGAACATCGCTATTCTTGAGACGCTATCGCTTGCACCCTCTCGCGACCGGCGCATCTGGTTCCAGGTCGACGAGTTGGACGCGCTCGGACGCATTGAAGGGCTTAAGGATGCGCAGGCGCGGCTGCGGAAGTTCGGCGGCTGCGTCGCCATCGGGTTCCAGTCGTTCGCCCAGGTTAAGGTTGTTTATGGCGAGGGCGCTCACACCATCATCGAGAACTGCGGAAACTTGCTGCTGCTCCGCGCGGGTGTCAGTGACGGAGGAGGAACAGCCCAGCTCGCCTCCGACCTCATCGGCGACCGTGAAGTCGAGCGAGACAACGTCAGTCGGTCGACCACGCATGGGCAGTTCACATCACGCTCGACGTCGGCGCAGACCAAACGCTCGATCGAAGACGTAGCGCTCGCAAGCGAGATCATGCAGCTTGGTAATCGCGAGGGCTACTGCAAGCGCGCCACTCATCCGCGCTGGGCCAAGGTGCGATTCCGCTACGTCCGTTACCCAGATCGTGCCGCCGCGTTCTATCCTGCGTGGCGAGATTAGGTGCCTGTAAGGCCGGCTCAGACGGAGCGGTCGGCGTTCTAAAAGATTGGTGGATAGCGGAATGGCCGCTTTCGAGCGCCGGGCTGCTGATCTCGCCCGTTCGTTCAGCTGGGTTATCACGGTGCTGGTGCTCAGAAAGGGGGGGCGCCGCTAAGCAGCGCCGGCGGCCTCGTCAAACGTGACGACGATGTCGGGATATACTGGGACTGGCAGCGTCGCGATCTGCAGGAGGCGAAGGACGTGGGCTCCCTCAACCGTGCTTTTCAAAGCGCGATCTCTGAGTAAGTCGAAGACGGCGGCTTTCAGAAACGATCCCGGCATCCGCTTGGGGTGGCCCTCCGCGTCCTTCAGCTTCTGTAGCTTCCCGACGACCTCGGCGGCTGACAGCAGCTCGCCCTTGTGCAGGTCGCCGAACTGCGAAAGGCAGTAGGAATAGATGTCGTCCAGTCTTCCCAGCCACCGCGTCCTGAGAACGAAAACCGACTCCCAGGTATCGCGTCTGTCCTGATCGCCGACGAACGAGATCTTCCAAACGGGAAGCTCGTTGCCGTGGCCGCGAGCGAACATCACGCTGTTCTGCAGATGCATGCTCGCCTGAAGTTCCCCGTACGGATCGAAGCACGCCCGCCGCAAGCCGCCGTTCGACCGCAGAACGTCCTTCGCCCGTTTAAACGAACCGTTGCATCCGTCCCCCATGGGCGACAGGTTCCGCAGATCGGCACCTGCAAACGGGTAGAGCGTTTTGGCCAGATAGTGGTCCCAGTCCATGTTTCGGATGCGGCTGCAGTCCATCGCCTCATAACCGCAGAACGGACATGCACTTGCTCCGCCCTCGTCGTGGATGGCGTAGCTTCTGTCGCGGATCCCCCACTCGTCCAGCACGTCGAACACTCGGTCCGCATATTCCTTGAGCGGCGCACGCATCGTCGCCGGTAAATCGACGAGCGTATTGGCCGTCCGGTTTCCATCGAACAGATCAGCAATGTTCTGCTGGTCGTCAAATGCTTCCAACACGAGATCGCGACCGGCGGCGTTCAGATCTCGATAGGCGTCAAATATGGCTTCGACGGCTTCGCCGAGCTTCTTCCTCTTCTCGAGCCTTTCACGCTTCGCCTGCGGCGTCCCGTCGAGCCAACCTGAAGCGGCCTGGTTCGCGTCGATACGCGCGAAGCCTCGGGCGAGAGCGTCGTTGAGCACGTCGCGAAGCCAGTTTTCGGCGGTTGCGGCCGGTGATAAACTGAAGAGCAAAATAGATCCTAGTCGTCCTTGAGTTGCTCAAGATGATCGGCAAGCTTGACCCGTTCGACTGACGGTCCGAGTTTCCGGAGACCTGCTTCCACGTTCTCCGCGTCTTCCGATTGGAGAAGCTCCTTGATCAACGCCATGGGCTGATCTGAGATAGGCGGCGCGACGCCGAAGCATTCGGCAAGGATCTCTTCGTACTTCGCGCCGAAGGTTTGGATGTTGGGTCTCAGGACCTTGACCTTGCTTCCATCCTGCTGGTCCTCGTTCCTCTTGAAGATTAGGATGCGGTTCCTCGGCGTGTCCGACGGAACGAACGGGGCATGCGTCGTGATGACCACGTCTTGGGAAGCCGAGCCGCCGCCCGCGTCCTCCCGCTTGCCGTCCTTGGTCGGAAGCGCCATTACGTCGCTCATGAAGCGGACGCGCCATTCGGGATTGAGATGGGACTCCGGTTCGTCGAGCAGGAACAGTACGTTCGGCTCGTCGACCATCGCGAACACGCCTAGGATTTGCATGAGCTGATGCTCTCCGTCGGAGAGGCTGACGTAATCCACCGCGTCGCGGTCCTCGCTTTGGACCGGATGGAACGTCAGCTCCTCGAAGCGGAACGCGCCGCGGCCACGCGTCTGTGCTCTGGCTGTGCTGATGGGCGCGCTGCCCACCTCGGCCGGCATGCTCGTTGCCGCCTCGAATGCACCCAACAGCCGCCTAGCGATCGTCTACGTGCTGATCGCGTTCCTGATCGCCGTTTACGCGATCTCGAGTTTGGAGACGCTGGCGTTCAGCTATCGAGCGCTTCTCGCGCAGCTCGAAAGCAGGCGGCAGCTCGCAGGTCTCGCACGGCTCGACCCACTAACCGGACTCCCCAACCGGATTCTGTTCTCTGAGCAGCTCGAGGCTAATCTATTGACGGCGGTCGAGGAGGGAACGGAGCTCGCCGTCCACATGATCGATCTCGACGGCTTCAAGGGCGTGAACGACCGTTGGGGACATCCCGCCGGAGACGCCTTGTTGCGCGCGGTCGCCGACCGACTGACAGCTGTGGTCAGGTCGAAAGACACCGTCGTTCGTCTTGGGGGAGACGAGTTCGCGGTAATCCAAACTACGCTGCGTGACCGAAGCGAAGCCAATTTGATGGGCAGGCGGATCGTCCGCCGATTGAGCGAACCATTTGAACTCGGGGGCACTGACATCAAGATTGGAGCTTGCGATGGGATCGCGTTTGCTCCCACCGACGGTGGCACACCCGATCGCCTGATCGAATGCGCCGACGCGGCGTTATACTCAGCCAAGCGCGGCGGAAGGGCTGGAGTATCCGAATGGACGGAACAAGCGCTGCTCACTGTGCGCGTGGCTTAGGGCATCTGATGGCCGATGAATGAGCGCCCGTGTTCCCTTCATATCCAACGCGCGTTACCCGTCGACCGCTGGTCCAATCAGCCACCAACCGACATACCGGCGCTAAGAATATCCACTGTACGCTTGTCCTTGCTGCCCCAAACCAGCGCTGGATCGCAGCGGCGAACAGCGGGTCGCCAGCCGCTTCGGCGAACAAGGTCAGCGAGGAGCGGAGCTTGGCTGCGTCTACGCGGCCGAACACCGCCTCCGCGGTGGTGGCGACGAGATCTTGGAGGACGGCAACACATTCCCTGTAACGTGCACCCAGCAACGGATGGGCAAGGTAGGCCTGAGCTTCCGCTATCGAACCGAGCGCATAGCGGCGCGACATCTCGCTCGAACCCAAGCCGGCGACCTGGGGGAAGACGAACCACATCCAGTGGCTCGTCTTGAGACCCCGTCTCAACTCCGTCAGCACGCGCGCGTAGCTCACCTCCTGCGCGGAGACGAAGCGATCAAGACCGAACCAATCAGCGCCGATGGTGCCCGTCATGCAGACACAACTAGGGGAAGCGCGGTGCCGCCGCGAAGAAGTGAGCCTGGTTTCAGGTCCGGTGTTGCTTGCAAAAGGCGCAATGGCATGGCGGGCCAATCACGCTGAGCTTCGGACGGAAAGACCGCAAGTAGCCGTTGACCGGAAACGAACGGACGTCTCCTTCCGGGAGCGCCAAAGCCGAAGGAAAGGTCCGAGTGTGGGCCATAGTTGCGGCGTCGAGCGGACTTCCGCCGGAGCAAGTTGGTCCGCGGCTATCCGCCAAACTCAGTCGTGCACCGAGGCGACGATCATCTTGTAAGTAGCCATTCGTCAGTCAGGTTGAAGGGCTGTCCGTGTCGGCCCTCAGGGCCATGCGCTAGCGAGTTCATCGCAGTCGGCCAATCCGCCCGTTCATTCCGCAGGAGGACGCTGGAGCACGAGGGAATGGCGCACCCGACAGGATTCGAACCTGTGACCTACGCCTTCGGAGGGCGCCACTCTATCCAGCTGAGCTACGGGTGCCTATTGCTTACGCAGTGCTTACGCGAGAAAAATGCGGGTGTGAAGCGACGGATGACGATTCAGTAAGTTTCTAAGAACTAAGGAGAAAATATGCTCCCTTCTCGCCCGGGTTGGCTTGACATGTGCCTTCGGAGGGCAGCGCTCTATCCAGCTGAGCTATGGGTGCTCGGGGCCCGCTTAGCGGCCGCGGCAGCTTCGGGCAAGCAGACGGTCGCTTGGTCCGGAGCGGTCGTGCGCACGAGAAGCATATCGAGCGCGCCGCCGTGTTGCAGTGCGTCATGCCGAGGTGCTAGTCTCGCAGCACGGTAGCGGGAGCGTAGCATGGCCAAGGCAGCGGACAAGGTAACGATCAAGAAGTACGCAAACCGGCGGCTCTACGATACCGAGAGCAGCAGCTACATCACCCTCGACAAGCTTGCGGCGATGATCCGCGACGGGCGCGAGTTCGAAGTGCTCGACGCCAAATCGGGCGACGACATCACGCACCAGGTCCTGACCCAGATCATCGTCGACGAGGAAGCGCGCGGGGCGACCATGCTGCCGGTCAATTTCCTGCGCGAACTGATCGGGCTGTACGGCGGCTCGATGCAGTCTGCGGTCCCGTCCTACCTCGACGCCGCGATGGCCTCGTTCAAGTCGAACCAGAACGCGATGCGCGACGCACTGGCCAAGAATCCGCTGGCCGATCTGGCCAAGCGCAACATGGCGATGATCGAGGACGCCGCGGCGGCGCTGCGACCGCGAACGCGCGGCGAACCGGCCGAGGAGAGCGAGGTCGCTAAGCTGCGCGCCGAACTGGCCGCATTGCAGGAAAAGGTCGACAAGCTCGTCGGCTGAACTCCGGGCCAGCGCCCCGCCTTATCCGGGTGATGCATTTCGATCATTTGGACTCTTGAAATCCGCTGCGATCCGCCACATCTTCGCCTTCTCATCAACACAGCGAAAGGAGGTGATCCGATGTCTCATGGTTCAGCAAAGGGGTCGGTTCAGTTCGTTCGGGAGACTCAGGCCTAGCCTGTTCGGTCACCCGGGCTGGAGCTCTCCGGCCGCTGACCATGTCGGGGGAGCTGTCACTTCGGTGGCAGCTCCCTTTACTATTTGACCTGCCTTTCGCCTCGCGCCCTTGACGGAACCGTTTCGCGGGTGAACCGTCTAACCCGCAGTTCAGCGGGAGGCGGAAATGGCGAAATCACCGTTCGACGACGAAGGCCGGGGCGATCAGGGCGGCTCGGGCATTCCAACCATGGACAAGCTCGCCAAGGCGGCGATGAGCCGTGAGATGCTTGCCGCCGGCCTGACCGCCGCCGCCGCCGCCATTGCGGCCAGCCCGAGCGCCAGGCGCAAGATCCGGGATGCCGGTCTCGAGGCTGCGGACAGCGCCCAGAGCGCCGCCAGCGCCATGATGAGCAACGCCTCGCGGCTTGGCACGCTGATCGCGGAGGCGGTCGCCGAAGCCGCGCAGCGGCTCATGTCCGGCAAGTGGATCGAGGAAGGCGAGGCCGCCGTGTCCTCTGCTTTCTCGTCGCCGACGAAAACCGCTGAGACCAGCGGCGCGCGCGGTCGAGGCGGATCAGCCTCTCGCGGCACAGCGGCAACGTCACGAGGCGCCAAGGCGCCGCGAGCCGCGAGCGGCGGGTCCGCTGCAACCCGCTCCGCGGCAGCGCCGGCGCAAGCCGATACGGCTGCCCCCAAGCGCGGCCGTCCGCGCAAGAATCCCGAAGCGCCGCCCGCCACGAAGCCGGCGGGCGCGTCCGCCGCCTCCAAGCCGCGTGCCAGCGGTGCCGCCAAGCGGGGAGGCACTCCGGCCCCATCGAGGCGGGGTGGCGCTTCCTCTCGCAAGCGGTCCGAACCTGCTGCGCCGCCGTCGGGCGGCGATGGCGGTCCCGGTGACGGCGGCGGTACTTCAAACGCGTAAGCGCTGCGACCTTCGCACGACCTGAGCGACTGATCGCCCCTTCTGGCGTGAGCAGTTGCTGCGTGCCATTGCATTGAGCATGATCGCTAAACCGTCCTCACTGGCCGTGATCGTCCTCGCTGCGGGGCAGGGCACGCGGATGAAGTCCGCCAAGCACAAGGTGCTGCACGCCATCGCCAGCAAGCCGATGCTGCTGCACCTGCTCGACACCGTTGCCCAGCTGGCGCCGTCGCGCGAGATCGTGGTCGTCGGCAGCGGCCGCGATCAGATCGAAGCGGTGGTCGGCGCTCGTGGGGTCGAAACCGCGCTGCAGGCTGAGCAACGCGGCACCGGGGACGCCGTGCGCGCCGCCTTGCCGGCCCTTGCGGATTTCGCCGGAACGGTCCTGATCCTGTTCGGCGACACGCCGTTCGTCGCCCTCGACACGTTGCGCGCGCTGCTCGACCGGCTCGCCGCACCCGACGCGCCGGGCGTCGTTGTCCTCACCCACTCACCCGCCGATCCGGGTACGTACGGCCGGGTCATCCTGGGCGATGAGGACCGCATCGACCGGATGGTGGAGTATAAGGACGCCGGCCCGGCGGAGCGCGCGGTCGGCTTGTGCAACAGCGGGATGATGGCCTTGCGCGCCGACGATCTGCGCCAGTGGCTGCCGGCGATCGGCAATGCCAATGCCGCGGGCGAATACTACCTACCCGACCTGGTGATGGTCGCCGCCGCGCACGGCCGTGCCTCGGTGGCGGTCGAGGGCGCCGCCATTGAAGCCTTGGGCATCAACAGCCGCGCCGAGCTGGCCGACGCGGAACTGCACTGGCAGCGGCGCCGCCGGGGCGAGATGATGGCCGCCGGCGTGACGATGATCGATCCGGACAGCGTCTGGTTCGCCACCGACACGCGGATCGAAGCTGACGTGACGATCGAGCCGGGCGTGTTCTTCGGCCCGGGCGTGTCGATCGCCGCCGGCACCACCATCCACGCCTATTCCCACCTCGAAGGAGCCACGATCGGCCCGGCGTGCGAAGTAGGGCCCTACGCGCGGCTGCGGCCCGGCGCCGAACTTGAGCAAGGCGCGAAGGTCGGCAACTTCGTCGAGGTCAAGAAAGCCCGGCTCGGCCAGGGCGCCAAGGCCAGCCACCTGACCTATCTCGGCGACGCCGACGTCGGTGCGGGCGCGAACATCGGCGCCGGCACAATCACGTGCAACTACGACGGGTTCGGCAAGTATCGCACCGTCATCGGCGAGGGCGCGTTCATCGGATCGAACAGCGCGCTGGTCGCGCCGGTGACGGTCGGCGCCGGAGCGATCGTCGGGGCCGGCAGCGTCGTGACCAAGGATGTCGAACCCGACAGTCTGGGCGTCGCCCGCGCCGGGCAGAAGGGCATCGCCGGCTGGGCCAGACGTTTCCGCGAGCGGAAGATGGCCTCCAGGAACTCTTGATATCACGACGTGATATCAGTACCCCGGAGCAGGCCGAGCCGGAGAACTGCCATGCGCGCGCTGATCGACATCCCCGAGGAGGATATTCAGAGCCTCGACGCGCTTGCGCGGCGTAACCGCCGGTCTCGTGCGGCCGAAGTTCGCGAGGCCGTGCGCGCCCACGTCCGAGGGCGGGCGAACCAGGACTGGATCGCGCGCGGCGCCGGCTATTGGAAGGGCCGGAGCGACATCGGTGATGCCGTCGAGTACCAGCGCATCAGTCGCGAGGATCGCGAGTCCGATTGAACTCGTGTCCGACCCATTCTTCGACACGAACATCATCATCGATTGGCTGATGGACCGCGCGCCTGCCATACGGGAACTGTCGCGCTATCCGCGTCAGCGGATCAGCCGCATCGTGTGGGCCGAAATCCTTGCCGGCGAGCCGATGGAAACACGGGCAACCGTGCGGGAGCTGATCCTGCCGTTCGAGGTGGTGGAAGTCGACTCGCGTATTGCCGCAGCCGCGGCGGACATTCGCTTCCGCTCGCGCATGAAGCTGCTGGACGCGCTGATCCTGGCGACCGCCCAGGTCAACGGCGCGGTCCTGGTGACCCGCAACGCAAAGGATTTCCGGGCGGAGATGCCGGGCATCCGTATCCCCTACACTCTCCCAATGTCAGGAAGCTGAAATGTGCGGAATCGTCGCGATCGTCGGCAAGG
>CAXSDY010000044.1:0-5400 GCA_964235835.1 uncultured Sphingomonadaceae bacterium | reverse complement strand
CACAATGGCATCATCGAGAATTTCAAGCCGCTGCGAGACGAGCTGCTGGCCGAGGGACGCGAGTTCAAGTCCGAGACCGACAGCGAGGTGGTCGCCCATCTCGTCGCGCGCGAGGTCGAGCAGGGCGCGGACCCGGAGGCGGCCGTCGCGACCGTGCTGCCGCGGCTGATCGGCGCGTTCGCGATCAGCTTCCTGTTCCGCGATCACCCCGACTTGATCATCGGCGCGCGGATGGGCGCGCCCCTCACGGTCGGCTATGGGGACGGCGAGAACTACCTCGGATCGGACGCGTTGGCGCTCGCCCCGCTGACGCAGCGCATCGCCTATCTCGACGAGGGCGACTGGGTCGTGGCGCGGCGCGAATCCGTCCAGATCTTCGACCGCGGCAACAATCCGGTGGAGCGCGAGATCGTAGACTCCGGCGCCACCGTGGAGGCGATCAGCAAGGGCAATTACGCCCACTTCATGCAGAAGGAGATTTTCGAGCAGCCGCTCGTCGTCGCCGAGACCCTACAGTCCTACGTCCGCTCGTTCGATGGCGAGGTGTCGATGCCCGACGCCGGGCTCGATCTCGCCGCGATCAAGCGCATCGCCATCGTCGCGTGCGGCACCAGCTTCTACGCCGGGATGGTCGCCAAATATTGGTTCGAACAGTTCGCGCGGGTGCCCGTCGACCTCGATGTCGCAAGCGAGTTCCGCTACCGCGAACCGGTGCTCGAACCGGGCGGGCTGGCGCTATTCATCAGCCAGTCGGGCGAGACCGCCGACACGCTCGCCGCGCTGCGCCACGCCCGCTCGCAGGGGCAGACGATCGCCGTCGTCGTCAACGTCCCGACCAGCTCGATGGCGCGCGAGGCCGACCTGCTACTGCCGACCCGCGCCGGGCCGGAGATCGGCGTCGCTTCGACCAAGGCTTTCACCTGCCAGCTCGCGGTGCTCGCTGCCTTCGCCGCCAACCTCGCACGCGCCAAGGGCAAGCTGTCGCGCGAGGATGAGCGCGAGATCGTCACCCACCTCAACGAGGCGCCCGCCGCCATCAACGCCGCACTCGGTCATGACGACGACATCGCCGCGATGGCGCATCTCGTCGCCCCTGCGCGCGACGTGCTCTACCTCGGGCGCGGTCCCGACTACCCGATGGCGCTCGAGGGCGCGCTGAAGCTCAAGGAGATCAGCTACATCCACGCCGAGGGCTATGCGGCCGGCGAAATGAAGCACGGGCCGATCGCGCTCATCGACGAGCTGGTCCCGGTGATCGTCATCGCGCCATCCGGGCCGCTGTTCGAAAAGACCGTCAGCAACATGCAGGAGGTCCGCGCCCGCGGCGGCAAGATCATCCTCATTTCCGACGCCGAGGGCATTGCCGAGGCAGGCGAGGGCACGATCGCGACCATCGCCATGCCGCGCGTCCACCCGCTCATCGCGCCGCTGGTCTACGCCGTCCCGGTGCAACTGCTCGCCTATCATGTCGCCGTCGCCAAGGGCACCGACGTCGACCAGCCGCGCAACCTGGCGAAATCGGTGACGGTGGAGTGAATTGAGCTGGCGGTTGTGACTGCCAGGCGGTCGCGTGAAGAACTTCTATCAGCCGCCGCCGGCGGTGGATAAGTTCGACGGGCGCAATTGGGAACGGGCCAAGGCGGCGCTCGACCGTCCGGAGGGGCGCGGCTAGGAGCGGGCGCATGCACCGCCCGCTCCGCCTCCGCCTCGACCGGGCTGCGTTGCAGGCCAATTGGCGATGGCTTGCGGCGACGTCGGGGACGGCGTGCGGCGCGGCGGTCAAGGCGGATGGCTACGGGCTCGGCGCAGGCAATGCGGTCGCCGCGCTCCACCAGGCGGGGTGCCGCGAGTTCTTCGTCGCGACGTGGGATGAGGCGCGGCGGCTCGGTCCCTTGCCACCGGGGGCCGCACTGAGCGTGCTGCACGGCGTCGGGCCGGACGATGCGGGCGAGGCGCGCTCGTCGAAGGCGCGCCCGGTGCTCAACAGTGCGGAGCAGGTCGCCCGCTGGAAGCAGATCGCGCCGGATCGGCCGTGCGACGTGATGATCGACACCGGCATGAACCGGCTCGGCGTGCGCGCCGAGGACGCGGACGTGCTCGACGGACTGATCGTGGAAACGCTGATGAGCCATCTGGCCTGCGCCGACGAGGATCACCCGCTCAACGCGCTCCAGCTGCAACGACTGCGCGATGTCTCCGGGCGCGTCGCGGCGAGGCGAATCAGCATCGCCAACAGTGCCGGCATCTGCCTCGGCCGCGACTACAGCCTCGGTCTCGTCCGCCCCGGCCTGGCGCTCTACGGCGGCGTGCCGCGCGCCGAGGCCGCCGGCAAGATCGCCCAGGTCGCCTTCCCCGAAGCGCAAGTCGTGCAACGGCGGACCGCCCGCACCGGCGAGAGCGTCGGCTACGGCGCGACCTTCGTCGCCGATCGCGACATCGAGCTCGCGATCATCAACATCGGCTATGCCGACGGCTATTTCCGCGCCTTCGCCGGGCACGGCTTTGCCAGCGTCGACGGCCGGCGCCTGCCGCTGGCCGGGCGCGTGTCGATGGACCTCGTCGCGCTCGACTGTTCGGCCGTTCCCCGCCTCGGTGAAGGCGACTGGGTCCGGCTCGACTTCGACCTGCCGAGCAGCGCCACCGCGACCGGCCTGTCCCAGTATGAACTACTGACCAGCCTCGGCGGCCGCTTCGAGCGCGTGTGGAGCTGAGCCCTTCGGCGCGGGGGTCTTGGGCTTGTAGGCGCACAGGTCGACGACGGGGCAGCGCCAGCACTCGGGCCGCCGGGCCTTGCAGACATAGCGGCCGTGGAGGATCAGCCAGTGATGCGCATGGCGCCTGAAGGGCGCGGGCGTGACCTTGAGCAGCTTCAACTCGACGTCGAGCGGCGTCTTGCCGGGCGCCAGGCGGGTACGATTGGCGACGCGAAAGACGTGCGTGTCGACTGCCATCGTCTCGTGCCCAAACGCGATGTTGAGCACGACGTTGGCGGTCTTGCGGCCGACTCCGGGGAGCGTCTCGAGCGTCTCGCGATCCATCGGTACCTCGCCGCCGAAGCACTCGAGCAATTGCCGCGACAGGGCCATGACATGCTTCGCCTTGGTGTTGAACAGGCCGATGGTCTTGATCTGCTCGCGCAAGGCCTCCTCGCCGAGTTGGAGCATCTGCCGAGGTGTCGAGGCGAGGGCGAACAGGCGGCGCGTGGCCAGATTGACGCTGACATCGGTCGCCTGCGCGGAAAGCGCGACCGCGACGAGCAGTGTGTAGGGGCTCGACCATTCGAGCTCGCCCTGCGGCTCGGGGTTGAGCTCGGCGAGGCGGCGGTAGAATTCGAAGACGTCGGCCTTCTTCACGCCCCGCCGATCACGTCGCGCATCGAATAGAGGCCGGGGGGCTTGCCGCTCAGAAAGCGGGCGGCGACGATGGCACCTCGGGCAAATATCGCGCGGCTTTCGGCGCGGTGCGAGAGGATGAGTCGCTCCTCGCGGCCCGCGAAGATCACGTCGTGGTCCCCGGCGACCGTGCCCCCGCGCAAGGCGGCGAACCCGATCTCGCCGGCCGCGCGCGACAGACCCGTCCCGTCGCGCGCCCTGTTACTGCGCAGCGCGACCCCGCGGCCACGGGCCGCCGCCTCACCGAGCGCCAAGGAGGTTCCGGAGGGCGCATCGGCCTTCAGCCGATGATGCATCTCGAGGATTTCGATGTCCCACTCGTCACCAAGCACCCGCGCGGCGCGCTCTACCAGGTCGGACAGCAGCGCCACTCCAAGCGAGGTGTTGGCGGCGCGCAGGACCGGAATAACCCGCGCTGCCTCCGCGATCTCGGCATCGGCGCCCGCGTCCAGGCCGGTGGTTCCGATCAGGAGCGCTTGGCGCGACGACCGCGCACGAGCGAGGCTGGCCTGCAGCGCGCCCGGAACGGAGAAGTCGACGAGCACTTCGCCGCCTTCGTCGACGACCTCGACGTCTCCCGCCTGTTCGGCGGCGATCCGGATCGCCTGACCCATGCGGCCGTGCGGAGCGAAGAGGGTGAGGCGAAGATGGGTCATGGCCTGGTCATGGCGGAGGCTTCAGCCCCGGGCAATGCCGAGCCTCTCCTGCAACGCAAGCGCCGCCGCGGGTGCCCGCCGCTTCGCGCCATTGATCATGAAGATGTACGAATCCCGGCCTGCCGCGGACCATGCCCGGGCCCGTTCGGCGAAGGAGTCCAGCGACGCCCCATCATAGCCGCTCGAAACTTCCTCGCGCATGCGCTGCAGGCGGGCATAGTCGAAGTCGGCCGTGTCCGCCTCGATGCACGGGAACTCATCGTCGTCGCCGAAGACGATCGCCGCATTGTGGTCGCGGCAGAGGTCAAAGAAGGCGGGGTCGGCGAAGCTCTCGTGGCGCGGCTCGATGACGTGCCGCAGCGGGCGGCCGTGGAGCTGCCGCGGAAGCAGGTCGAGGAAGGCGGCGATGTCTTCGCGGTCGAACTTGCGACGCGCCGCGAACATCCACAGGATTGGCCCGAGCCGGTCGCCGAGCGCGCTCATGCCCTGCGCCAGGAACGTCGCGACACCCTCGCCCGCATCCGCCAGCCGAGTGCGGGTCACGCAATAGCGCGAGCCCTTGATCGCGAACTGGAACCCGTCGGGCACCGCCTTGCCCCACGCTTCCCAGCTCTTGGGCGACTGGCGGCCATAGAAGGTCGCGTTGATCTCGATCGCCCCGAATGCCGAGGCGGCGAACTCCAGCTCGCGCCTGTGCGGCAGCTTGTCCGGATAGAACAGCCCGCGCCACGGCTCATAGGTCCAGCCGCCGATGCCGATGCGGATTTTGGCGTCGCCTGAGGTCATGCCCAAGGCTAGACGCGCACCATGAGCATAAGCAACATCGTCATCCTCACCGGCGCCGGCATCTCGGCCGAGAGCGGCGTGCAGACGTTCCGCGCCGCCGACGGGCTGTGGGAAGGGCACCGGGTCGAGGACGTCGCGACTCCCGAGGGATTCGCGGCCGACCCGGCGCTGGTGCACGACTTCTACGATGCGCGGCGCGCGCGGCTCGGCGAGGTCGAGCCGAATGCGGCGCACCGCGCGCTCGCCCGGCTGGACGCAAGTTGGCCGGGCGAACTGCTGATCGTGACGCAGAACGTCGACGACCTGCACGAGCGGGCGGGGGCGAAGCGGTTGCTGCACATGCACGGCGAGTTGCTCAAGGGCTGGTGCCTGGCGTGCGACGAGCGGTTCGGCTGGACCGGCCCCATGGGCGAAGCCGCGCGCTGCCCGTCGTGCCGCGAAAAGGGTCAGGTCCGCCCCGACATCGTGTGGTTCGGCGAGATGCCCTACGACATGGACCGCATCGACGCGGCGCTGGCCCGGGCCGATCTGTTCGCGTCCATCGGCACCTCGGGCGCCGTCTATCC
>CAXSDY010000043.1:0-17434 GCA_964235835.1 uncultured Sphingomonadaceae bacterium | reverse complement strand
GCGACGATGATCATCGCGGTCCCGACCGGGGTCAAGATCTTCAGCTGGATCGCGACGATGTGGGGCGGCTCGATCAGCTTCGAGACGCCGATGCTGTTCGCGATCGGCTTCATCTTCCTGTTCACCGTCGGCGGCGTGACCGGCGTCGTGCTGTCGAACGGCGGCGTCGATACCTACATGCAGGACACCTACTACGTGGTCGCGCACTTCCACTATGTGCTCAGCCTCGGCGCGGTGTTCGCGATCTTCGCCGGATTTTACTACTGGTTCGCGAAGATGAGCGGCAAAATGTACAATGAGACGCTCGGCAAGATTCACTTCTTCCTGATGTTCATCGGTGTGAACATCGTGTTCTTCCCGCAGCACTTCCTCGGGCTTGACGGCATGCCGCGGCGCATCCCCGACTACACCCCGGCGTTCGAGCATTGGAACGAGGTCTCGACCTACGGGTACATGGTCACGGTGGCCGGCATGGCAGTGTTCTTCGTCAACCTGGCGATCTCGCTTGCGGCGGGCAAGAAGGCGCCTGCCAATCCGTGGGGCGAAGGCGCGACGACGCTCGAGTGGACTCTCCCGAGCCCGCCCCCGTACCACCAGTTCGAGACACTGCCGAAGATCGACTAAGCTTGAGATACACCTGAAAAAGAGCCGTCTTGCGAAAGCAAGGCGGCTCTTCTTCGTTGAGACGCGGAGAGCCGTCCGGCAGGTCGCACCAGCGGACCTGATCGACGCAGGGGATGAACGTGATTCCGGCGTGTGCGCTTGCTCATCCTGAGTAGCCTCATCGCGGCGCATCGAAGGCGCGCGCGCAATCCGCTTGCACCGCGCCCTTCATTCTCCTAGATACTGAACCATATGGTTCACCAATGCCTCGACGCCTCGTTCGCCGCGCTGTCAGACGCCACTCGCCGCGGCGTGCTGGAACAACTCGGCCATGCGGACGCGTCGATTTCCACGCTCGCCGATACCTTCCACATGACGCTCACCGGCATGAAAAAGCACGTCGGCGTGCTGGAGCGGGCGGGCCTTGTCACCACCCGCAAGGTTGGCCGCGTCCGGACCTGCCGACTCGGCGAGCGCGCCCTCGAAACGGAGGCAGCGTGGATCGAGCAGCATCGCCGGCTGTGGGAGGCACGCTTCGATGCGCTGGACGAAGTCGTCGAGGAACTGAAACGCAAGGAGGAAGTCAATGAATCAATCGGTTAAGGCACTCACCCCCACCCATCCCGGCATGACGATCGAGCGCACTTCGGACCGCGAGCTGACGGTCACCCGCAGCGTCCGCGGCCCGGCGCGGCTCGTGTTCCAGGCGTGGACCCGGCCCGATCTGTTCCAGCGCTGGTGGGCGCCGGCGTCGTTCGGCCTGACGATCGTCTCCTACGACGCCGACGTCCGCACGGGCGGCACCTATCGCCTGGTCATGAGCCATCCGGCGGCGGAGCAGCCGATGTCCTTCTTCGGACGCTACATTGAAGTGACGCCGCCTTCCCACGTCGTCTGGACCAACGACGAAGGCGACGACGAAGGCGCCGTTACGACTGCGAGCTTCGAGGACCGCGGGAGCGACACACTGGTCGTCGTGCGCGACCTGTACCCGTCGAAGGAAGCCCTCGACGAAGCGATCGCGTCCGGCAGCACGAGTGGCTGGGGCGAGCAGCTCGAGCAACTCGATCAGCTCGTGGTCGGCCTTGGCGCGGACGGCACGGAAAGCTGAGGGTCCCAGCCCTGCGAACGGGTGCCGGCGGACGCCACGAGAAGCCGGGCCCGATCGCGAAGAAGCGCGCCGTGCGGACTCTCTTCGGCTAAACGCTAACCCGGGACCCGGCTCATCCTCACGATGCGGACGACCGGGTCCAGCATCTGGCCCTTCATCACGCCGGCTCCCTTGGTCGGCGAGGTCGGCGCGCGGAAGATCTGGTCGGCGACGTCCATCCCCTCGATGACGTGGCCGAACGCAGAGAAACCGGCGGAGTCGCCGTTGGGCGCTCCGTCGAACGCCGGAATATCCTCCGTCAGGATGAAGAAGTCGCTGCGCGCGGTGCCGGCGTCGGCGCGAGCCATCGACAGCGCACCGCGAACGTTGTGCAGTCCGGTCTTCGACGTCGGCTCGTCGGCGATCGGCGGGAACAGCTTGCGCGCGTCGGTCGTGATGCCCGCCTGGATCAGCCCGCCCTTGGTGTACGGCATAGCCCGATAGAAGCCCTGTCCGTCGTAACGGTGCGTGTCGACGTAGCGGAGGAAATTGGCGACAGTGATCGGCGCTCGGCACCGGTCCAGCGCGACGACCATCCGTCCCGCGTTGGTCTCGATCGCCACCTTTACCAGCTGCTCGGTCGGGGCAGCGGTGGCCCGAGCGGCAGCAGGCCGGGCGGGGGGCGCAGCCCGAAGCTGAACGGAGTGCGGGGCGGCAAGCGCGGCGGCGAGGATGGTGAGTCGGCTAAGCATCCGGCCACGCTAACAAAGCGGGGGCCGAGCGCAATGCTGCCCGGCCCCCACGCCCCTCTGCACGAACCCCAAGCCTTTGCACTAATGCGGCCAAGCTTCTATGACGCCGCCGTGACCAGCCTCGACCTGCCCGCGATCCCCGACGTCTCCGCCCAGATCCCCGCCGACTGGCGCGACCTGTTCGCACTGACGAAGCCGCGGGTGATGACGCTGGTCGTATTCACCGGCCTGTGCGGCCTGCTCGCCGCGCCCGTCGCGCTGCCGCCGGTGCTCGGCTTCACCGCCGTGCTGTGCATCGCGCTGGGGGCCGGCGGCGCGGGCGCGCTCAACCAATGGTATGAGGTCGACCTCGACGCCAAGATGAAGCGCACCGCCGGCCGCCCGCTTCCCGCCGGGCGCCTCGACCGTCAGTCGGCGCTCCACTTCGGCGTCGGGCTTAGCGCTTTCTCTGTCGTGCTGATGGGGCTCGCGACCAACCTCCTCGCCGCGGCGGTCCTCGCCGTGTCGATCCTGTTCTATGTGCTGGTCTACACCGTCTGGTTGAAGCGGCGGACGGCGCAGAACATCGTCATCGGCGGCGCCGCCGGCGCGTTCCCGCCGCTGATCGGCTGGGCCGCCGCGACGGGGGACGTGACTGCGCTGCCGGCGCTGCTGTTCGCGATCATCTTCCTGTGGACTCCGCCGCACTTCTGGGCGCTGTCGCTGTTCGTGAAGTCCGACTACGCCGCTGCCGGTGTGCCGATGCTGCCGGTGGTGTCGGGCGTCACCGTCACGCGCCGCCACATTGCGCTGTACACGCTGCCGATGATCGCCGCGGCGATGGCGCCGTGGGCGCTCGGGCTGACGGGCGCGATCTACGGCGTTGCTGCGCTCGCGCTTGACGCCGTGTTCGCGGTCCTCGCCATCCGGGTCTTCGCCAATCATGCGACCGATCCTACGGCGATGAAGCCCGAGCGGCGGCTGTTCGCCTTCTCGATCGTCTATCTGTTCGCACTGTTCGGCGCGCTCGTCGCCGACCGGCTCCTGCTCGCCGGAGCGATCCGCTGACCCCGTCCGAGGAGCTGGTCCGCAAGCGGCAGCGCGAGCGTTCGCTGCTCACCGCGCTGCTGCTCGGCGGCTTCGTCGTGCTGGTGTTCGCCATCTCGATCGCCAAGATCAAACTCAACTGGTGAGCGCCCCGGCCTCTCCTGCGCTCGACGCGCGCAACCGCCGGGTCGCGTTCTTCGCAGCGCTGTTCGTCGCCGCGATGGTCGGCCTCGCCTTCGCCTCGGTGCCGCTTTACCGCCTGTTCTGCGAAGCGACCGGCTTCGATGGCACGACCGGCCGCGCCCTGAAGGCACCCGGCGCGGTCGCGGGCAGTGTCGGGGTCCGCTTCGACGCCAACGTCGACCCCAGGCTCGCCTGGCGGTTCGAACCGGAGCAGGAGCGCGTCGTGGTCCGCCCCGGCGCCAAGACGCAGATCTTCTATGGCGCGACCAACCTGACCGCGCGGACGATCACCGGCCAGGCCGTGTTCAACGTGACGCCGGCGCAGGCCGGCAAGTATTTCAGCAAGATCGCCTGCTTCTGCTTCACCGAGCAGACGCTCAAGGCCGGAGAGCATGTCCGCATGCCGGTCGTGTTCTTCGTCGATCCCAAGCTGCGCACCGACCCCGACACGCGCGACATCGACGAAATCACGCTGAGCTACACATTTTACCCGGTGGAAACCGCCGCCGCGGGCCGCTAGAGGCCGGACGGTATCTCGAGGATTGACTCATGGCCGGCACCAAGAACCACGATTATCACATCCTCGCGCCCGACCCCTGGCCGATCATCGGTGCCTTCTCGGCGCTCGCGCTGACCGGTGGTGGCGTGATGTGGATGCACGCCAATCCGTACGGCAAGTTCATCTGCCTCGCCGGCCTGGCAATGGTCCTCGTCACCATGTACAGTTGGTGGTCGAATACGATCAAGGAAGCTCACGCGGGCGATCATACGGCGGTCGTCCAGCTCCACCTTCGCTATGGCATGATCCTGTTCATCGCGTCGGAGGTGATGTTCTTCGTCGCCTGGTTCTGGGCGTTCTTCGACGCCTCGCTGTTCCCCAGCGCAGTGGATGCAGTGGGCGCGCAATGGCCGCCCAAGGGCATTCAGGTGCTCAACCCGTTCGCCTTTCCACTGCTCAACACGCTGATCCTGCTGTGTTCGGGCACGACGGTCACCTGGGCGCACCATGCGCTGATCCACGGCGATCGGAACGGGCTGAAGAAGGGCCTGATGTGCACCATCGCGCTCGGGCTGCTGTTCACCTGCATCCAGGCGTGGGAGTACGCTCACGCGCCGTTCGCGTTCAAGGGCTCGATCTATGGGTCGACCTTCTTCATGGCGACAGGGTTCCACGGCTTTCACGTGATCGTCGGAACCATCTTCCTCATCATCTGCCTGATCCGCGCCGAGAAGGGCGACTTCACCCCGCGCCAGCACTTCGGCTTCGAAGCGGCGGCCTGGTACTGGCACTTCGTCGACGTCGTCTGGCTGTTCCTGTTCGTGTCGATCTATGTGTGGGGCGGCTGGGGCGCGCCGATCCACGGCTGAGGTGGCGGGCAGGCAGCCCGAGTTCACGGCGCCAGGTCGTGAAGCCGCGGCGTTAGAGGGACTCTGCCCTCGCTGCGGAGCGCGCAGCCTGTTCGATGGGCCGATCCGGTTCGCGCCGCGCTGCAGCCGCTGCGGTCTCGACTTCGCCGCGTTCAACGTCGGCGACGGGCCTGCGGCGTTCCTCATCCTCATCGTCGGTGCGATCCTGACCGTCGGCGCAATCACCCTCGAGCTGGCCGAGAGTCCGCCTTATTGGGTTCACCTGATCTGGGTGCCGATCGGCATTGCGCTGACCGTCGGCGGGCTCAGGGTGGGCAAGGCCTTCCTGATGTACCAGGAATATCGCCACCGCGCGCGCGAGGGGCGGATCGTCGGATGATCCCGCGCTTCCTTCCGCGACGCCTGCCGCTGTGGCCGACGATCGTCGTCGCGCTGGCCGTGGCGACGATGATCGGGCTCGGCATCTGGCAGTTGCGCCGCGCGCAGTGGAAGGACGCGCTGGTGGCTCGCTACGCAACCGCTGCCACGCTGCCCCCGATCGCTTACCCGACCGCGCCCTTCGCGGGCGAGCCGCCGCTCTATCGCTTCGCGACCGGCAACTGCCTGGAGGTCGTCGCCCGGCGGGCCGTGGCGGGCGAGAACCGCGCCGGCGAACCCGGCTACAGCCACATCGCGTCGTGCCGCACGGGCGCGGAGGGACCGGGCATGGCGGTCGACATCGGCTGGTCGAAGGATCCCAACGCGAAGACCAGCTGGAAGGGCGGGCTGGTCAGCGGGATCATCGCGCCTGACAAGGAAGCGCGGATGCGGCTGGTCGCGGACGGCGCCGCCCCGGGCCTCGAGCCGAGCGCCAAGCCGTCGGTCGACATGATCCCCAACAATCACCGCAGCTATGCGGTGCAATGGTTCCTGTTCGCCGCCGCCGCGCTGCTGATCTACCTGTTGGCCCTCAAGCGGACGGAGAAGGAATGAGCGCGGTGCTCCATCGCCTGGCGAATGGCATCGTCGTCGCGGTCGATCCGATGCCGGGCGCCCAGTCTGCCGCGGTGGGCCTCTATGCCAGCGTCGGCGCGCGGTCGGAGCCTGACGCGCTCGGTGGCCTCGCTCACCTCGTCGAGCATATGGTGTTCAAGGGCGCGGGCGGGCGCGATGCGCGCGCCATTGCCGAGGCGATCGAGGACGTTGGCGGCTCGCTCAATGCCTGGACCGCACGCGACCAGACCGTGTTCCATGCGCGCGTCCTCGGCGCCGACGTGCCGCTGGCGATGGAGCTGATCGCCGATCTGGTGCGCGCGCCGGTGCTCGACGCGGCGGAGCTCGAGCGAGAGAAGCAGGTCATCCTGTCGGAACTTGGCGAAGCGCTCGACGCGCCCGACGACCTTATCCACGATCATCTGTTTGAAGCCTGCTATGGGCGCCAACCGCTCGCCCGCCCGGTGCTCGGGCGCGAGCCGACGATCCGCGCGGCGAGCGCCGCGGACTGCCGGGCCTGGCTCGCAAACGAGTTTCGGCCCGACCGGCTCGTCATCGCGGCCAGCGGCGCCGTCCACCCGGACGCAGTGCTCCAACTTGCCGAGCGGCTGTTCGGCGATCTCATGGCCGGTTCCGCGCCGCCCGGCGCGACCGCCACCTTTAGCGGCGGTGCCCGTCATGACCGTCGCGCCTACGAGCAGGCGCACTGGGCCTTCGCGTTCCCCGGCGTGGCTGCGGCTGATCCCACCGGCCCGGCGCTCGGCCTTTTCACGCAGGCGGTCGGCGGCGGCATGTCGTCGCGCCTGTTCCAGCAGCTGCGCGAGGACCGCGGGCTGGCCTATTCGATCTACGCGTGGGCCCAGGGTTTCGCCGATACGGGGCTGTTCGCGGTTAACTGCGCGACCGATCGCGGCAAGGCGGCGGAGGCGATGTCGCTCGCCCGCGACGTGGTGAGCCGGGCAGCCGAGGACCTGAGCGAGGCGGAACTGAACCGCGCACGGGCGCAGATCGAGGCCGGGCTGCTGATGACCCTGGAGACGGTCCAGGGCCGCGCCGACCAGATGGCCCGATCGATCGAGGTGTTCGGCCGCATCCTGACCCCGGACGAGCTGGTGACGGAGCTGCGCTCGGTGGTTGCCCAGGTCCGCGACGGGGCGCTGGGCGCGGGCGGCGGGGCGGGCGCTCCACGAGGGGCCGGTCGCGATCGCCTCGATCGGCAACCGCCTCGCCCTGGCGGCGTGATGGCGGACCCTTTGCCGCTCGCAACGCTCGTCGCCGAGCCGTGGGCGGATTTCGGCCTGATCGACAGCGGCCACGGCCGCAAATACGAGCGCTATGGCCCGATCCGCGTGGTTCGGCCCGAGCCCCAGGCGATGTGGGCGACGGCATCCGCTGACTGGGACCCGGACGCCACGTTCGTTCCCGGATCGGACGAGGAAGGCGGCGGGCGGTGGGTTCAGCATCGTGCCGTCCCGCGCGACTGGCCGCTGGCGCGGGACGGCGTGCGGTTCCACGCTTCGCTCACCCCCTTCCGGCACCTCGGCTTCTTCCCCGACATGGCCGCGCAATGGGACTGGATGCGGGCGCGCTCGTCGGACGCCGACGTGCTCAACCTGTTCGGCTATACCGGGGTCGGCACGCTGCTGCTCAGCGAGGCGGGCGGGCGCATGGTGCACGTCGACGCGTCGAAGAAATCGGTCGAGGGCGGGCGCGCCAACGCGGTCCTGTCGGGCATGGCCGAACGGCCGATCCGCTGGATCGTCGACGATGCCGCCAAGTTCGCGGCACGCGAGGTGCGGCGCGGGCGGCGCTACGACGGAATCCTGCTCGACCCGCCCAAGTTCGGCCGCGGGCCCGAGGGCGAACTGTGGCGGCTCGAGGAGCACCTCCCGTTCCTGCTCGCCGATTGCCGCCGCCTGCTCGACGAGCACAGCCGCTATCTGGTGCTCACCGCCTATGCGGTGCGCATGTCGGCGTTGGCGATCGGCGAGCTGCTCCGCCAAGCTACCGCCGGCCTCGGCGGGCGCCTCGAATGCGGCGAGATGGCGGTCCGGGAGGAAGCACGTGGCCTGCTCCTGCCGACCGCGATCTTCGCCCGCTGGAGCTCCGACTAGGTCCGCGATGCGCGGATCGCCGCGCCGGCAACGAACGGCGACCCGGCGGCCAGCAGGAGCGACACCGCACCCTCAAGCGCCAGCGCCGACCCGCCCTCCGCAGCAGCCGCAGCGCCGAAGATCAGCAGCGGCACCGCCAACGGCAACAACAGCAATCCAGCAAGCGCACCCGCCCGAGACAGGCCGGCAGTCAGCGCCGCAACGGCTACCGACACCGCGGCGAGGCCCGGAGTTCCAATCGCCAGCGAAAGCTCGGTTCGAACGAGTGACGCCTGGCCCAGCCCCAGTAGCAGCGCCGCCGGAACGCCCGCTACCAGCAGCAACGGCCCGAAGCTCAGCCAATGGGCCACGATCTTGGCGGTCGCGACGCTCTCCTCGGCGAACCCGCGCAAGGCCAGCTGGTCGAGCACGCCGTCGGCCCGGTCGGGCTCGATCAGCCGCTCGATCGGCAGGAGCGCGGCGGTGAGCGCAGCGATCCACAAAATGCCGCCCCCGATCCGCCCGAGCAGCGACCCATCGGGGCCGAGCGCGAACGGTACCAGCGCGGCGACGATGAGGAAGAACGCCACCGGAAGCCACGCCGCGCCGCCGAGCGCCCGGCGCAAGTCGCGGACGATCAACGCGATCATGCGAGCGCGAGCGTACGCCACGCTCCGGCCAGCGGAACATGACTCGCGGCGAGCACCGCGCCGCCGCTCGCGCGATGGCGAGCGACCGCTTGGCGCAGGAGGTCGACGCCGACTGGGTCCAGCCCGTTGAGCGGCTCGTCGAGCAGCCACAGCGGCGCCCTGCTCGCCGCCACCCGCGCGAGCCGCGCCCGCCGCGCCTGACCCGTCGACAACAGCCGCACCGGCACATCGGCGAGGTCGGCAAGACCGAACGCCTCGAGTTCTGCCGCGCGCCCATCCATCCCGGCCCACCAGCCAAGCGCGTCGCGGAGCGTCCGT
Organism: uncultured Sphingomonadaceae bacterium; assembly: GCA_964235835.1. GTDB lineage: Bacteria > Pseudomonadota > Alphaproteobacteria > Sphingomonadales > Sphingomonadaceae > Sphingomicrobium. The sequence goes on along the minus strand of CAXSDY010000043.1, from coordinate 8,379 downwards.
TCCCGGTCGAGCGCCAGTGCGTCGTCGGCCAGCGCCGCGGCGGCGGTCCGATCGACGCGGCCGGCGGCCGGATGGAGAAGGCCGCAGGCGAGCCGCAGCAGGCTCGACTTGCCGCTGCCGTTAGGCCCCGTCACCTGCACCGCCTCGCCGGGAGTCACGGCAAGGTCGAGCCCTTCGAACAGCAAGCGTCCCCCGCGGACGCAACTGACCGCGAAGAAGCGGATCAAGTCTCGTGCCGGGCGGTCCATCCCGCCTGCGCATAGAGGCCGGGCGCCCCCAGCGGCAAGCAGGCGTGGCTTGCGACGCGACACCCTACCGCCTACAGCCCCCGTCCCGGCATGCGGAGCGGTGGCCGAGTGGTCGAAGGCGCTCGCCTGGAAAGTGAGTATACGTCAAAAGCGTATCGAGGGTTCGAATCCCTCCCGCTCCGCCATTTGGCTGTTTTATAAGATTTCATGCCGGCCGAGTTCTCGGCGGAAAACTGGAAACGCCGCAGTCTTGTGCTACTCAATCTTTCCAGTTCGCCGCAGCCCCACAAGGGTGTGGGGGTAAAACTAGGGACGGCGGCACCTACGGGCAAGCTGCGTTCGCGGGGTGCTAGGCGCGGCACTCGCCAAGGCTCGAACCGGCGGATCGTCTCCACCCAGCCCGATGGCGAGGCACTGATGCGCGACCTCCTCCGCCAAATGGGAGCGATGGCCGCACGAGTTGGGCGATATCGGCCCACCGATCCAGTGACGCCAAAAAAAGGACGCTAGTCCAGCATCGCCCGGTCGACGGCGAATCCGGCCGCTTCGAGCACCGCCACCAGCCGGTCGATCGCGGCGGCATCCCGCGCCTCGCACTGGACCTCGATCAACGTGTCCTTGGCGGGCAAGTGCGTGAAGATGCGGTGGTGATGGACCTCGATGATGTTGACGCCGGTCTCGTGGAAGATGTTGGTAACGGCGGCGAGTGCGCCGGGCCGGTCCTGCAGCGCGATCTTGAGCCGCGCGATGCGGCCGCTGCGGACAAGCTCACGGACCAGCACGTTGGCGAGCAGGTGGGTGTCGATGTTGCCGCCGCACAGCACGGTGCCCACGGTGCGGCCGCGATAGCGTTCGGGCTCCGCCAGCAGCGCCGCGATGCCCGCCGCCCCCGCGCCCTCGACGACCGTCTTCTCGATCGCGACAAGCAGCGCCACGGCGTGCTCGATGTCTTTCTCCGCGACGAGGCGGATGTCGTCGACCAGCGCGGCGATGATCGTGCGGGTGAGTTCGCCCGGTTCCTTGACCGCGATGCCCTCGGCGATGGTGTCCCCACCGATCTCGCCGACACCGCCGTGAACGACGTTCTTCATCGACGGGAACAGCTCCGCCTCGACCCCGACGATCGCGATCTCCGGCCGGAGCGCCTTTGCTGCCGTGGCGATGCCGGAGATGAGGCCGCCGCCGCCGATCGGGACGACCAGCAGGTCGAGCCCGGGCGCATCCTCCAGCATCTCAAGCGCGATCGTGCCCTGCCCGGCGATCACGATCGGATCGTCGAACGCGTGGACGAAGACGAGCCCTTCCTGCGCTTCGATCAGGCGGGCGTGGGCGAAGGCGTCGTCGACCCGCTCGCCGTCGAGGATGACGCGCGCGCCATGGCCCTCGGTCTGGGTGATCTTCATCGTCGGCGTGAAGCTCGGCATGACGATGGTGACCGGGATGCCGAGCCGCTTGCCGTGATAGGCGACCGCCTGCGCATGGTTCCCGGCCGACGCCGCGATCACGCCGCGGCGGCGCTCGTCATCGGTCAGGTGGAGCAGTTTGTTGAGGGCGCCGCGTTCCTTGTAGGCGGCGGTGAACTGGAGGTTCTCGAACTTCAGCCAGACATCGGCGCCGATCATCTCCGACAAGGTGCGGCTGCGCAGGGTCGGCGTGCGGATGACGGCGCCTTCGATGCGCCGGGCGGCAGCGCGGATGTCGTCGATCGTCGGAGCGGTACCGGTCATTGGCGGGCGGCCTAGCGCTTCACCGGGGAGCAAACAATGCTAGGACCGGTCGCATGACCAGCCGCTTCCTCGCCGCCGTCCTGCTCGCCGTCGCCGCGCCGGCCAGCGCGACCACGCTCATCGACAACGTTAACGGCTTGCAGGTCGATACGGCGGGCCGGCTGCAGCGGTTCAGCGGCGTGGTGATCGGCGACGACGGCAAGGTGGTCCGCTTGCTCGCCGCGGGCGATCCCCGCCCGGCCCGCGCCGACTTCCGCGTCGACGGGCATGGCCGCGCCATGCTGCCGGGGCTGATCGACGCGCACGGCCATGTCGGCGACCTCGGCATCGGCACGCTGCAGCTCGACCTCACCGGCACGCGCTCGCTCGCGGAACTGCAGCAGCGGCTGGCGACCTTCGGGGCCGCCAACCCGGCACCGCGCTGGATCATCGGCCATGGCTGGAACCAGGAACTGTGGCCCGACAAGCGTTTTCCGACGAACGCCGATCTCGACGCCGTGGTACCCAACCGCCCGGTGTGGCTGGCGCGGGTCGACGAGCATGCCGCGGTCGGCAACAGCGCGGCGCTGCGGGAGGCGGGCATTACCGCGGCGACCAAGGCGCCCGCGGGCGGCCAGATCCGCCAGGGCCTGTTCGTCGACGCCGCGCGCAAGCTGGTGGAGGCGAAGATCCCGCCCACGCCCCCGGCGCAGCTCGACCAGGGCCTAGCCAATGCCCAGCGCCTGTTTTTGGGCTTCGGCCTGACCACGGTCACCGACATGCGCACGTCGGAGGCAGCGTGGAACACGATGCGGCGGATGGGCGATGCGGGGCGGATGCAGGTGCGGGTGATCAGCTACGCCGACGGGATCGAGCCGCTGCTCAGCATCGCCGGGTCGCGGCCGACGCAGTGGCTTTATGGCGACCGGCTGCGGATGGTCGGGGTCAAGCTATACGCCGACGGTGCGCTCGGGTCGCGCGGTGCGTGGCTGAAGGTGCCCTACAGCGACGCGCCGGGCACGCGGGGCGAGCCGTTCCTCGACGATGCCAAGCTCCGCAATCTGGCGAGCCGCGCGGCGATGGACCAATTCCAAGTCGCGGTGCACGCCATCGGCGATGCCGCCAATGCGCAGGTGATCGGCGCCTACGAGGATCTGGCGCGGACCTATGGCAGCGACCGGCGGTGGCGGATCGAGCATGCGCAGATCCTCGATCCGGCGGACATCGGCCGGCTGGCCAAGGCGGGGATCATCGCCTCGATGCAGCCGACGCACCAGACCAGCGACGACAACATGGCCGAAGCGCGGCTCGGGCAACAGCGGCTTGCCGGCGCCTACGCTTGGCGGAGCATCGCGGCGACCGGCGCGCACCTGGCGTTCGGATCGGACTTCCCAGTCGAATCGCCCAACCCCTTTCCCGGGATTGCCGCGGCGATCAGCCGGGCCGATCCGCAGGGGCAGCCGCCGGGCGGATGGCGGCCGGAGGAGCGGGTCAGCCTGGCGCAGGCGCTGGCCGGCTTCACACGAGAGGCAGCGTATGCGGGGTTCGCCGAAGACCGGCTGGGCTCGCTCGATCCGGGCCACTGGGCCGACTTCATCATCGTCGACCGGGACATCTCGGCGGTGAGCGCGGTCGATGTCGCCGCGACCAAAGTGCTCGAGACCTGGATCGCCGGGCGCAAGGTATGGGACCGGGCTAGCGGGGCCGCGCCGCCCGCTCGATGAGCATGGCGGGGGTCAGCACCTGCGGCAGTTCCTCGGGCGGCTTGCCGGGCTCGAACCACAGGTAGAGCGGCACGCCGGCGCGGCCCTGCGCTTCGAGGAAGCGGGTGATCGCCGGGTCGCCGCCGGTCCAGTCGCCGGCGAACACGCGGACGCCAGCCTTCCCGAATGCAGCGCGCACGGCCTCACGGTCGATCGCCGCGGCCTCGTTCGCCTTGCACGTCAGGCACCAGTCGGCGGTGAAATAGACGAAGGCGGGTTGGGTGCGAGTGGCCTGGGTCACGGCGGCTTCGCTCCACGCTGCGTCGCCTGCCGCGGCGAGCGCGGCGGACGAACCGTGGGCGGGCACCAGCAGCACCCCGGCGAGCGCGATCGCGGCGCCGGCTCCGAGCAGGACCAGCCCCCTGCCCTCGCGCCTGCCGAGCAGAACGAGCAATGCGGTCAGCAAGAGCAGCGCGGCGGCGCCGACGAGGAGCCCGGTCGTGCCGGCCTGCCGCCACAGCAGCCACAGGCAGGCGACCGCCGTCGCGGCCATCGGGATGGCGAGGAAGCGCTGCAGCCGGGCCATCCAGGCGCCGGGCCGCGGCAGGCGGGTGCGAAGGGCGGGGATGAAAGCCACCAGCAGGAACGGCAGCGCCAGGCCGAAGCCGAGCACCGCGAATACGGCCAGCGAGCCGACCGCGGGGAGCAGCAGCGCCGTGCCGAGTGCCGCGCCGAGGAACGGTCCGGCACACGGCGTCGCGACGAACGCGGCGAGCGCGCCGGTGGCGATGCTGCCGGTCGGGTTCGCCTCGCCGCCCAACACCGGCAGGCGGAAGGCGCCGAGCAGGTTGAGCGTGATCGCCGCGGCGAGCAGCATGAGCAGCAGCGTGGTGCGCGGATCCTGCAGCTGGAACGCCCAGCCGGCCGCGGTGCCGCCAACCCGGATGGCGAGCAGCAACGCGCCGAGCGCCCCGGTGCCGAAGACCGCGCCGAGCGTGTAACCGAGCGCCTCGCGCCGGACGGCACGCTCCTCGCCCCCGCCGCGCGCCAGATGCAGCGCCTTCAATGCCAGGATCGGGAAGACACACGGCATGAGGTTGAGCAGCACGCCGCCGGCGAGCGCCCCGAGCAGGGCGAGGAGCAGTGCGCGGGTCCCGACCCGGCCAAGCGTTTCGCCCCCTGCCGGCACCGGGCCCGGAACGGCATCGAACGACAGGCCGCCGGCGTCGCCGAGCGCGACCACGCCGGTCAGGCGCGCCGGGGCCTCGCCCTTGCGCTTCAGTTCGGCGACCAGCCAGTCGCCGGCGCGGCGAAAGGTCTGCGGGGCGGCAAGGTCGACCGGGCCGTTTTCGCCGGGAAAGACATAGGGTTCGCCGACGGCAACATCTGCCGGCAGCGGCAGCGCCAGGCGCAGGCGGTCGCGCTCGAGGGCGAAATGTGCGGGGGTGGCGAGCGGGCGGGGGAGCGCCCGGCGCCACGCATCGAACCGGTCCCGCAGCACGGGCGTACCGTCGCCGACCGGCAGGTCGAGGGCGATGGTGCCGCGCTCGGGGACGCAGACGTCCTCGGTACAGGCCAGCCACTGCGCGTTGGCGCGGATCGGCAGCACGCCGCGGGCACCCGGCGGCACACTCAGCCGGACGAGCAGGGCATAGTCCTTCTCGTAGACATAGTTGACGATGCCGGAGACGAGCAGCCGGGTCGGCACCGGATAGCGCAGCGGCCCCGCCGAGAAGCCGTCCGGTAGCTGCCACTGGACCTGCGTCGGGAAGCCCGCCCCGCCGGGGTTCTGCCAATATCCGTGCCAGCCCGGCGTCGTGTGCATGACGATCGCGAGGTCGAGCGGCTCCCCGGGGCGAGCACTGCCCTCCGCCACCAGTTCCGGCGCGATCGCGTTGCCGCCGCCGGGCAGGCCACCGGCCTGGGCCGCGGCGCCGGTGCAGGCGATCACCAGGGTGAGCAGGAGCCGGAGCAACATCGACCAACCGCTAGGCGGCCTGCGCTCCGGCGTCGAGCAGCGCCGCTCGGTTCGTCGCATGGCCTCTGCAATTCCTATTGCGTGACAAGGGTATAGCAATTAGGTGGCGCGCTGGCCTGACCGACTTTGGTGGCAGGCCGAGCCTCTGCCGGGGAACCGGCACTGACAAGGAATGGAACGATCATGAAGAAACTAGCACTGACCGCTCTCGTCCTCGCGCTTGGCCTCGCCGCCTGCCAGAAGAAGACCGAGACCACCGTCGACAACAACACGGTGACGACCGAGAACACCGTCGCCGTCGACACCAACGCCGCCGTCGATGCCGGCAACAGCGCCGACAACGCGCTCGATGCAGCCGGCAACAGCGTCAGCAACGGCGCCGACCACGTCGCGAACGGCGCATCGGCCGCCGGCAACGCGACCGCCAACGGTCTGAACGCTTCGGCCAACGCCGTGTCGAACGCGTCCAAGTAAGCTCCTTTTCAAGGGAGAGTGGAGGGCCGCCGGGGCAACCTGGCGGCCCTTTTTCGTGATGGCAGACCCAATCGGCAAGGCATCTGCACCTTTGTTAATTTTGCATTGAACTTTTTGCTGAACGAACCGTTAACCGATCGTCCAGCGATGTTTTCGGCGGACCCGTGTGCGTGAATTTCATTCAGCCTGGAGGGTGTCGATGCTTACCAAATCTCGTGTCGCGTATGCCGCATTGTTGCTTGTTGCCGGAACGCAGGCGCAGGCAGGTCCGGTCGCGCCCGGCTTCACCAATCTCGGCACCGTCACGCCCTGTGACGATTGCTCAACGGCACTGGTGCCGACGTCCTTCGCCCTGAATTACTTCAACAACACGTACAACGGCTTCTACATCAGCAACAACGGCTACATCACGTTCCAGTCCGGGCAGGGTTCCTATACCCCGTCGGGGCTCGGCGCGGATTATTCCGGTCAGCCGATCATCGCGCCGTTTTTCGCCGACGTGGACACGCGCGCTGCGGGCTCGGTCACCTATGGAACGGGCACCTACGACGGCCGCAACGCCTATGGAGTGACCTGGAACGGGGTCGGCTATTTTCCCAGTCAGTCGAACCTGACGAACACCTTTCAGCTGCTGCTGACCGACCGGTCGGACACCGGCGCGGGCAATTTCGACATCTTCTTCAACTACGGCCAGATTCAGTGGGAGACCGGGTCGGCCAGCGGCGGCTCGGGCGGCTTCGGCGGCACGCCGGCTGCGGCCGGCTTCAATGCCGGGACCGGTAACGCCCCGGGCACCTTCTACCAACTGCCTGGATCGCTGCAGACGATGAGTTTCGAGGACACGGGCTCCAACCCGCTGGTCCAGCAGACCAACAACGGCGTGCCCGGCGAGCTACGGTTCGGCGTCCGCGCCGGCGCGGTCATCGTGACGCCGCAGCCGCCGAGCGGCGCCGTGCCCGAGCCGTCCACCTGGGCGATGATGCTGGTCGGCTTCGGGGCTGTCGGTGGCGCGATGCGGCGCTCGCGCAAGGTGCGGGTCCGGCAGATGGCGGCAACTGCGGCCTGAGAAGTTCGAAAAGAGTGGGGATGGGAGCCGTCGGCGAGGGCCGGCGGCTCCTTCGATCGCGGCGCGGTCGCACGAAGCTCGGGGCGGCGGAGCTCGGAAGTTCACGAAGTTCAAGACACGTATATGTCGAATCCCCCTCGCTTTGCGGCGCGGGCGGTCGAGTGATGGAGGGCGACAAGCAGCGTTCATGGGCACGAGCTAGGCAGATCATGGCGCTGTAGCACAAGGAAACTGGCAGCAGCGTCGGATCGGCACTGGTCGAGGCTCGGTGCACCGTGGTGTCACTGCGACGAACGCCGCGTGTCAGTAACTTATGTGAGCGCCGGGCAGACTGCGCCACGCTACCCCCCCCCCGCATCACCGACCAACTCCCTGGCGTTCGGTGCCTGAGAGACCATCGCGCTCCCCGCCCAAGGCCGGAGTGTCGTGAATGGCTCGCTATTTCTTTCATTATATCGATAGCGTCGACGTGATCCTGGATCCCGAGGGAATCGAGATCAGCCTGGACCAGGTACCCGCCAACGCCCTTCGGCAAGCGCGCAGCATGATCTCGGGCGACGCGCTGGACGGAGCGATCGATCTGACCCATCGCATCGAGGTCAAGGACGAAGGCGGCGGGATGGTTCACCGGATCGTGTTTAAGGATGCGGTCGTGGTGAAGGCTTAGGGCCGTGGCTGTGGGTTGATTGCCGCGCCCGTTAGAGCGCGCAACGTTGGTTCTGCTGTTGGTCGGCGCGAGGCAGTCGACGAGGTCTAGGTACAAGAAAGGGCCGGGGGATTGCTCCCTCGGCCCTTCTTGCTTTGCGCGGGGGGCACTGGCCAAGCCAGTGCTGGACGTCGGACGGGTTCTTGCAGCCTGCAGGGCTGCTCGCCCGGCCGGCCGAAGCCGCAGCGAGTCCTGCGGCAGCTAACGAACGCCTGGCGTTCGCTTCGCTGCCGCAGGCCGCTTTGGCTTAGAAATCCATTCCGCCCATGCCGCCCATGCCACCGCCGCCGCCCATCGGCATCGCCGGCTTGTCGTCCGGCAGCTCGGACACGGCGGCTTCCGTCGTGATGAGCAGGCCGGCGACCGACGCCGCGTTCTGGAGCGCGGTGCGGACGACCTTGGTCGGGTCGATCACGCCGGCTTCGACGAGGTTCTCGTACTTCTCGGTCTGGGCGTTGAAGCCCATCGTCGGGTCGTTGCCCTCGAGCAGCTTGCCCG
>CAXSDY010000042.1:0-17532 GCA_964235835.1 uncultured Sphingomonadaceae bacterium | reverse complement strand
GAACTCAACGCCAGTTTCTCGGCCGACTGGCCCAACATCACGCGCAAGAAGGACAGCCCGGCGGACGCCGACGAGCACAAGGGCGAGGAGGGCAAGTACGACAAATACTTCTCCTCGTCTGCCGGTGCCGGCGACTGAGCACAGGCTTGTATCGTTAGCGCAAGCGGAACAACAGTCCGCTTCGCGCGTCCCGGTTGCAAGACGCAACGGGGAACAAGGCATGGCTCGAGGCTTATTGATCGCGGCGGCGAGTGCGCTGCTGCTCGCAGGTCCTGTCGCCGCGCAGCCGGCGAGCCCGCCGGCGCCGGTCGCCCCCCCGGCAGGGCCCGAGCAGGCGCCGGTGCTGCCGCCCGCCGGCTCGGTCGAGACGCCTGCGCGCACGGCTCCCGCGAGCGGGCACAATCTGCCGGACCCCAACGATCAGTCGAACACGCTGACCATCGGCGTGGGAGGCGCGATCATCCCCGACTTCGAGGGCTCGGGCGACTATCGGGTGATCCCGGCGGCCGCGATCCGGGGGCGCTACGATGGGGTCAACTTCGCCACCCGCGGCACCTTCCTCTACGTCGACTTCGTGCCGCGCGGCAGCGGCATGGTGTCGTTCAACGCCGGCCCGATCGCAGGGGTGCGGCTCAACCGCACGGGCGACATCAAGGACCCGGCGGTCGACCGACTGCCCGAGCTGAAGACCGCGATCGAGGTCGGCGGGTTCGCGGGGGTCAGCCTGCACGGTTTGACCAACCCCTACGACGCGCTCACCCTGCGGGTCGACGTGGTGCACGATGTCGCCAAGGCGCATCGTTCGACGATCGTCAGCCCGACGCTCGACTTCTCCACGCCATTGTCGCGCCGGACCTATGTGGGGCTGACCGCCGGGCTCGACTTCGTCGCGGATCGCTACGCGCAATATTATTTCGGCATCACGCCGGCCGCGTCGCGGGCGAGCGGCCTGCCGGTGTATAGCGCCGGCGGCGGGCTGAAGGACTGGAAGGTCGGCCTGCTTGTCAACCAATCGATCACCGGCGACCTGCTCCACGGCCTGTCACTGTTCGGCACCGGCAGCTATTCGCGGCTGCTAGGCGATTTCAGGCGCTCGCCGATCGTCGCCCAGCGCGGATCCGCCTCCCAGTGGCTCGGTGCCGTCGGATTGGCTTATACGTTTTAGTCCCGGTCTGGCGCGCCCAGCGGGAAGAAGGCTCGGTAGGGGCGGGCTTCGTCGACGGCGCGGGCAACCGGGGGATGGGCGAGCAGTCTCGCGCGATAGGCGGACAGGCGCGGGCGCGACGGGCCGATCTCCTCCACCCAGTCGGCATAGAATAGTGACGGCGCGGCGGCACAGTCTGCCAAGGTGAAGGTCTCTCCGACGGCCCATCCGTCCCCGACCTGCGGCTCGATCCAGTCGTAGGCCTGCCTCAATCGGTCGAGCGCCTGGGCAACGCCGAACGGGTCGCGCGATCCCTCGGGGCGGGTTGCGTCGAACACGGGAACGGTCATCACGTTCATGATGTAGCTGTCGAAAAAGCGGTCGAGGAAGCGCACCCGACGACCGGCCTCTCCGTCGGGTATCCAGGAGTTGGGGCCGGGGTGTCGCGCCTGGAGATGCTCGATGATGCAGGTCGATTCGATCAGGGGTAGGCCATCGTCAAGGAGCATCGGAAAGCGAGACAGCGGCCAGTGCCGCGTCAGCTCGGCCATGTTCTCCGGGTGCTGTTCGTCAAGGGCGCGATAGGTGAAGGGAGTCGCGTCGGCCCACAGGGCGATCAGCACCTTGTGGCAGTAGCTCGAGAAAGGATGAGCGAAGAGTTCAAGCGCCATCAGACTGCTTCTGCTGCAGCTTCGATTGCCGCGATGTCGATCTTGCGCATGGTCATCATCGAGTCGAACACGCGCTTCGAGCGGTTCCCCCCTTCCGCCATCAAGTCGGTCAGGCGCCTGGGCGTGATCTGCCACGACAGGCCGAACCGATCCTTGCACCAGCCGCACTGGCTCTCCGCCCCGCCGTTGGCGGTTATGGCGTTCCAGTAGCGGTCGGTTTCTGCCTGATCTTCGGTCGAGACCTGGAACGAGACCGCCTCGTTGAAGCGGAAGTGCGGTCCGCCATTGAGCCCGAGAAAGGGCATGCCGAGGATGGTGAACTGGACCGTCAGCACATTGCCTTGCTTGCCGTCGGGATAGTCGCTCGGTGCGCGGTGGACGGAATCGATGCGGCTGTCGGGAAAGGTAGCGGCGTAGAACTCTGCGGCTTCGTGAGCATTGTGGTCGAACCACAGGCACGGGACGATCTTGGGCATCGTATTCTCCTAGTTCGCAACGCACATGAAGTGGGCGCCGTCCGGGTCCAGTGCCTGGAAGATGCGGTCGCCGCCGGGGATCTCGGTCGGGCCGAACGTCACCGTGCCGCCGCCGCGCTTGGTCATGTCCAGCGATGCCCCGAGGTTCGCGACGCGGAAACAGAAGCGCCATAGCGCACCCTGACCCTGGGGTTCGAACATGGCGCCGATCGTCCGGCCCGCGTGATCGATGAACTGGTAGTCGCCCATCGGACCCATCGGCATCGCCTCACCCAGCGTCCATCCAAGCAATGCGGGGTAGAAGCGCTTGGCTGCGGCAAGGTCGGTCGTGCTGAGCTCGTTCCAGGCGCAGTGGCCGACCGTATCCGGATCAAACGCGGTGCTGCTTTCCGCGCTGGCGCCGCGCATGACGTAGAATGGCGCGCCCTGCGGGTCTGCAAGCATGGCAAGGCGGCCGACGCCGGGCATGTCGAAGGCCGGCATCATGACCTTGGCGCCGGCCGCTTGCGCTTCCTCCACGGTTCGGTCGACGTCGTCGACACCGATGTAACCGAGCCAGGTCGGCCTGGCGCCGTGGTCCCGCATTTCGTCAGTCAGCTGCATGACTCCGCCGGCATTGCCGCTGCCGGTGCGGATCATGCGATAGTCGATTTCGCCCTCGCCCCGCGGCTCGATGTTCCAGCCGAGCACCGCATCGTAGAAGGCCTTGGCCGCGGCGTGATCATTGGTCAGCAGCTCGTACCAGATGAAGCTTCCGTGGGGGTTGGTCATGCGTCCTTCTCCAGCGTGACGACGGGGGTGAATCCGCCGAAGATCATTCGCTTGCCGTCGAACGGCATCGGCTCGGCCATCATTCGTGGATCGTTGCTGGTCTTCTCCAGCGCCGCGTCGCGCGTCGCCTTGTCGGGCCATTCGATCCACGCGAAGACGACCGCTTCCTCGTCGTCTGCCTCCACCGCCCGGTGAAGGTCGGTTCGCGATCCGTGGGGCACGTCGTCGCCCCAGCATTCGACCACGCGCAGGGCGCCGAGTTCAATGAAGACCCGGTCGAGGCGCTCGGCATGATCCAGGAACTTCTGCTTGTCGGCAGTTCGCACCGGAATGACGAACCCGTCGATGTAGTTCATGAGGATCTCCTTGGGTCACGTGACTTCAGACGGCCAGCTCGACGTGGCCCGGGCCCTGCTCCGCAGCGGCGGCGTCCATCCACATCGGCTCCCAGTGATGACCGTCGGGGTCCTCGAAGCTACGGCCGTACATGAAGCCCATGTCCTGTTTCGGCCCGGGATCGCCTGCGCCACCGCTCGTCGCCGCCGCCTCGACCATCTTGTCGACTGCATCGCGGCTGTCGCACGAGATACACAGAATGGCGGCGCTGCTCCGGTTCGCGTCGGCAATCGGCTTCGAGGTGAAGGTCGCGTAGAACTCGTGCGTCAGCAGCATGACCGCGATCGTGTCCGAAAACTTCATCATCGCGCCCTCGGGGCTGGTGAACTTGGGTTCGTTGCGGGCGCCGATCGCCTTGTAGAAGCGCATCGAGCGCTGCATGTCGACCACCGGCAGGTTCACGAAGATCATACGCTCCATCTGATTCTCCTCTCCCGAACGACTCGGCATTCTTGCATTTTTGCTGAAGAAGTCACATAATACAACGGTGAAGTTAGGATGCCTAACTTGGTGAGCCAGCGGGAGCCCAAGCGGACGTACGACGACGCGTGCGGCACGGCGCATGCGCTGGAGCTGATCGGGGAGCGTTGGTCGTTGCTGGTCCTGCGCGAGCTGATGCTCGGGCCGCGGCGCTTCTCCGAGCTGCGGGCGGATTTGTCGGGGATCAGCGCCAACGTGCTGACGCAGCGGCTTGGCGAGCTGGAGCAGCGCGGTCTGGTTCGCCGCCGCCGTTTGCCGCCGCCGGCCTCGGTCCAGGTCTATGAGGCGACCGCGTGGGGGCTGGAGGCGGAGCCGGTCGTGCAGGCGCTCGGCCGGTGGGCGGCGCGGAGCCCACGCCACGATCCCACCTTGCCGATCAGCGGGGTGTCGATCCTGCTCTCCTTCCGGACCATGATTTCGGAAAAGCGCGCCAAGGGCATCGATGCGCGGATCGGATTCACGTTCGGTGCGGACGAATATGTCGCCCGCCTGAAGAAGGGAGCGCTCCGGATCGTGCGCGGCAACGTCGAGGAGTGCGACGTGGTGTTCTCCGGCCCGCCCGGGGCGCTCGCCGCGGTGGTGTATGGGGAGCAGCCGCTCGACCTCCTGGGGGTCACCGGAGATCGCCAACTCGCGGAGCGCTTCGTCGGGCTGTTCACTCTGCCGCGCAAGGTGGGCGCGGGTTTAGCCTCGGGCCAAGGTTGAGGGCGCCGCGATCGCCGGGTAGAGGCGGCGGCATGAAGATGTTCAAGATCGCCCTGCCCGATGGCTCCATGCGCGAGGTGGCCGAGGGTTCGACCCCGGCGGATGTCGCGGCCGCGATCGGCCCCGGCCTTGCGAAGGCGGCGCTTGCGGCCCGGGTGGACGGCGAACTGCGTGACCTCAATCGTCCGTTCGACGGGGATTCCGAGCTGGCCCTGGTGACCTCGCGCGACGAGAAGGATGCATTGGAACTCGTGCGCCACGATTATGCGCATGTACTGGCGGAGGCTGTGCAGAACCTGTTTCCGGGCACGCAGATCACCTTCGGCCCCGCGACCGAGGACGGCTTCTACTACGACTTCGCACCGGCGCCTGGGCGCGGCATGTTCACCGAGGAGGAGCTGCCCGCGATCGAAGCCGAGATGCGCCGCGTGATCGCCGACGACGAGCCGCTGGTTCGTGAGGAGTGGCGGCGCGAGGACGTGCGCGACTTTTTCCAGAGGAGCGGCGAGACGTTCAAGGCCGAGTGGGTGATGGAGCTGCCGGACGGCGAGCCCATCACCATGTACCGCTCGGGGCAAGGCGAGGGGAAGTGGATGGACCTGTGCCGGGGGCCGCACCTCGCCTCCACCGGCAAGCTGGATCCGAACGCGTTCAAGCTGACGCGCGTGTCGGGCGCTTATTGGCGGGGCGACCAGAACAACCCGATGCTGAGCCGCATCCATGGCACGGCGTGGCTCAACAAGAAGCAGCTCGATGCGCACCTGGTCCGCCTCGAGGAGGCGGCCAAGCGCGATCATCGCCGGATCGGGCAGGAGATGGACCTGTTCCACCTTCAGGCCGAAGCGCACGGGTCGATCTTCTGGCACCCGAAGGGCTACATGATCTATCGCGAGCTGGAGGCGTACATGCGCCGCCGGCAGGACGCGGCCGGCTACGTCGAGGTCAAGACACCGCAGATCATGGACGCGCGCCAGTGGGAGCAGTCGGGCCACTGGGGCAAGTATCGCGAGAACATGTTCGTCATCCCGGACGAGACTCCGGGCACGGACGAGGATGCGCCGATATTCTCGGGCACGGCGGACCTGATGGCGCTGAAGCCGATGAACTGCCCGGCGCACGTGCTGATCTTCCGTCAAGGCATCACCAGTTACCGTCAGCTGCCCCTGCGCATGGCCGAATTCGGCTGCTGCCACCGCAACGAGCCGCACGGTGCGCTGCACGGGCTGATGCGCGTGCGGCAGTTCAATCAGGACGACGCCCACATCTTCTGCCGCGAGGACCAGTTGGTGGAGGAAGTCGCAGCCTTCTGCGACATGCTGGACCGGGTGTATCGTGACCTCGGCTTCGACAAATACGCGATCAAGCTGGCCCTGCGACCCGACCAGAGGTTCGGCAGCGACGCGATGTGGGACTGGTCGGAGCAGTCGCTGCGTGACGCGGTGAAGGCGATTGGCCGGGACACTTCCGAATATGGCTGGGAAGAGCTGCCCGGCGAGGGCGCCTTCTATGCGCCGAAGCTGGAGTTCCACCTGACCGACGCGATCGGGCGGACGTGGCAGGTGGGCACCATCCAGACGGACACGGTGCTGCCCGAGCGGCTCGACGCAAGCTATGTGGGCGAGGACGGCGAGCGGCACCGCCCCATCATGCTGCACCGCGCGATCCTGGGGTCGTTCGAGCGCTTCATCGGCATCCTGATCGAACATTACGCCGGCAAGTTCCCCCTATGGCTCGCGCCCGTGCAGGCTGTCGTCGCGACGATCGTCTCCGATGCCGATGCCTATGCGCGGGAGGTGCTGGCAAGGCTCAAGGCGACCGGCATCCGGGCCGAGGCGGACCTCAGGAACGAGAAGATCAACTACAAGGTGCGGGAGCACAGCCTGGCTAAGGTCCCGCTGCTGCTGGTCGTGGGCAAGCGCGAGGCCGAGGAAGGGACGGTCGCGATCCGCCGGCTCGGCTCCGACGAGCATCAGAAGATCATGCCGATCGAGGCCGCGATCGCGATGATCGCAGGTGAAGCGGTGCCTCCCGACTTGCGCGCGCACTGACGCTGCCGCGCCACATCGGAGGGAATTCGGCGCTTGCCCCTTCACAAGACACGCCTGAAGGCTTAGCTGGCGCGCACCACGAATAGCATCTGGAGACCTCGCTATACCACCGCCCAACATGCGTCGATCGATGACGCCGCCGGCCTTTACCGGCCCTCGCTACAACGAGTTCATTCAGTCGCAAAAAGTGCGAGTGATCGACGAGAACGGCGAGAATCTGGGCGTGATGTATACGCGCGAAGCCTTCGAACAGGCGCAGAGTGTCGGGCTCGACCTGGTCGAGATCAGCCCCAACGCGGATCCGCCCGTCGCCAAGTTCCTCGATATCGGTCGCTTCAAATATGAAGCCCAAAAGAAGGCCAACGAACAGCGCAAGAAGCAGAAGACGCAGGAGATCAAGGAGATCAAGATGCGTCCGAACATCGACGATCACGACTATGATACGAAGATGAAGAAGGTGGTCGAGTTCCTGGGCGAGGGCGACAAGGTCAAGGTGACGATGCGTTTTCGCGGCCGCGAGATGGCGCATGGTCAGCTCGGCATGGCCGTGCTGCAACGAGTCCAGGGGGAGACGGCGGAGATCGCCAAGGTAGAGGCGCACCCCCGCATGGAGGGCCGTCAGATGCTGATGGTGCTCTCTCCCAAGTAGGCCCTTCCTGCCGCCAGAATAGATGAGCCCGGCTGCCCTTACGGCCGCCGGGCTTTTTTGTGTGCCCTCGCCACAGCTGTTGCAGGGAAGCCGCAATCGCCGGAGAAATGGTGCCTGGCGCCGAGCGCCGGTTTCATTGACAGGGCGGCGGCCTTACCCTTGCGCCCAACGAAGCAGAACATACTCCTGGAGAGGATCAAGATGGGCAAGTCGATCTGGCTGGCATCCGCCGGTCTCATGGCACTGACGGCCGCACCGGCACTCGCGCAGAGCGCAGCGCCGGCACCCGCGGGCTCCGACGCGGCGACCGCCAACACGCAGGACGGCGCCGCCCAGGGAACCGGAGGCCGGGTCGACCCGACTACCCAGAACAGCCCGACGGCGCAGTCGGGCGCCGTCGCCAATAACGACACGGCACAGCAGCCGGTCGATACGGGTGATATCGTGGTGACCGCCACGCGCCGCAATGAGGCGCTCTCCAATGTGCCCCTCGCGGTTTCGGCAGTGACCGCCGAGACGCTGCGTAATTCGGGCGCGACCGACATTCGCCAGCTGACCCAGGTTTCGCCTTCGCTGCTCGTGTCCTCGACGTCGTCCGAAGCCGGGGCCGGCACCGCGCGTATCCGCGGCATCGGCACGGTCGGCGACAATCCCGGCCTGGAAAGCTCCGTAGGCGTGTTCATCGACGGAGTTTATCGCTCTCGTGCGGGCGTCGGGCTGACGGAGCTCGGTCCGGTGGATCGTATCGAGGTGCTGCGCGGACCCCAGGGCACTTTGTTCGGTCGAAATACCTCGGCCGGACTCATCTCGGTGATCACGGCCAAACCGCGCTTTACGCCAGAGGCGAGCGGAGCGCTCACAATCGGCAACTATAACCTTCGTCGCGGGGAATTCAGTCTCACGGGTCCGCTCAGCGATGTGCTCGCGGCCCGCTTCGATGGCGTTTACATGAAGCGCGACGGCTTCCTCCATGACGTGATCAGTGGTCGCGATGTGAACGATCGTGACCGTTACCTGCTTCGTGGTCAGCTGCTGTTCCAGCCGAACAGCGACCTTTCTGTTCGCATCATCGCCGACTATACGAAGCGAAAGGAAGAATGCTGCGCCGCGCCGTTCCTTCCCGCGCGGGACACGGTCGGAGCATCGGGCTCGACCGCAACCACGGAGCAGCCGTCGACCATCGCCGCGATCGAACGCGGCGTGGGCGCCATCATTCCAGACAACACTTACGCGCGCCAGGTCGCGATCAGCCCGGGCCAAAGTTACCGGTCGGATGTGAAGGACACCGGGGTCTCTGGAGAAATCAACTACAAGCTAGGCGATGTCCAGCTCACGTCGATTACGGCCTACCGATACAATAACTACCTGCGTGGGCAGGACGCCGACTTCAACAATTTGGACATCCTTCATCGCGCGCCGGACGGGAATTCATTCAACCGGTTCAAGAACTTCAGCGAGGAGGTTCGTTTCCAGGGTTCGCTCGGCAAGCTCGATTGGCTTGTCGGCGGATATTACTCCAACGAGAAACTCACGGTTCGTGACAACCTGCAATATGGCAGCGACTACGGCCGCTATGCCAACTGCCTTATCGCGCTCAACTTCCAGCAGAACACGGGCGCTCCGCTGGTTGATCCGACCAACCAGACCTGCTTCAATCCGAATATCGCCACGGCTGTTCGCAGTGCCTTGACTGCACAGTATGTTGCGGCGGCAGGCAACGCTGCGGCGCAGGCGGCGATCCAGTCGAACGCCTTTGCATTGAGCGCCTTCGCCCGACTGCCGAGTGGCACGCTGGCTCCGGTGAACTTCAACGCTGCGCCGTTCACCAACGTCGGCTTTACCAACGGCGCGTTGGCACTGGCTCCCGGCGGCGGCATCCAGCCGCTCAGTGGCGTTGGTGCTCTCGATCAGTTCAATCAGACCAGTAACAACTACTCGCTCTTCACTCACAACATCTTTTCAGTCACGGATCGGCTGAAGCTCACCATCGGTCTGCGCTATACGCACGAGAGGAAGACGCTTGATGCCAGGCTGACCGACAACAACACGCTCTGCTCGACAATCAACCTGGCGGCAGCAGGCTTGCAGAACCTGCCGTGCGTCATCCCGTCCGTCGCAGGTGGCTTGCTGGCGGGCAGCTCGAGACGGACCGAAAACAAGTTGTCCGGAACTGGCGTGATCAGCTTCAAGGTCACGGATCAATTGCTGACCTACGCGAGCTACTCGCGCGGCTATAAGGCCGGAGGGTTCAACCTCGATCGATCTGCCTTGTCTCGGCCATTCGCGGTGAGCACGACCGGTCCCGCTGCCGGGCCCGTGTGCACGTCGACCTCAGTCGTGGGCTGCGGCGGAGCGACCGGCGCTCCGATCGCCAGCTTTGATAACCTGCAGTTCAAGCCCGAGACCAACGACGCGGTGGAGCTCGGCGCCAAGTACAATGGACACGGCATCGACCTGAACATCGCGGTGTTCCATCAGCTGTTCCGCGATTTCCAGTTGAACACTTTCAATGGCATCCAGTTCATTGTCGAAAACGTCAACAGCTGCAGCGCGTCGCTCAATGGAACGGACACGGACAACGACCCTTATACTCGAACGGGTGCGTGCACTGGTAAGACACGTCCTGGTGTTCGCAGTCAGGGCGTCGAGGTCGAACTGTTCACCCGGCCGGTCCGCAACTTGACTTTCAACCTGGGTGGCACTTTCACCGACACGAAGTATCGCAAGGACCTTGTCGGTGCAAATGGCCGGGCGCTGCCGTTCGTGCTGTTTCAGCTCCCAGGTCGTCGACTGTCGAATTCTTCGGAGTTCACCGCCACTAGCGCGGTAAGCTTCACTCCGCCGATTGGCAGCAGCGGCTTGCACGCACTGTTCTACATCGATGGGCGTTACACCTCGAGCTACAATACCGGGTCCGACCTCGATCTCGAGAAGAACCAGCGTGGCTACGCTCTCGCCAATGCCCGCATCGGACTTCGCGGCCCGCAGGATCGATGGGCGATCGAGTTGTTTGCGCAGAATCTGTTCAACCAGAATTACAAGCAGGTGGCATTTGACGCCTTCGCACAGGGATCGTGCACAGCGCGCGGCGCGGGACAGGGGTATTGTCTGCCGGCACCGAGCACCGCTTATCGCGCCACTCAGCTTTACGGCGCGTTCCTTGGCGAGCCGCGCACTTACGGGCTAACACTGCGGGCCAAGTTCTCTCCGACCCGCGCGCCGACGCCCGACTATGTGGCTCCGGTCGCGCCGGCACCGCCGCCGCCTCCACCGCCCGCGACGATCACCTGCAGCGACGGATCGGTGATCGATGCTTCCGCAACTTGCCCGCTCCAGCCCACGCCACCGCCGCCGCCCGCGCCGCCCGCGGCAGGTGAGCGCGGCTAACTTCCACGATCATTACCGCTCTGTGGAGGGCTCCTGCCGACGCCTTGGCAGGAACCCTCCCCTCAGCCGCGCCGACGGGATGGCGCGGCCAGGTCTCCAGCAGCTTCGAGCAAGCGCGTTTGCAGTGCGCCGGACTGTTGAGTCTTTAGCTTCAACCCGTCGCCGTCAGTCAGATAGAAGACGTCAACGGCTCGTTCGCCGTAAGTGGCGATGTGCGCGGAGTGAATGATCAATCCGCACTCGTGGATCACTCCGGCGAGGCGCGCGAGCAGGGCGGGTCGGTCCGCGGCGTTGACCTCGACCACCGTCGTGCGGCGCGACGCCTGCTCGGCGATGAGCACGCGGGGCGCGATGCGGAACGTGTCCTGGCCGTTTGGTGAGAGGGGCAGAGCCACGGGCAGGTCGCCGTGCAACGCCTCGATGACGCTATCGACCAAGCGGGCGAGCAGGCGCTTGTCGCTGTAGGCGCGGCCCTGCCGGTCGTGGACGAGCAGATTGTCGATCACCATGCCTTGTTGAGTCGTATGAATGCGGGCGTCGAAGATGCTTGCGCCGGCGGCCGCGAGAGCTGCCGAAACCCGGTAGAACAGGCCCGGCGCATCGGGCGCGAACACGGTGACGCGCGTTGCGGCGGAGGGAGGATCGTCCTCGGCCACGACGCTGATCCGTCGCTCGCTGCCGCTCGCCGCGACCGCGACCATCTGCCGCACGTTGGATAGCTGCCACTCGATCGGCTCCGCCAGCCAGTAGCTGTCGGGCAGTTCGCGGGTCTGTTCTTCCGCCTCGCCGGCCAGCGGGCCGAGCAGCCGGCCAAGTTCCTGCTTGCGGTGGCTCACCTCCTCCGATCGTCCCCGCTGCTTGTGACCCAGGCGCAGCCGCTCCTCCGCCGCCTCGAACAGCGATCGAAGAAGGCTGCTCTTCCACTCGGTCCAGGTGCCCGGGCCGACGGCGCGGATGTCGACGATGGTGAGCAGCAGGAGCAGGCGCAGCCGCTCCGGGCTCTGCACCGTGTGAACCACGTCCTCGATCGTCGTCGGGTCCGCAAGGTCGCGTCGAAAGGCGGTGTTCGACAGGAGCAGGTGGTGCCTGACGAGCCAGGCGACGGTCTCCGTTTCGCCCGCATCGAGCCCGAAGCGAGGACAAAGCCGAACCGCGATGTCGGCTCCAAGCTCGCTGTGGTTGCCGCCGCGACCCTTGGCGATGTCGTGCAGCAGCACAGCGACGTAGAGCGCGCGACGGGAGGCGATCTGGTTGAACAGGACGGTGGCGAGCGGGTGATCCTGCGCGAGCTCGCCGCGTTCGATCGCCGCGAGCAGGCCGATCGCCCGGATGGTGTGCTCGTCGACGGTGTAGTGGTGGTACATGTCGAACTGCATCTGCGCCACGACCCGTCCGAAGTCGGGCACGAAGCGGCCGAACACACCGGCCTCGTTCATCCAGCGAAGGGCGAGTTCGGGAGCGTTGCGGTCGGTGAGGACGGCAAGGAAGCTGGCGTTGGCGCGCGGATCGTCGCGGACCGCATCGACCAGCCGGGCATCGCGAGCTGCGGCGCGCATGGCGGACGGATGGATCTCCAGGCGCTCGCGCGCCGCCAACGCGAACAGGTCGACGAGGCGGACTGGGTCCTCGGCGAAGAAATCATCCGACGGGATGGTCAGCCGGCCACGGTCGACCTTGAAGCCGTCGAGCGCGGGGCTGCGACGGAGGCGCAGCGCCGGCAAGGCGAAGCGGCGCCCGCGGCGGGCAAGCTGCTCGTCGAGCTGGGCGAGGAACACGCCGGTCAGGTCGCCCACCGTCTTGGCGTTGAGGAAGTAGAATTGCATGAAGCGCTCGACGGCGCTTTTGCCGGGTCGGTCGGCATAGCGCATCGCCGCGGCGATCTCCCGCTGACGATCGAACCCGAGGCGTTCCTCTGCCCGGCCCGCGGCGAGGTGAAGATGGCAGCGGACCGACCAGAAGAAACGTTCGGCCCGCTCGAACCGGCGATACTCCTCATTGCTGAGCAGGCCGGCACCGACCAGGTCGGCGGGCTGATTGACGCCGTGAACATATTTGCCGATCCAGTAGAGCGTGTGGAGATCGCGCAGGCCGCCCTTGCCGTCCTTGACGTTGGGCTCGACGACATAGCGGCTGTCGCCCATCCGCTTGTGCCGCTCGTCGCGCTCGGCGAGCTTCGCCCCGACGAACTCCCGCGCCGTGCCGGTGACGACCTCGCGCCGGAAGCGGGCGGCGGTCTCGTCCGACAGCTGCTGGTCGCCCCACAGGAAGCGTGCTTCGAGGAGGGACGTACGGATGGTCATGTCCGATTTGGCCAGGGCGATGGTCTCGGCAGGGGTGCGGACTGACTGCCCGACCTTCAGCTTGAGGTCCCACAGGATGTAGAGCAGCGCCTCGACCACCTGTTCGCACCAGGGCGCGCGCCCCGCCGGGATGAGCATCATCAGGTCGAGGTCGCTGAACGGGGCCATTTCGCCGCGCCCCGTGCCGCCGAGGGCGACCAAAGCGATCCGCTCCGACGCGGTGGGGTTAGAATTGGGGAACGTCCGGGCGGTGACGAAATCGAAGGCCAGTCGGACGATCTGATCGGCCAGGAACGCGTAGGCTGCCGCATGCGCCCGCCCGCGGTTGGGGGTCGCGGCGACGCGGCTCGCGATCTCGTCGCGGCCCGCGTCCAGCGCAGTACGAAGAATGGCGGTCGCGTCGATTGTCAGGCGCGGGGTGTCGGGAAGGGCGTCGAGTCGGTCGGCGATCGCACCGCGGTCGATGATCGTGCGGCGGCGGCCGACGAGGAGTTCGGTCACAGGTCATGCTCCCCAGCGGCCCGCTTGAGCGCGTAAAGCGCATCCAAGGCTTCGCGCGGGGTCAGCGTATCGGGATCGATGCTGGCGAGCGCCGCGGAAAGCGGGTCCGGTTTGCAGTCGACGCGCGCGGCTGACGCGGCTGCGAACAAGGGCAGGTCGTCCAGGCCGGCCGCGATCCCGCCGGTGGCATCGCGCCCTGCCTCCAGCTTGGCCAGCACTGCCTTTGCCCGGCTCAGGACCGCCGGCGGCACTCCGGCGAGCCGCGCGACGGCGATGCCATAGCTGCGGTCCGCCGCACCGGCCGCGAGTTCGTGCAACAGGACGAGATCGCCCTTCCATTCGCGCGCACGCACATGGTGCAGCGACAATGCGTCGAGCCGGCCGGCGAGCCGGGTCAACTCGTGGTAATGAGTAGCGAACAGGGTGCGCGCGCGGACGCCATCGTGCATCGCCTCGACCACGGCCCAGGCGATCGCCAGTCCGTCATAGGTCGAGGTGCCACGCCCGATCTCGTCGAGAATGACGAGCGAGGACGGGGTTGCCTGAGCGAGGATGGCCGCGGTCTCGACCATCTCGACCATGAAGGTCGATCGTCCGCGAGCGAGATTGTCGGCGGCTCCGACCCGGCTGAACAGCCGGTCGACGATCCCGATGCGCGCACTGGCCGCCGGGACGTAGCTGCCCGCCTGCGCGAGCAGGGCGGCGACCGCGACCTGGCGCAGAAAGGTCGACTTGCCGCCCATGTTCGGTCCCGTGATCAGCCACAGCCGATCGTGCGGGCCGAGCGCGACGTCGTTGGCGACGAACCGCTGCCCCGCCGCCGCAAGCGCCGCCTCCACCACGGGATGCCGCGCGGCGGTGAGCTCCAGGCAGGGGTGATCGACGAGCTGCGGCGGGCACCATTGGCCTTCCGCGGCACGCTCTGCGTGACTGGCTGCGACGTCGAGTCGGGCGATCGCATCCGCCGTTGCGGCGATGTCGCTTGCCGCGGCGACGGCTTGCGCGGTGAGCGCTTCGAGGTGGCGGGCTTCGGCGGCGAGGGCGTGCGCCCCGGCCTCGATCACGCGGCTCGCTTCGGCGTGGAGATCGGGCGCGTTGAACCGCACCGCGCCGGCCATCGTCTGGCGGTGCGTGAAGCCGCTGTGGGGCGTCAACAGCGCGTCGGCGTGCCGGCTGGAGACCTCGACATGGTAGCCAAGCACCGCGTTGTGGCGAACCTTGAGCGAGCCGACGCCGGTCAGTTCGCGATAGCGGGCTTCGAGGGCCGCGATGGCGCGCCGGCCGTCCGACGCCGCGGCACGCAGTTCGTCGAGCGCAGGGTCGAATCCATCGGCGATGCAGCCACCCTTCGAAGAATCGAGCGGCGGCGAAACGACGAGCGCCGCGGTGAGCCGCTCGACCAGAGGGTCGTGACCGTTCAGCGCCGGAAGCAGGCCGTCGAGCAGACGCGGGTGCTCGGGTTCGTTGTCAAGCGCCCGGCGGAGGGCGGCGGCCGCGGCCAACCCGTCGCGCAGGGCGGCAAGGTCGCGCGGGCTGCCGCGGCCCGCGACCAGCCGACCCAGCGCGCGGGCGAGGTCGGGCATGGCTCGCAGAGCATCCCTCGTCCGGGCCCGCCGCAATGGGCCGTCGTGGAACCAGGCGACGAGCGCGAGCCGTTCCTCGATCGCGCGGCGATCGGTCAGGGGGGCGCCAAGGTCGGCAGCGAGGAGGCGCTTGCCGGCGGCGGTCACGCAGCGGTCGACCGCCCCCAGCAGGCTGGTGCCGCCACGCCGATCCTCACGCCCAGGCAGGATCTCGAGACTGTCGCGGGTCGCCGGATCGATCGCCATGTGAGCGGACCGCGCGATCCGGCGGGGTGCGGCGAGAAACGGCACCGCGGACTTCTGTGTGGCGTCGAGATAGGCCAGCAGCCCGCCCGCGGCGCCGAGCTCGGCGAGCCCGGGCGTGCCGAAGCCGTCGAGTGTCGCAACGCGGAAGCGGGCGGCAAGCGAGCGTTCGCCCGTGCGGTGATCGAAGCCACCCTTGCCAGGACGAGTCGCGATGCCGGGGATCGGCCGGTCCGCAATGATTTCGGCGGGCGCGAGCCGCGCGAGTTCGGCCGCGAGCTCACCCACTCCACAGGCGACCAGTTCGAACCGGCCGGTCGAGATATCGGCCGCGGCGATGCCCCACTCGTCGCCGTCACGCGCGATCGCCGCGAGCCAGTTGGCGGCGGCGCTGTCGAGCAGCACGTCCTCCGTCAGGGTGCCCGGGGTGACCAGACGGACGATCTCCCGATCGACGAGCGCTTTCGCACCCCGCGCGCGGCGTGCCTCGGCGGGACTTTCGACCTGCTCGGCGATCGCCACGCGGTGACCGCCGCGGATCAGCCGGGCCAGGTAGGCGTCGGCCGAATGGACCGGGACGCCGCACATCGGGACCGGCTCCCCGCCCGACTCGCCGCGCCTGGTCAGGGCGATGTCGAGGCACGCCGCGGCCGCCTTCGCATCTTCGAAGAAGAGTTCGAAGAAGTCGCCCATGCGGTAGAACAGCAGGGCGTCGCCCGCCTGCCCCTTCAGCCGATGGTATTGCGCCATCATCGGCGTCACGGGCGGGGCGTCGGCGCGGGCCATTGCTGCGGCTGCTAGCATCCTAGCGGCTGGGCGGGGAGAGGTCAGCCGGGGTCAAATCCGCTGCGCGCTGGAGACCGCGTCCGCGTCGCGCAGGGCGGCGAGGATCACGTGGAGGTGCGCGAGGTCGTGAACTTCGACGTCGACGTGGAATGTGTGGAAGCTGCCGTCACGGTGGATCAGGTGAAGGTTGACGATGTTCGCGCCCTTGGTGCCGAGCACACCGGCCATCGTACCGAGCGCGCCCGGCACGTCGCGCAGGATGATCGACAGGCGCGCGGTGCCGCCATCCGAGCCGTCGCCCCAGGCGAGATCGAGCCAGTCCGCATCGGTGCCGCTGGCCAGCGTGTCGCAGCCGATCGCATGAACCTCGATGCTCTCGTCCTCGCGGCGCAGGCCGACGATGCGATCGCCTGGCACCGGGTGGCAGCATTGCGCGAGGGTGTAGGCAACGCCGGGGGTCAGGCCCTTGATCGAGATTGCCGTACGCTGCGCCGGGGGACGCGGGGCGATGTCCCCGCCGGTCGAACCGGGCATCAGCGCTTCCATCAGCGCCTCGTCGCCGAAGCGCCGTTTGGCGATGGCGAGCATGAGCGAATCGGCGTCCTCCAGCTTGAGCTTCTTGACCGCGCGCGGCAGCGCCTCGGGCGCGAGCGGCGCCGGCAAACGCTCGACCAGCTCCTCGTAGATCTTGCGGCCAAGCAGGATGTTCTCATCGCGTTCCTTGTGTCGGACGAAGCGGCGAATGCCGGCACGCGCCTTTCCGGTCGTGACGAAGCGCAGCCAGGACGGCTGGGGATGCTGGCCCTTGGACACGAGGATTTCGACCTGGTCGCCGTTGTCGAGCAGCGCTCGGAGGGGAACGACGCGGCCGTTGACCTTGGCGCCGACCGTCTGGTCGCCAAGGTCGGTGTGGACCGCGTAGGCGAAGTCGACCGGCGTCGCTCCCTTCGGCAGCTGGATCAGTTCGCCCTTGGGCGTGAAGGCGAAGATCCGGTCCTGGTACATCGCCATGCGGGTGTGCTCGAGGAGCTCCTCGGCGCTGGCGGCGTGGTCGAGGATCTCGACCAGATCGGAGATCCACGGCACCTTCACCTCGGCAGCGGGCTTGCCTTCCTTGTAGGCCCAGTGCGCGGCCAGACCGCGTTCGGCCTGGAGATGCATCTCGCGCGTGCGGATCTGGATTTCGATCCGCATCTTGCTGTCGTGGATGACGGACGTATGGAGCGAGCGGTAGCCGTTGCGCTTGGGCGTCGAGATGAAGTCCTTGAAGCGGCCAGGGACCATCGGCCACCGTTCGTGGATCTGGCCGAGTGCGCGGTAGCAATCCTCGACTCCCTCGACGATCACGCGGAACGCCATCACGTCGGACAATTGTTCGAAGCTGATGTGCCG
>CAXSDY010000041.1:0-17754 GCA_964235835.1 uncultured Sphingomonadaceae bacterium | reverse complement strand
GTTGCAATCAGCAGCATCAGTGAAAACGCGAGCCGCCGATCGGTCAGCGGTGCCAGTCGCGGTGCAGATTTCGCGACGCAGCCCAAAACAGCGCGGCTGCGATCAAGTAGAACACCAGCCCGAAGATGATCGACCAACGGAGCGAGTCCGTACCGAAACGCGGTGTCAGCAGGTCCGACATCATCCCGATGACCAGGGTTCCACAACCTTGGCCAACCAGGTTGGCGATGGTCTGGTAACTCGCAGAAGTGGTCGCGCGCATGGACGCCGGCACGATCTGCTGGGTTGCCGCAACGATGGGGGCCGGCCAGGCTATAGCGAACGCCTGCGCGATGGCGAACAACGGCCAAGCCGCAACGAGCGAGGTCGTCGAGAGAGCCAGCAGGTAGACCGGCACGGCGATCAGAAATGCGCCGGCTGGCACGAGGGCGTACGCTCCAGGCCGATCGCGCCCAATCCGGTCGGCAACGAAGCCACCCGATGCAATGCCAATCATCCCGCCGATGAGCACTACGCTTCCGAAATAAACCGCGACATGGAACACACTAAGTCCGAAGGACCGCTGGAACATCGACGGCAGCCAGAAGAAAGATCCGTAGGTGATGACCTGGCAGGAAGCGGCGCCGAAGGACAGGAACCAGAAGCTCGGCTTACGGGTGATGAACGCGAACTTATGACGCAGGCTGATGCTTTCGGCTCCCCCCGGGGCCTTGTCGAGTCCTCCGCGAGCGGGTTCGTTGATTCCCCAGCGCACCAAGGGAGCAACGGCGACGCCGGCCAGGCCTACCACAACGAACGTCATCCGCCAGCCGAGTGCGCTCGCGATCCATCCGCCGAAGAATACGCCAAGCGCGGAGCCGATGGGGATGCCGAACATCAATACCGAAAGCGCCCGCGCCCGTTGCGACGGCAGGAAAGTGTCGGAGATCAGGGAATATGACGGCGCAATACCGCCTGCTTCGGTTATCCCAACGCCCACGCGGCATGCGAAAAGTTGCACAAAGCCCGCTGCCGTCCCGCAGAGCGCGGTAAGACCGCTCCAAAGGAACACTGCCGCCGAGATAATCTTTATTCGACTGTAACGGTCGGCAAGAGAGGCAATAGGAACACTTACGACGCTGTAGAGGAGCACGAATGCTAGACCGCCGAGCAGGCCGAGTTCGGTGTCGCTCAGCACCAGGTCGCGTTTGATCGATGACGCGAGAACACCCATCAGCTGCCGGTCCACGAAGTTGAGAATATAGGCAGACAGAAGAATGACGAGAACGCCGATCTGCGTGCGCCTTGCAGGTCGACGATCGGCGGTGGGCCGGGAGCTCATGAACGATTCGCTTTCCCGCTTAAGGAGCGAAGGAGCACCGCTGTCCCGGACATCAGAAAGCGACGCTCGCGCCGACGGCGAAGCGGCGACCCAATGCATCATATGTCGTGGGATAGGTGTTGCCGCTGTTATAGGTCGTCGTGCCGACGGTTTGCCCGACGATGGGCGGTTTCTTGTTAAACAAGTTTGTCACTGTCAGTGTCAGCTTCAAAACGGACGTTACGGCGAAGCGAAGCGAACTGTCGAAGTAATTATAAGCCCTGATGCGGCGAAAACCCGGCTGGATTATACAGTTGCGCGGATCTGCGCCGGTCGGATCGGGGCATGTCGCAGGCGATGCCAGCGCGGTTGCCAGCGTGTCGGCGTACTGCTGCGGCTCAAATTCGTTCTTGTCGATGTGCCGCCACAGCAGAGAGACGTCAACTGCTTTGAAACCTAGTGACGCGCGGCTGTTCCACGAAAACTTAGGCTGGATGGTCCCGCTCAAGCCGCAGTTCGTGCTGTAGTAGCCGGCGCATTCGCGATTTCGCGAGACTGGAGTAGCCTGAAAACGCGAGCGATGCGTCCAATTGCCATCGAAGTTCAAGGCGAGCCTGGCAAACCCCAGGTTCCGATGGTAGTTCACTTCGAAATCGATACCGTCGGTCAACAGGGTACCGAGATTACCGAAAGCGAAGACTAGGCCCCGCGTAGTTGCGGGGTCGCCGTCGAGCCCGCCGGTGACGGGATTCCGGCCGAACAAGGCGCATGACGCCGACGTTGCACTCGCGGCGGTAATCGTGCCGAAACACAGCGCCACGAGGTCGCCAGCGGTGGGGGTGGTAATGGCGTCTCTGATTTTGATGCGGTAGTAATCGGCGGAAATCGAAAGCCCCGGAATAAAGCTAGGCTGCAGGACGGCGCCGAAGGTCACGCTGTCCGAAGTTTCGGGCTTGAGCTTAGGATTGCCGCTGACCGTCGATGCCGCGCCGCCGCCGATTGGCGTCAGGATCTGTCCGATCGATGCCAGTGGCGCGCCCTGTGCCAGGCAAATGGCTCGCAGGTCTACATTGGTCGTCGGTGCCGGTCCGGCGCACGGATCGCGGGGGACGGTCGTCCGCGGCGCTGTCGCGGGCGTGAACAACTCGCCGATGTTGGGAGCACGCACTGCACGCTGATAATTACCACGCAGCTTGATCCCGCTCACCGGTTCCCAGGTCGCGGCCCCCTTGTACGTCTTCGTGCTGAACGAAGGTGACCCTGGCGCGGCGATTTCGTACCTTGAAAGGCGCAGACCGCCTTCGACCGTGAAGCTCTTGAGCAAGGGCTGATTGGCGACGATGGGCGCAATGAGCTCTCCGTACGCCTCATAGACCTTATAGCCTCCGACGATCTTCGGGATTGCTCCTGAAGATCCCTGAAGCTCGCCGACCGTCTTCGACAATGGGTCAGAATCTTGTTTCGCCGTGTACTTCCGGTGCTCGGCCCCGATTGCAAAACTGATTGGCACGCCCGACCATGGTGTAGTCGTACCGAAGTCTCCTCTGAGCAGTGCCCTCCCTTGCGCGAGCGTGGTCTCTACTGTCGAGAAGCTGCTCGCAGTGAGGTAGGGA
Organism: uncultured Sphingomonadaceae bacterium; assembly: GCA_964235835.1. GTDB lineage: Bacteria > Pseudomonadota > Alphaproteobacteria > Sphingomonadales > Sphingomonadaceae > Sphingomicrobium. The sequence continues at coordinate 14,841 of CAXSDY010000041.1, read as the reverse complement.
ACCTGATCCGGCGTGATTGAGCCATCGGGACCGAAGAGGTTCACCGGAACGCACCCGGAACCCTCGGTCAGCCCGGCTCCTCTTGGCGCACCGCTCAGGCAAGTTGTCGCGTTGCTTGCGTAAGCGGCTGCACGTAGCCGCGAAGCAAGGACGAACCCCTCGAACGTCGTAGTGTCTTGCGAGTCGCCGTATTGACCGGAGATATCTAGATTGATGGCGTGGGTGATGCCGATGTTCACACCCGCGCGAATGTCGTAGATCTTCGTGACGAACGTTCGCTTGCGTGGACCGACCTCGGGCATACGCCTTGAAACGTCGCTCGCGAATGTCCTGAAGTTCGGATCGGCCGGACTCGTGGCCGCGGCCGCAGCGGCGCACTGGACCGATGTAAGGCCATTTGCAGCGCAGAACTGATTGCGCGCGGCTAGTGGCAGATAGGGGTTGCTGTAAGGAATGTTGAGGGTCGTGGCGAAAGACCCGGAAGGCGCAATTACGACCTTCACGGTGTTGCGTGAATAGAGTCCCCTTGCGTACACCTGCACGGTATCCGACACTTTGTAATGGGCGGCACCAAACGCATTATATCGCTGAAAGGGGGTCTGAAAGAGGTTATACGGGTTTTGATTGTAGAGCGCGTAGGTTGGGACGAGCGCGCCGGTAGCAGGATTAATCTGCTGGGTTGCAGCGCCGATCGTAAATCGACCGGGCACTGTGTTGGCGTTGCCCAGAATTCCTCCGGAGTAGGACTCAATACTTTGGAACGAATAGTCGCGGGACGCCTGCGACACGGCTTGTGAATGTTGATATCCCGCCGAGATTACGATATTGCCCCGTCCGTCGCCGAAATTCGATCCGACAATCAAGTCCCCGCGCAGGTAATTCCCGTCGCCGCTCTCGGTGCTCTGCTCGGATACGGTCGCCTCAACTCCGTGGAAGTTTTTGCGTGTGATGAAGTTTACCACGCCCGAAACGGCGTCGGCACCGTAAGTCGTGGCCGCGCCTCCCGTCAGACTTTCGACCCGCTCGATCAAGGCAAGCGGAATGTTGTTGAGATCGACGCGCCCTTCTAGCCCGCTGGGAACGATACGCTGCCCATCAAGCAAGACGATGTTGCGCGAGGGTCCGAGGCCGCGGAGATCGACGAATGCCGCTCCATTGTTCCCGTTGTTGACCGAAGAGCCGATGCTGGGCACCGCGCCAGGCAGATTGCGCAGAACTTCTTCCGCAGTGTTCGACTGCCGAAGCTGAATTTCGTTCTGCCCAATGACGCTCACCGGCGAAGCCGAGCGGAGGTTCGGATTAGAGATCAGCGTGCCGGTAACAACGATGTCGGCTTGGCTGTTTCCGTCCGCTTGCCGGGAGGCTTCCGCCCTGCCTACCCGCCCACTGGTCGGCGGGACCGTTGCTGCTGCGGGAAGCGGGGAATGTCCTTCCGCCATCGCTGCACTGGCGGTGGAAGTAGCCGCTAGAAGAGTAGTAGACGCCAGTAGCCCGTACCGGATAAATCCAGCTCGCATGACCCTCTCCTGCCCGAGTCGAGTTGTTCGACTTCATTCTGCTGAAGGCCAAGCTAGAGCGCCATTCTTGGTCGTTGAAGGCGAATGTGCTGCGGCTAACCCTCAGCTTTTATCAAAGTAGACCATAGCCGCTTTTTGCAATGATCGATGGCAGTCGCAGTTTTCAACGGTGCAATGAAGGAACGGCCAGGCAGGCTTTTCCCTTGTTCCTGCGACATGATGCTGTCCAGTGCTTTTGCCTAGATATCCTCATCGTGCAGAAAGCCGCAGAGCCGCTGCCGAATGATCTCGCGCGCCTCGCCCATGATCCGGCTGATCAAATCCTCTACGGAGGGAACATCGTTGATCAAGCCGCAAACCATCCCGCAGCTCCATGCGCCTGCATCCATCTCGCCATCCTTCATGACCCGGGGGTAGATGCCGGCAACCTCGGGCGCGATGTCCTTGAACGTGACCGCCTCACCCAACGCGCGTTCCTTCTCGAGCAGTCGCTCAACGCCTGCGTTGGCTAGCACACGTTCCGTGTTCCGCAGCCCCCGCATCACTAGCCGAGTGTCGAGTTCGGAAGCCGATAGAATTGCGTTCTTCACGTTCGAGTGAACTGGGGCCTCTTTGGTCGCGATAAAACGAGTACCCATATTCATTCCCGATGCGCCCATCGCGAGGACTGCGACGAGCGATCGCCCATCGGCCATCCCGCCGGACGCAACAAACGGAATAGAAAGTTCGTCGGCGGCGCGGGGAAGCAGGATCATGTTCGGGACGTCGTCCTCGCCCGGATGTCCCCCGCACTCGAACCCATCGACGCTGACCGCGTCGCACCCGATTGCTTCAGCCTTGAGCGCGTGGCGGACCGAAGTGCACTTGTGGATAACGAGAACCCCGGCTTCCTGAAGAGCAGGTAGCCAGTGCTGCGGATTGTTGCCTGCCGTTTCGACGATCTTGACGCCGGTTTCGATTATCACGCGGATGTAGCCCGGGTAGTCGGGTGGCTGCACAGAGGGAAGGAACGTCAGGTTCACGCCGAATGGCTTGTCCGTCATCGAGCGACAACGCTCGATTTCCAGCTTGAGGAGTTCGGGAGTCGGCTGCGTCAGACCCGTGATGATACCCAGGGCGCCTGCGTTCGACACGGCAGAGGCGAGTTCCGCCAGCCCAACATGATGCATGCCGCCCTGAATGATCGGGTGTTCGATACCGAAGAGCTCAGTGACTCGTGTCCGCATGATACTACCCTTCGTTCACTATGTGCAGGCGACCAAACACGCTCGGCTTTGCCACGATGCGGCGAGTTGCACCGTGAACAAGTTCGCCCGATCGCTCTCTCCAAGCCGACGATAACGAGGAGGCGAAAGCGCTTCGTCGCAGGCATCATAGACGAGGCTGAATCCCCTTGTTGAACCCGAGCTAAGGCAAGCCCAGCGGCCGGCCACGTTCGGCAAGCTCGCCTCAACGGCCGAGAAGATTGTCCGAGATGATCCGTTGCTGGATTTCGGAACTACCCTCGAATATCTTAGTCAGGCGGGCGTCCCGCCAATATCGCTCGACTGCGTGGTGCGTGGTGTAACCTGCGCCCCCAAGGATTTGCAGCGCTTCGCTGGTCACGCGTTCCGCCATCTCGGCGGCGAAATACTTGACCATTGATGCTTCCTTGTCGCAGCGGCGGCCGGAATCGATCGCGTCGCAAACGAAGTACATGAGCTGGCGGGCGGCTTCGATCTCGGTCGCCATCGTCGCGATCTTGAAGCGAATAGCCTGGAATTCGGCGATTGGCTTGCCGAACTGCTCGCGTTCTTTGGCGTAGGCGATCGCATCCTCAAGCGCGCCCTGTGCTAGGCCGATCGAGCGGGCAGCAGTGTGGGCACGCGCGGTCTCCATGCTCGACGCAACGAAGTAGAACCCTCGTCCGACTTCCGAGTCAGGGGTCGTACACGGCACGCGCAAACCCTCGAACCGAAGCTCGTAGGTCTTCCAGCCGAAGTAACCGATTTTCGGTATTGGAGATCCGGACAGATTCGGCGGAAAGCTGCCCTTCTCCTTTTCAACCGGAATCGCAGTCAAGCCTTGATGGCGACGGACAGGGTCCTCGATCGGCGAAGTACGGCAGATCACCTGAATGAAATCGGCCCCGTCCGCGAAGGTGCACCAATATTTATTACCAGTGATGACCCACTCGTCGCCTTCGCGTACAGCTTTGCAAGATATGGCGGCAACATCGGAGCCGACATTAGGCTCGGACATGGCAAACGCCCCGAGATACTGTCCTTGCGCCATTGCCGCGATCCGCTCTAGGCGCTGCTCGCCAATTCCCGGGACCATCTTGTGGAATTCATTCCCGCGCGCGATCAGACTCGCGACGCTCATCCACCCGCGCGCCAACTCTTCCGCTACCAAACAATATTCGAACGCACCCAAGCCAAGGCCGCCGAGGTCCTCTGGTATGAGGATACCGAAATAACCCATGTCGCCGAGTTTCTTGATCAGTTCGGCTGGGATATCCCCATGCTCGGGATCAAGCCTGTTAGCAACGGGAAGCACTTCACCGCGCGTAAACTCACGTGCAGTCTCCCGAATCATCATACGCTCTTCGGTCATATAGCCGGTAGTCCGGCCGCCCGCTTCAGACATTCGACGTCACTCCAATCATTTACATGCCAATCAGATCGGCCGTGACGAGGGTGTTCTTGACGAGTCGGATGACCGCCACGTCGAGCATGACCCCGTCCATCTGCACCGCGCCGAGTCCTCTTGCTTCAGCCTCCGTGTAAGCTGCTGACCATCGCCGCGCGCGCGCCACCTCGTCCGCATGGGGGGAGAAAACCTCAAGTGCAGGCTGGATTTGAGAAGGGTGGATCGCCCATTTGCCGACCAAGCCGAGCGCGCGCGCGCGCTTGGCTTCGACCCGGTAACCTGCGTCGTCCTTGAAGCTCACATACGGGCCGTCAACGCCGTCGATCCCGGCCGAACGCGCCGCCATGGCGATGCGGAAGCGCGCGTAATGATAGATGTCGCCGGGGTAATCCTCCGCTCCGCCAGACATCGCCGCGGGATCGATCCCCTGCGCGGCCGAATAGTCACCCATGCCGAAGATCACTGCCTCCATGCGCGGCGAGCAACGGGCGATCTCGTTGACGACCTGCAGCCCTTCGATTTCCTCTATCAGCACCTCGATGCCAATCGGACGGTCGAGCTTCAGCTTCTGCTCGAGCTGCCCCAGCAGCGCATCGGCGAACAACACATCCGAGACTGACTTGGCTTTGGTCAGCATGATCGTGTCGATGTTCGCGCCGGCTGCGGTAACCACCGTGATGATGTCGTCGTGACACCATTCGGTCGTGATGTCGTTCACGCGGACGCATCGCGTCTTCTTACCCCAATCAAGATTGTTAAGCGCGTGGGCGATAGTGTCTCGCGCCGCCACCTTCGCACTTGGGGCAACTGCGTCTTCGAGATCGCAGAACACATGATCGGCCCCCGACTGTGCGGCCTTGGCAAGCATTTTCTCGCTGCTGCCCGGAACGGAGAGCTGCGAGCGACGGAGGCGTTGAGGTCTGGTCATATGGCTGGTCCCGTTTGCGTGTGGGGAATGGCGGCGCGGGTCATGGCGCGCACCAATGCGACCGCCGCTTGATGAGCACGCGGCGGTCAACCTGGGCGACCTGCTCATCGCGCTGATTGATCCCATAGTGTCGGAACTCAACGATGCCGGCGTCGTCTCGATCGGCATCACGGGTCGTGAGCACTTCACTATAGGCGTAAAGCGTGTCGCCGTGGACAACCGACTTCATCAGCTTGATGTTGTCCAGCCCGAGTTCTGCAAGAGCGTTCTCGCAGCAGTCCTGGCTCGCCAGCCCCAACACAAGCGAGAAGTTGACGCCGCCATAGCTCAGAATAGTCCCGATCGGCGTGTCGCCCATCCGGTGCTCGTTGAAATGCGCATCGGCAGTGTTCATCACCAGGTTGGTGATAAGGACGTTTTCAAGAGGCGATATCGTCTTGCCGCGGGCATGGCGATACACAGCGCCTTCGACGAAGTTCTCGAAATAATTGTCTTTGCCCGTGAGGGCAGCGATTTGCAGCCGGTCCATAGTCACGCGGCCTGGGGCGCGGATGGCGTGCGGACCCGCACGAAGTTGGATCGACGGAAGTCGATCAGCCGCTTGCCATGCTCGTCAAAACCCTCAGTGTGCCAGGTGACGATTCCTTTGTCGCGATCGCGAGCCGATACGCGCGTTTCGACCGTTTCGCTGCGGGCCACGATGGTCGTTCCGGGATAGACCGGGCAATGGTAGACGAGATTCGACACGCCCAGGAAGAAGCCGCCAATTTCGCTCAGATCCTGAACGCTGAGTCCCAGCGTCACGTTGAATACCAGCTGCGGGTTAACCACGATATCGGGGTGGCCGAGCGCCCGGGCATAAACGCGGTTGAAGTAGAGCGGGTTGAACGACAGCGTGAGTGTCGAGAACAGCGTCGCGTCTGCCTCGATGACGGTTCGGCCCCAGTGATGATCAAAGCGCTGTCCAACATGGAAGTCTTCGAACAGGTGGCCCTTTGGCCACAACACCGCCTTTTCCAGAATGTCGGGTAACATGGTTCTCTCCCGTGGGGTGGCTCAAGGCAGGGGCCGAACCAGCGTGTTGCCGGTGACCTTTTCGAGGAGGGTCAAAATGGCGTCTCGTTTGTCGGCGACGCGTTCGACCGGGCCGCCAATGCCAATCGACAGGTCGCCAAGCCCGCGCAGCTGCCCCATCCGGGCCGCGATGACGCTCAGCCCGGCGCTCATGCTCCCTCCGCTTTCGTACCAGCCAGTGCGACGCGCCTGCTCGCTGGCCCTCAGCGCGCTCACCATGCGGTCGCTCTGCTCGTCTTCGGGCTCGTTAGCGATGCTGCGTGTCAGCGCAGCGATGCGCTCCGCCATCGGCAGGGCGCCCAGCAGGACGATCCCGGTGGCGGTGCGATGAAGCGGACGGCGGGTGCCGGGCTGAATCACCATCTGGAGCGGCGCCGGCGACAGGAGAACCTGATCGTAGCGGACCTCGCCGCCTTCCCGCGTGGCGAGGAACACCGCCTCTCCGACTGCTTCTCGGACGTCTTCGAGCAGCCGAAGGATCCGCCCCATCTGAGTCGGCTCCTCGCCAAGCCAATTGGTCAATCGAAGCAACCGGGCGTTGGGTACGAAGGTCCTGTGGTCTCCGTCATAGTCGAGATAGCCGCGGGCACGCAGGCTATTCAGCAATGCGGTCGCGCTACTATGCGGGAATACCAGCGCCGAGGCGAGCGCCTGGATCGTCGCTGGTCGCTGATGCTCGGCAAACCATTCCAGAATGTCGAGCACACGGCCAGCCGATTTGACCTGTCCGTCGGGCGCTGTCCCCGGGAAACTCACATGAGAGGATGAGGGGCTCGCGCATCCATTCCGTGGTGTCGACCCCTGTCCGGGGCTGTTTGCGTCGCGGTTCATATGCCATTCCATCGCATGAACATGCGAGCTTGACAAGCATGTGTTAACGCAAGCAGAGAGGATGCATGTCAAAGCTATCTCGCAGCGTGCTTTATCTTCCTGCCAGCAGTCCAAGGGCACTGGCGAAATCTCGCTCATTGAATTGCGATGCCGTCATCCTCGACCTTGAGGACGCGGTCGCGCCGGAGGAGAAATCAGCAGCGAGGATCGCGGCCGTCGCCGCCGGAAAGGAGGGTGGTTTCGGGGACCGCCGGCTGATCGTGAGGGTGAACGGCCTGGAGACCGAATGGGGGGCTGATGATCTCTCGGCGATCGCCGATGCCGGCTTCGACGCGGTGCTCGCGCCCAAGGTCTCGACGCCTGAGGACGTTCACCGATATGCGGGCTTGATCGGGCCCGGCGCCGAACTCTGGATCATGATCGAGACCTGCCGCGCCGTCTTCCAGGTTGAAGCGCTGGCCGCCAGCGCCACGACATCGCCGCTAACGACATTTGTCTTCGGGTCGAATGACCTCGTGAAGGAAATGCGTGTGGTCCTCACGCCAGCGCGCACGCCGCTGCTTGCGTTCCTGTCAGTCGCGGTCGCCGCTGCCCGGTTACATGGCCTGACGATGCTCGATGGCGTCTTCAACGGCCTGGATGATCCCGACGGTCTGACCGCCGCGTGCGCCCAAAGCGTTGAATTCGGCTGCGACGGGCGTACGCTCATCCATCCCGGCCAGATCGCGATCTGCAATGCGGCATTCACTCCGAGCGACGATCAGGTCTCCCGAGCCCGCGCAATTGTCTCGGCCTTCGAACAGCCCGACAATCATGGAAAAGGGGCCCTGCGCGTCGATGGCGCCATGGTCGAGCGGCTCCATCTCGCTGAAGCACGTCGCACCGTCTCTCTGGCCAGGGAATGTAGCGAACGCGACGGCCGCCTTGGGGCGGGAGCCGGCCGATGACGATCCACGGACGGGCCTATATCGCTGGTGCTTACGAACACCCGATCCGAGATGCGCCCCATAAGAGCACCTTTCAACTTCACGCCGAATGCGCTGCTGGAGCGTTGGCAGACGCCGGCCTGTCGAAGGACGATGTCGACGGCTATTTCTGCGCCGGAGACGCGCCCGGCATGGGGCCTTTGTCGATGGCCGACTATCTCGGCCTCGAGGTTGGACACCTCGACTGCACCGAAACCGGCGGATCGTCCTACATCCTCCACGTATCGCATGCCGCTCAGGCGATCGCTGCCGGCAAATGCTCGATTGCGCTGATCACGCTCGCTGGTCGGCCGCGCCAAGCGAAGGGGCGGGTGGCGATGCCGCCCTTCGCCGGCAGCCGTCCGGAAGAGGATTTCGAATTGCCGTACGGCGTCATTCTGCCGTCGGCCTACGCGATGTGCGCGAGGCGTCACATGTACGAATACGGCACAACGTCAGAGCAACTCGCCTGGATCAAAGTGGCGGCGTCGCACCATGCGCAGTGGAACCCACACGCTTTTCTGCAGAACATCGTCACCGTCGAGGAGGTGGTAAGTTCCCCCCTGGTGGCGGATCCTTTGCACCGCCTTGATTGCTGCGTCGTCACCGACGGCGGCGGCGCACTGGTGGTTGCGTCGCCAGAGGTCGCCAAGAGCCTTGGCCGACCGCGCGTGCGCGTCATTGGTGCAGGAGAGGCGAATATGGGGCTGGATGGAGGCCGCCATGTCGACCTGACCACGTCAGCCGGGCGTCGCTCGGGCGCGGCGGCCTTTGCGGAGGCGGGCATTACGCCCAACGACGTGAAATATGCCTCGATCTACGACAGTTTCACCATCACCGTCCTGATACAGCTTGAGGATCTTGGTTTCTGCGAGAAGGGACAAGGTGGGGCGTTCGTGGCCGATGGCAAACTGATCTCGGGTATCGGACGCATGCCAGTCAACACAGATGGCGGCGGTCTGTGCAACAACCATCCCGACAATCGCGGCGGGATGACCAAGGTCATCGAGGCGGTGCGTCAGTTGCGCGGCGAGGCGCACCCGAAGGTGCAGGTGCGGGACTGCGACCTAGCGCTGGTGCACGGCACCGGCGGTGCTCTGGGGCTGCGGCACGGCTCCGCTACGCTGATCCTGGAAAGGGAGTAGAACGTGCCGAACGTGATGCAACGGCCGCGCCTCGGCGTGCAGAGCACTGACGACGAGATCGCACCGCTTCAGGATGCTGCCCACGAGCGGCGACTGCTGATCAAGCGCTGTCACGACTGTGGGCAGCCGCACTGGCACCCGCGCGCGCGTTGCCCGTTCTGCCTGTCCGGTAACACCCTCTGGGAGCCGAGCGACGGTGCCGGCACGATCTATACCTATTCGATCGTACCGCGCTCGCCCTCTGGGCCCTATGCGATCGCCTATATCCGGCTAGACGATGGTCCATTGATGCTGAGCCAAGTCGTCGACTGCACGCCCGAGGACGTCGCAATTGGCAAGCGGGTCAGCGTCACGTTTCAAGAGGTCGATGGCGGTCCCCCGCTGCCGGTGTTCCTGCTCATCCCATAGCAGCGCGCGCATTTGCCACGAGGCGATGACCGAGCTTGTCATCCGGTCATGTTTTGCCCAAGAGACCCGCCGTGAATTCGGACGCAGCGACGATAGCGCATGGCTGACGATGCGATCGAGCCGCAAGGCAAGGCCGTGGCGATCCTGAGTGCAGCGGAGCGCCTGTTCACGCAGCTCGGCTACCGGCGTACCGCGATGGAAGACATCGCCACTCAGGCGGGCGTCGCGAAGGGCACGTTGTACCTCTACTACCAGAGCAAAGAGGCACTGTTCTGCGCGATTCAGACGCGGAATATCGCCCGTGCCAATCGCCTATGCGACGAAGCAGAAGCACGCGGGGGCGATCTGACCGAGCTTCTGTATGGTCAGGTCGAAGCCTGGTTCGGGATGATGTTCGATCGCTACGGCGCCTCGGACCATCTCATCGAACTCTCGGCGGCCCGGTCCTCGATCAGCCGTCACATAGCCGGCGAGGCGGACCGCTCCTATGAGACTCGGCTGGCGCGCTTGATCGTCGAGGCACAGGCTCAGGGGAAAGTCGATCTACGGCCCGCCAAGCTCGACGTGGCGGAGGTCGTCGCGCTGCTGCTCTTTGCCGCGCGCGGTGCCAAGTACCGCCTTGGCAGGCCCGTGTCGCAGGCCGATTTCCACACCAGCCTGCGCCACATTACCCAGCTGTTCGCAGCCGCGATACAGATCCGCTGAGCCGGGCAGGGCCGTGGCGCGTTTTTACGCGCGTGCCGGATAGAAGTTGTGACGGTCGGGCACGCCTCGGATTTCCGCCAGGCTTGGCACGAAGAAGTCGGGCGTCAGATCGAGATCGTCGGCCAGCTCAGGGGGATTATATTTTGACAAGTCGGTCGTCCCGTGTGCGGCAAGGATTTCGTCGTCGATGAAGAAGTTGCCGGTCGTCGCACGAGCGTCGGCGGTCATGATCAGATAGGCTGCGTCGGCCATGATGGCGGGTGAGCGCAGGTGGCCCGTCTCAACATGGCCCTCGAACTCGGCCATCGCTGCCGTGTCGATGCCTGTCCGCGGCCATAGCGCGTTGACGCCAACGCGCCCGCGAAATTCGCCGGCCACGCCCAACATTACCAGGCTCATGCCATATTTCGCGAGCGTGTAGGCGACGTGCGGCGCGAACCAACGCTCTTCCATTTCCAACGGCGGGGAGATCGCGAGAATATGCGGGTTTTCAGCCTTGAGCAGATGAGGCAGACACTTCTGCGTGACCAGGTAGGTGCCCCGCGCGTTCACCCCGTGCATTAGGTCGAACCGCTTGACCGAAGTCTCGAGGATCGGAGTCAGCCGAACGGCGCTTGCATTGTTGATGCAAATGTCGAGGCCACCGAAGCGGTCCACCGCTGCCCGGACGGCCGCTTCCACCTGGCCTTCCTCACGGATGTCGCATAGCAATGGAAGCGCCCGTCCACCCGCCGCCTCGATCGCTTCGGCGGCCGTGTAGATGGTGCCGGGCAGCGACGGGTGCGGCTGCGCGGTCTTCGCCGCGATGACGACATTGGCACCGTCGCGAGCCGCCCTGAGCGCGATCTCGAGCCCGATTCCGCGCGAGCCGCCACTGATAAAGATCGTCTTGTTCTTAAGGTCGGTCATACATGTCCTTTGCAAGGGGGTCGCCCATGTGTCCGGCTCAGCAGGCGGAGAGGATCAGATCAGCGCCTTTTTCAGCGATCATCATCGTCGGTGCATTGGTGTTCGACGATGTGATCCGGGGCATGATCGAAGCATCGATGACGCGCAGACCAGCGATGCCGCGCAGCTTCAACGACGGATCGACCACGGAATCTCTGTCCGCGCCCATGCGGCAGGTGCCCACGGGATGGTAGTTCGATTGCGCCGCTCCACGGATGTAATCCTCTAGCCCAGCATCGCTTTGGATGTCGGCACCAGGAGCACGCTCGCGCCGGACATGTGCCGCGAGCGGGGGCCGTGCGAAGACCCCGCGGACCCATCGCAGGGCCCCGCGCAGCACCGTTAGGTCAACAGGGGAGTCGAGATAGTTGGCATGGATCAATGGCGGAACACGAGGATCCCGACTCGCGAGGCGGATGTTGCCGCGCGACTGCGGTCGCAGCAGGCTGCATGACGCCGTGATGCCTGCAAACGGATCAAGCACGACGGAGCCCTTCTTCCCGAGACCGACGCTCATCGGGCGAAAGCCCACGGCGACGTCGGGCCTGCTCGCGCCCGGCCCGACGCGCACGAACGCGGTCGCCTGCGTGGCGCCGATGTTGAGGTAACCGCGCCGGGTGATGAAATAGCGCAAGGCGTGGAGATACATCCTGGCACCGCTCAACTGGTGGTTGAGCGACAGCCTTCGATCGACCTCGGAGATGCAATGAACGAACAGATGGTCCTGCAGGTTCTCACCCACGGCTGGCAAATCGTGGACGACGTCGATGCCGACATCGCGCAGGTTGGCGGCTGGGCCGATTCCCGAGAGCATGAGCAGCTGTGGCGAGTTGATGACGCCGCCGCATAGGATCACTTCGCCCGCGCGCGCCACGTGATCTTCCCCATGCTCGCTGTAGTGAACTGCGGTTGCGCGCCCCTCCTCGACCAGCACCCTTCCAGCGAGCGCCTCGACGGCCACCCGAAGGTTGGGCCGACTGCGCGCTGGTCCAAGGAAAGCACTGGACGCGGAGGACCGGCGCCCATTGCGTACGGTTACCTGCGCGCGCCCTACTCCCTCCTGCACCCCGTCGTTGAGGTCGCGCCGAAAAGGGAGGCCTGCGGCGATCGCGGACTGGATGAAGAGCCGCCCGGCTTCATCATCGACCGTCACGTCGCGCACTGGCATGAGCCCGCCTGCGCCATGCGTGTAGCTGGCGCCATGCTGCTGGTCTTCGCTTTTCACGAAATAGGGAAGCACGTCCTCCCACCCCCAGCCCGTGTTCCCGAGCTGCGCCCAACCATCATAGTCTTCCGGATGTCCAATGAGATGGACCATTCCGTTGATTGAGCTCGACCCGCCGAGTGTCCGGCCACGAGGCCAGTAGATGCGGCGATCGACGAGATTGGGTTCCGGTTCGGTGAAGTAGCCCCAGTTGGTTCGGCCCGGTCCGATCAGGCGGACCACCCCGGCGGGGATGCGTATCCACATGCTGTCGTCCTCAGGCCCGGCCTCCAGCAGCAGCACCCTGTTACGCGCGTTTTCGGATAAACGGTTGGCAAGAATGCATCCGGCCGTTCCCGCTCCAACGATGACGTAATCGTAGGTTTCGGCAGTCGGCTCCCGCCTGGCCTTGGGCGCTGGCGATCCCATCAGATACGCATCACGAAAGGATCAGGCGTGTCCGTACCATAATTCATCCAGACGCTCTTGGTCTGGAGAAACCCGTCGACCGCCTCCTGGCCGCTCTCGCGTCCGATGCCGCTACGCTTGTAGCCACCGAACGGCATGTAAACCCCCATGGCTCGATAGGTGTTTACCCAAACCGTTCCGACCTCGAGTTGCTCGGCCACCGAAAAGGCGCGGCCCATGTTCTGCGTCCATACGCCCGCGGCGAGGCCCAGATTGCTGTCGTTGGCGATCGCAACGGCTTCCGCGGCATCCGCGAAGCGGATCACGGACAGCACGGGACCGAAAACCTCCTCGCGCGCGATCCGCATCGTCGGGGTGACGCCTGTGAAGATCGTCGGGTCGATGAATTGGCCGCCGCGCGAGGCTGGTCCGCCGCCGAGCACGCACATTGCGCCCTCGTCTCTCGCGATCGCGATATAGTCCAGGATCTTATCGTATTGCGCCCGGGTGGTGATCGGCCCGATCTGCGTATCGGCAAGACTCGGATCGCCCATCCGGGCACGCCCGGCGGTTTCCACCAGTCTTTCAACAACGACATCGTGGATGGAATTCTGCACCAGCAGGCGTGAGCCCGCTATGCAGGTCTGGCCGGACGCTGCGAAAATGCCTGCGATCACACCGTTTACGGCGTCGTCGAGCTTCGCGTCATCGAAGACGATGTTCGCCGACTTGCCACCCAATTCAAGCATGACATGCTTGAAATCGCGTGCTGCGATCTCGTTGACGCGGCGTCCCCCCGCTTCTCCCCCGGTGAACGCGATTTTGGCGACCAGCGGATGCGAGACCAACGCTTCGCCGATCTCGCCGCCAAGCCCGGTGACGAGATTGATCACCCCTGGAGGAAAACCGGCCACCTCGATGAGGCGACCGAACTCGAGCGTGGTCGCCGAGGTGTATTCGGACGGCTTGAGAATGATCGTGCAGCCCGCGGCAAGCGCAGGTGCGAGCTTGGATATCACCTGGATCATCGGCGAGTTCCACGGCACGATCGCGACAACGACGCCGATCGGCTCGCGCCGGGTGAACGCGAACATACCGGGACGATCGGCTGGAGGCGCCGTGCCTTCTACCTTGTCGGCAAGCCCGGCATAATAGTGCAGATAAGGCGGGATCGCGCGCAACTGCGCCCTGGTTTCGTTGATTGACTTACCATTATCGCGGGTTTCAATACGCGCCAGCGCCTCGGCTTCCTCAGCGAGCAGGTCGGCTAGGCGCCGCATCAGCGCACCCCGCTGCCCGGCCAGCATCTTGCCCCACGGCCCCGATTTGAGCGCACGGTGAGCCGCGCGAATCGCCCTGTCGGCATCCTCCGCAGTCCCGCGCGGGATCGTCGCCCAAGCCTCGTTATCGTACGGGTTGATGCTTTCGAGCCGCTGACCTGAACTCGCCTGAACCCAGTGGCCGTCGATCAGCATGTCGTATTGATGCATCGGCTCCACCCTCAAGCAACTGCCGGCCGTTGGGCCGAAAGCATGGTCTCGAAGTCGCTAACCGCCCGGTGGTACTCGGCCTTCAGTTGCCGGGCGAGTCTTCGCGCCGGCAGGACCCCGTCGATGCTGCCAACCCCTTGTCCCGCGGACCAGATGTCGCGCCACTTCTTCGCCGTCTCCTTGGACGAGATGACCTTGCCGGGAAGGGTGGTGCGAAGCAGGTCGAGGTCGACCCCCGCATCGATCAGGCTCCGGGTCAAGAAATTGCAAGGCGCTCCGTCCATCGAGGCTGTGAAGAACACGTCGGCAGCACTGTCGGCCACAAGCATTGCCTTGTAGCCTGGCGAAGCCAGCGATTCGTCGGTGGCGATGAACCGGGTCCCCATGTAAGCGAAGTCGGCGCCCATCGCCTGCGCGGCGAGAACGTCCCGGCCCGTGCTGATACAGCCGGCAAGTGCGATCGGTCCGTCGTAGAAGGCGCGTATCTCGTTCAGCAGCGCGAAGGGATTGATCGTACCGGTGTGGCCTCCTGCGCCTTGGGTAACGACGATCAGCCCGTCGACCCCGGCTTCCAAGGCCTTTTCAGC
>CAXSDY010000040.1:0-17808 GCA_964235835.1 uncultured Sphingomonadaceae bacterium | reverse complement strand
GTCAGGCACTCGGCGAGGTTGCGGGCGCCGACGCCGGCGGGATCGAGTGACTGGACCAGCCGAAGCGCGCTCGTCAGCTCTGGGCGACTTGCTCCCGTTGCCGCCTGGATCGCCTCCAGTGGAGTCAGGAGATAGCCGGTCTCGTCGAGTTCACGCACGATCGCTTCGGCGGGTTCCCTGAGGCTTCCCGCCCCCTGCAGCTGCATGACGAGGTGCTCGCACAAGCCCGTCTGGCACGCCGCTAGCCGGTCGAAGTCGAATGCGTCGTCGCTGCCGCCACTGCCGCCGACATCGGCCAGACTGTCGCTGTCCAACGCTGCCTGACGCCAGTCCATGTCGAGGGCGCTGTCATCACCGGCCCTGATCAGCTCATCCGAACCGGTCGGTTCGGGGGCTTCGTCGCCCGTCTCCCGATCGGTCGTGATGACGACGGTCTCGCTGGAATTCTCGCCGCCGCGCGCCTCCAGCAGCGGGTTCTTGGCGAGCTCTTCGGCGATGAACGCCTCGACTTCGAGATTCGACAGGGCAAGCAGCTTGATTGCCGCCTGCAGCTGCTGGGTCATGACCAGCGATTGAGACTGGCGAATGTCGAGGCGCGGACCGAGACCCATCGAACGTTGCTACTGCACTCCCATCAACCCGGCACGTTGTCCGTCGATGGAAGTTCTTACAGCGCAAAGCTTTCGCCAAGGTAGAGGCGACGCACGTCCTGGTCGGCGACAAGCGCTTCCGGGCTGCCTTGGAACAGCACCTGGCCACCGTAAATGATGCAGGCCCGGTCGACGATGTCGAGCGTCTCGCGAACATTATGGTCGGTAATCAGCACGCCGATGTCGCGCTGCCTGAGATCCTTCACCAGATCGCGGATGTCGGAGATCGAGATTGGGTCAATACCGGCAAACGGCTCGTCGAGCAGCATGATCGAGGGATCGGCAGCGAGCGCGCGGGCAATCTCGCAGCGCCGCCGCTCTCCGCCCGACAGGGCCATGGCCGGCGAATTGCGCAGGCGCTCGAGACCGAACTCGCGCAGCAGCTGCTCCAACCGGGCGGCGCGGCGGCCCTTGTCGCTCTCGGCGATCTCGATCACCGAGCGGATGTTCTGCTCCACCGTGAGGCCACGGAAAATCGACGTTTCCTGCGGCAGATAGCCGAGCCCGAGCACGGCACGGCGGTACATCGGCAGGCTGGTGATGTCCTCTCCGTCAAGGATGATCCGGCCCGCATCCGGCTTCACCAGCCCCATCACCGAGTAGAAGCAAGTCGTCTTGCCGGCGCCATTTGGCCCGAGCAGGCCGACCACCTCGCCGCGCGACACGCTCAGGCTGACGTCGTGGAGGACGGCACGCTTGTCGTAGGCCTTGGCGATCGACCGGACTTCAAGCCCGCGAACGACCGCTTCGCCGTCCGGGGCGCGTTCAAGAAGCGCGGCCTCGTTCACTCTAGCTCTTGCGCTGCGGAACAGTGAAGTGACCTGTGACCCGACCGCCGCTACCGCCGACCCCCGGCGCGCCGCCGTCGACCACCGCGCGACCCGAGGTCAGGTCGATGACCAGCCGAGACCCACTGATCTGCGATTGATCGCGGTTCAATTGCACGCCGCCGACGAGCGTGATCAGCTTGCGGTCGAGGTCGTACACGCCGAACTCGCCGCGGGCGGTCTCGCTCGGGCTGCGAACCGTCACGCCTCCAGCCGCGTCGAGGCGACGAATCTGGACCCCGTTGCCGTTCGTATAGGCGACCGTCAGCCGCGCCGACTCAAGCGTCAGTTCGGCCTGTTTGACCCGCACGTTGCCGGCGAACACCGCCCGGTCGGCACGATCCTGCACCTCGATGCGATCGGCGGACACGTCGACCGGAGCATTGCTGTCGTGACCCTTGAGTGCGGAAACCTGTTGCGCCGACGCCAGGGTGGCGCCCGCGATGAGGGTGCCGATCGTGGCCAGCAGGAACACGGGAATGCGCATCACTTACCCTTGACCGCGCCCTGGACGATTTTCAAGCGCGCGCCGCCCGCGAGCGTCACGGTGCGGCCGTTGAGGTCGGCGGAGAGGTGATTGGCGCTGAACTGGCCGAGCCGCATGTTGCCCTGCACCGGGCCGCCGCTGGTCAGCTGGCGACCTTTCAGGTCGACGGTGACCCCGCTGGTATCGAGATGGTAGCCCTGCGCGTCCCGCACCTTGACCGCCCCGGGCACCGCGACCTTCTGTTGGTCGAGATCATAACGACCCTTGTCGGCGGTGATCGACACCGGTCCCTGGTCGAGGCCCAGGTTGGCGTTGACGCCGTTGATGTCGACGACGCGGACCGCGCTCGACTGCTGCAACGCCTGGTTGGCCACGATCTCGAAGGGCTGGCCCTTGTCGTTGGAGCCCGTGTAGCGCGCCTGTTCCACGCGCATCCGCTCCTGCGCCTTGGCGGCCTTGTTCTTGTCGAGGAGAAAGCTGACCTCGCTCTTCTGCGCGAGCGGCGCCAGCGCGAGCAGCACGAAGAGCGCGAAGCCCAGCACCGGCAGGCCGAACTTGAGCAGGCGGATGAAGCGGTCGTGCGAGCTGCCGGGCGTGGCCCAGCCCGCGGCCGCGGCCCGAGGGCGAGGCTCCTTCACCTCCATGCGCTGTCACGCATGAGCGAAGATGTCCTGCTCGGCCCATCCGGCGAGATCGAGCAGGGCGCGATGGGGGAGGAAGTCGAAGCAGGCCTGCGCAAGCTCGACCCGCTGCTCGCGAACGAGGCGTTCCTCCAGCTTCTCCTTGAGCCGGTGAAGATAGCGCACGTCGGAAGCGGCATACTCGCGCTGGGGCTCGTTGATCTCCGGGGCTCCCCAGTCGCTGGTCTGCTGCTGCTTGGACAGGTCTTGGCCCAGCATCTCCTTGACGAGCTCCTTCAACCCGTGACGGTCGGTGTAGGTCCGCACGAGCCGCGAGGCGGTGCGGGTGCAAAACACCGGACCGGCCATGATCCCGAGGTAGGCGCGCATGATGGCGAGATCGAAGCGGGCGAAGTGATAGAGTTTCTCCCGCGCCGGATCACCCAGCAGCGCCTTGAGGTTCGGTGCCGAATAGTCGCTCCCCGGTCCGAAACGCACGAGATGCTCGTCGCCGCGGCCGTCCGCGAGCTGGACGAGGCACAGCCGGTCACGGCCCGGCATGAGGCCCATCGCTTCGGTGTCGACCGCGATCGAACCCTCGGCGAAGTCCACGCCGGCGGGAAGGTCTTCTTCATGGAAATGGATCGCCAAGGGGCTGTGTTCCTCGTCGACCGTGCCCCGAACGGCTCGGTCCTAACCTGCATCTGGCGCTTTCCTGCGCGAACTTCCAGTGCGGGTGATGCAGGCACTAGGACGAGTCGCCGTTTTAAGGTAAGCGAATCGGAATGCGCGCGATGGATCCGTGCGTCATGCCGGTCGCGCTATGGGCCCCGCGCGGTGGTTTTTCGTCCTGTCGGGGCACGTGAAGAGAGTTTGAATGGGTTTCGATCGAGGGCGCAAAGGGGATCGCGGCGGACGCGGCCGCGACAAGCGCGACAGTTTTGGCGACGATAATAGCAGCAGCAGCAGCAGCTATGGCGGCGGTGGTGGTTTCGACCGCGGCGGTTTTGGCGGTGGCGGTGGCGGTGGCGGTGGCTATGGTGACCGTGGCAGTGGTGGCGGCTGCGGTGGCGCGCCCGGTAGCGGCGGCGGCTATCGCGGCGGCGGTGGCGGCGGTGGTGGCGGCGGCTACGGCGGCGGCGGTGGCGGTGGCGGCGGCGGCGGTGGCGGCGGCGGTGGTGGCGGTGGTTTCCGCAGCGGCGGCGGCGCCGGTGGCGGGATGCCTCCTCAGGTTGTCGGCGAAGGCAAGGGCGTCGTTAAGTTCTTCAACCCGCAGAAGGGTTTCGGCTTCATCGTTCGCGATGACGGCGGCGAAGACGTATTCGTCCATATCTCGGCGGTCGAGCAGGCCGGCCTGACGGATCTGGCCGATGGTCAGCCGCTCGAGTTCACGCTGGTCGATCGCGGTGGGCGTATTTCCGCGACCAACCTGCGCATCGACGGCGAGCCGATGGAAGTGAATCGTGCCGGCGGCGGCGCAGCTCCCCGGGAGGGCGGCTTTGGTGGCGATCGTGGTGGTGCGGGCGGCGACCGCGGCGGGCCGCAGCGCCAGCTGACCGGTGAAAAGGCGCAAGGCACGGTCAAGTTCTTCAACGCCATGAAGGGCTTCGGCTTCATCAGCCGCGACGATGGGCAGCCCGATGCGTTCGTCCACATCTCGGCCGTCGAGCGTGCCGGCATGCCGACGATCAACGAAGGCGACCGACTGGAGTTCGAGATCGAGGTCGACCGCCGGGGCAAGTACGCGGCGGTGAACCTCTCGCCACTGCAGTCCTAACCCGACCGGCGAACATGAACGAGCCCGGTGGACGCAGGTCCGCCGGGCTTTTTCGTGTCAGGTCGCCAGGGCGAGCAGCGTGCCGATGCGGTCGGCCTCGTGCGCCGGCTTGTCGGTGCGGATGCGGCTGACCCGGGGAAAGCGCATGGCGAGGCCGGACTTGTGGCGTTTGCTGGCGTGGATCGAATCGAACGCGACTTCCAGCACCAGGCTTTTCTCCACCTCGCGCACCGGTCCGAAGCGTTGGAGAGTGTGGCTGCGGACCCAACGATCGAGCCATTTGAGCTCCTCGTCGGTGAAGCCGAAATAGGCTTTCGCCACGGGTAAGAGCTCGCCCTGATCGGTCCAGCAACCGAAGGTAAAGTCGGAGTAGAAGGACGACCGTTTGCCCGAACCGCGCTGGGCGTACATCATCACGCAGTCTGCGGTCAGCGGATCGCGCTTCCATTTGTACCACAGGCCGACACGGCGTCCGCCGAGGTAGGGCGAGTCGCGGCGCTTCAGCATCATCCCCTCGATCGAGGAATCGCGTGCTAGCGCGCGGCGTTCCTCCAGCTCCTCGAACGAACCGGCCTCGATCAGTTGCGACAGGTCGAACCGCTCGGGATCGAGCCGGCCGGCGAATGCCTCGAGCCTAGGCCGCCGCCCCGACCACGGTAACGCGCGCAGATCCTCGTCCCCGTCGAACAGGATGTCATACAGGCGCACGAACGCGGGGTAGTCCCCCTGCACCTTCGACGAGACGTTCTTGCGGCCGAGACGCTGCTGAAGGGCGTTGAAGCTCGCCGCGGCGCCGCCGTGCTCATCCGCGCCCTGGCCCGCACCGCGGACCAGCAGTTCACCGTCGAGCACGCCCGGAATGGCGAAGGCGGCTGCGATGTCGGGGAAGCTGCCCGAGATGTCGTCGCCGGTCCGGCTGTACAGCCGTGTCTCGCTGCCGGCATGGACGAGCTGGACGCGGATGCCGTCCCACTTCCACTCCGCGGCATAGTCGGCGAGATCGACTCGCCCGTCCTCCAGTCCATGCGCCAGCATGAACGGCCTGAAGACGGGGATGTTCTTGGCGGTCGGCTGCGGCCCGCGCCCTTCGCCCCAGGCGAACAGCTCGGTGTAGGGCGCACGCAGGCCATGCCAAACTTCCTCGACCTGCTCGACATCGAGACCGAACGCCTGGGCCAGCGCCTGTTTCGCCAGGCGAGCGTTCACGCCCACCCGAAGCTCGCCCGTGGCGAGCTTGAGTAGCGCGTAGCGGCCTGTCGCGTCGAGATGGTCGAGCATCTGAGCCAGCAGCCTTGGCGCGTCCAGCTTCCCGGCCGACCGCAGTCGCCCCACTGCTTCGGCAATCGAGATGCTGCCGTCGTCTATGCCTGGTTGCCCCTCGCTCGGCGCCGGCCACAGCAGCGAGACCGTTTCCGCCGAGTCGCCGACGAAGTCCCGGCTCATGCGCAGCAGCACCGGATCGATGCGTTCTTCCGCCAGGCCGCGGATCACGGCCGGCTTGACCGCCGGAATGTCGAGGCAACCGGTCAGGGCGGCGAGCGCGACGCCGCGGTCGGGGTCGGCCGTCGCCTTCAGATAGTCGCCGATCAGTCGCAGCTTGGTGTTGCGCGAGCGCGTGTAGGTAAGGTCGTCGAGCAGCTGAGAAAAGGGGCGCATCAGGCGGCGCATGCCCGGTAGAAATCGGCAAGCTCGCGGCTGGCGAGGTTCTTCGCCTTGGCCTCAACCTCGACATCGCACCACACAAGGTGGCGTTGGACGAGGGCGTTGACGGCGCGGTTCCACATCCGGTCGCTGTGCCCGCGCAAGTGGGCCGCCTTGTGACCGCCGGCCACCAGCGCGGTGAAGTCGGGCAGGACATCCGGGTCATGGCCAGGGATGATGCTCTCGCGGCTGACCGAGATGTGCGCCAGCGGCCTTACCCCGCGCCAGCTCGCCTGAATGCGCGCGACGCGCTCGTCGTCGGGCTGCAGCCACTCGCCGCGCGAGAAGATCCAGTGGTGGTGGAAGTCAACGACGATCGCCACGTTATCGGCGACCTGCAGAAGATCGTCCAGCCCGAAGCTCATCTCGTCGTTCTCGATCGTGACAAGCTGCCGGGCGCCCTGAGACAGCCGGTCCAGTCCGGCCCCAAGTCCTTCGATCCCGGCAGCACGGGCCCCGCCGTGGATGTTGACGCTCGCGCCGCCCGGGTGCCAGCCGCAGCCATAGCCGAGCATGGCGAAGATCGTCGCATGCTCTTCGATGTCGCCAACCGCGTTGTCGAGCGCAGCCGGGTTCTGCGTTGCCAGGATCGCGTGTTGCGAGGGGTGCATCGACAGGCGAACATCGGCGCGGCGCGCGAGATCTCCGACGTGGTCGAGCCGCCGCTCGACCTCGCGGCGAAGGCTCTTCGTCCAGGCGTCGGCGATCACGGGGTGAGACCAGCCGATCAGGAAGCCGCTGAGAACCCGAAACAGCCGTTCGAGCGGCGGCAGGGCGGCGACGTGCAGCACCTGCCTCTCCAGCGTAGCCAGATTGTGCTCGATGACCTCCTCGAGCCTCTCGGCCGCTTCGACGACGCCGAGCCGTGCGATGGACGCGATGGTCGGCTGGCGCATGTTGAGCAGCAGCTGCTCCCCGGCATCGCCGGTGGGCGAGACGAAGGTGCAGCAGAATCCGATTCGCGCGTTCACTCGGACCTAATGCGCGAAGCGCGCCGGAGTGCCGCGCCCCTCGTTAGTGGAGCCGGACCGCCATGGCTGCCAGGATCGTCTCGCGATCGCGCTCCGAGCTGCTGTCGATCGCGGCGGTCATGTGTTCGAGCACGCTGCGAGTAGCCTGTCGGTGTCCCGGCAACATCGCGTGGTGAGCGGAGTAGCTGGCCAGGCCCTCGACGGCGGCAAGGCCGTGCTCGGCCGCGAGCAGCCGAATGGCGTCCATCCGGGCGGAAATGTCGGCCGGCTTCATCCCGCTCACCCGTCGCTGGATCTCGGCAATGCGCTCACCGATGCGCGACCGAACGATGGACAGCGATTCGGCGGGCGGCGACTCGGCGGACAGTGACTGGGGCATGGCGTTTCTCTTCCGTTGACGGGAGGACGTTCGCCCAAATTGCTTAATGATGAGTCAATTGCGTGAACGCTCCCGCCGCGGCGGTTCGCGCTTGGCGTTTTGCATTTTGACCGCGGGCGCGGTTACAGCGCGCGGATGGACGCTTCGACCTTGCTCGACCGCATCATCGCGGCCCCCGATCTTGCCGCGCTCGACGCCGTGCGGGTGTCCGCGCTGGGCAAGTCGGGCGAGGTCACGGCCCTGCTGAAGTCGCTCGGCGCAATGAGCCACGAACAGCGCTCGGCGCAGGGTCCCCGGATCCATGCCCTGCGCGCCGAGGTCACCGCAGCCATCGCCGCGCGCAAGGCGGCGCTGGAGCAAGCCCTCCTGGACGAGCGCCTAGCGACCGAGCGCGTCGATTTGTCGCTGCCGGCCGGCGAACGGCCGAAGGGCTCGGTCCACCCGGTCAGCCAGGTAATGGATGAGCTTGCCGAGATCTTCGCAGATCTGGGCTTTGCCGTGGCAGAGGGCCCGGAGATCGAGGACGACTGGCACAACTTCACCGCGCTCAATATCCCGGCGAGCCACCCTGCTCGCGCGATGCACGATACCTTCTACCTGGCGGGTGACCCGAATTCGCCGCGGGTTCTGCGCACCCACACCTCGCCGGTGCAGATCCGGACCATGATGAGCCAGCCGCCGCCGATCCGTATCATCGCACCCGGCCGCGTCTACCGCAGCGACAGTGACGCGACCCATACCCCGATGTTCCATCAGATCGAGGGGCTGGTGATCGACAAGGGCATCACCATGGGCCACCTCAAATGGACCCTCGAGACGTTCCTCAAGGCGTTCTTCGAGCGCGACGACATCGTCCTGCGTCTCCGCCCGAGCTATTTCCCGTTCACCGAGCCTTCCGCGGAGATCGACGTCGGCTGGTCGATGGAGAAGGGCCGGCGGGTCGTCGGCGGGTCGGAAGGGTGGATGGAAGTGCTCGGCTCCGGGATGGTCCATCCGCGGGTGATCGCGGCGTGCGGCCTTGACCCAGGCGAGTGGCAGGGCTTCGCCTTCGGCACCGGCGTCGACCGACTGGCGATGCTCAAATACGGCATGGACGACCTGCGCGCGTTCTTCGACGGCGATCTGCGCTGGCTGAAGCACTACGGCTTCTCGGCGCTCGACGTGCCGACGCTCAGCGTCGGGGTGGGAGCGTGAAGTTCTCCCTGTCCTGGCTCAAGGATCATCTCGACACCGACGCGCCGCCGTCGGTCGTGGCCGACACGCTGACCCGCATCGGGCTTGAGGTCGAGCACGTTACCAATCCGGCGGAACTGCTCGGTCCCTTCCGCATCGCGCGCATTCTCGCCGCCGAGCGCCACCCCCACGCTGACAAGCTGCAGGTGCTGAGCGTCGACGTCGGCGACGGTGAGCCGCTGCAGGTGGTGTGCGGCGCGCCGAACGCGCGCGCCGGCCTGGTCGGCGTGTTCGGCGGACCGGGCACATTCGTCCCGGGTCCGGCGTTCACGCTTGGGAAGGCGACGATCCGCGGGGTCGAATCGAACGGCATGATGTGTTCGGCGCGCGAGCTGCAGCTCGGCGAGGACCACGACGGCATCATCGAACTGCCGGACCACGCGCCGATCGGGACGGGATACGCCAGCTGGGCGAACCTCGACGATGCCGTGTTCGATGTTGCGGTCACGCCCAACCGCCAGGACTGCATGGGAGTGCGCGGGATTGCCCGTGACCTCGCGGCGGCGGGGCTCGGCCGGCTGCTATCGCTCGATGTGCCCACGATCGAAGGCACGTTCGATAACCCGCTGCCAATCCGGATCGAGGACGAGGACGGCTGCCCGGCGTTCTTCGGGCGTACGATCCGCGGCGTCCGGAACGGTCCGTCGCCCGAGTGGCTGCAGCGCCGTCTCCAGTCGGCCGGGCAGCGACCGATCTCGGCGCTCGTCGACATCACGAATTTCGTCATGCTCGACCTAGGGCGGCCGAGCCACGCCTATGACGTCGCGAAGCTGCAGGGCGGGCTGACCGCTCGGCGCGCCCGTGCGGGCGAAAGCGCTGCCGCGCTCAACGGCAAGACCTACGCCTTGGACGCAACCACGACGGTCATCGCCGACGATGCGGGGGTGCACGACATCGGCGGGATCATGGGCGGCGAGGAGAGCGGGGTGGCGGAGACCACGACCGAAATCCTGCTCGAAGTGGCTTATTTCCGGCCCGAGCGGATCGCACTGACCGGGCAGGCGCTCGGGCTGACCAGCGATGCGCGAAGCCGGTTCGAGCGCGGCGTCGATCCTGCCTTTCTCGATGACGGGCTCGCGATCCTCACCGGGCATATTCTCGCGCTGTGCGGCGGGGAAGCGAGCCGCGCCGTGCGCGTGGGCAGCCCGCCCGTGGAGCAAAAGCGAGTCCGCTTCGACCCCGCTCTGACTCTGGCGCTTGGCGGCGTCGCGATCGGCGAGGAACGTCAGCACGACATCCTGCGCGCGCTCGGCTTCGTCATGGAGCGCCAGAGCGCGATCGTTCCGAGCTGGCGGCGGGACATCGATGGGCCAGCGGACCTCGTGGAAGAGGTGCTGCGGATCGAAGGTTACGACCGAATTCCCTCGACTCCGCTACCGCGGGCTGCGGGCGTCGCGCGGGCGACGGCCACCCGCGCCCAGCTGGTCGAGCGAAGGGTCCGCCGCGCGGCCGCGGCGCGCGGCCTGGACGAAGCGATCACCTGGAGCTTCATCCCCGAAGCGGAGGCGGCGACGTTCGGCGGCGCGCATGCGATCCTTGCCAACCCGATCAGCGAGGAGATGAAGGCGATGCGGCCGTCGCTGCTGCCGGGCTTGATCGCGGCGGCGCGGAGCAACGCGGCCCGCGGCGCCGCTTCGATCCGGCTGTTCGAGATCGGCCGCCGCTACCTTCCGGAGGGCGAGCGGGCGACCGCAGCGATCCTGCTTGCGGGCGAGCAAACCCCGCGACACTGGCGCACCGGCAAGGCGCAGCCGTTCGACCCGTGGGATGCAAAGGGCGAGGTCCTCGCCTTGCTTGAAGCAGCAGGAGCGCCGGTCGCCAACCTGCAGCTGTTCCCGGAAACGGGACCCGCCTGGCACCCCGGCCGCTCAGCCCGGCTGGGCCTGGGGGCGAAGACGATTCTGGCAAGCTTCGGTGAGTTGCACCCGGCGCTCGCGCGTTCGCTCGATGCGCCCGCGGAGACGGTCGCCGCAGAGCTTTATCTCGACGCTATTCCGGCCCCTCGGGCGTCCGGCCGGGCGCGACCGCCGTTCGCGCCGGCCGCGCTGCAGCCGGTCGCCCGCGACTTCGCCTTCCTCGTTCCGGACGACCTGCCGGCGGACCGGCTGACCCGGGCAGTGCAGGCGGTCGACAAGGCGTTGATCACCTCGGCGCGCGTGTTCGACCGCTTCCAAAGCGACGCCGGGCTCAGCCTCGCGATCGAGGTCATGCTTCAGCCGAAGGACAGGAGCCTTACCGATCCCGAGATCGCCGCGATTTCGGCGCGGATCGTTGCGGCCGGCGAGAAGCTCGGTGCCCGCCTCCGCGGCTGAGCGCGCCGTCCGGGCGGCGTTTGCCGAGCAGGCGGACTGGTGCAGCACCCTCGACTCCCCGCTGACGGCGCAGGTGTGCGCGCTCATCGCCGAGCAGGCGTGGCCCGATGGAGCGGTAGCAACGCGACTGCGAAGCTGGTCGGGGGACCCACGCGCGTCGGCCGATGCTTTGCCGCTTCGCCTGTGCGGCGGCCTGCATGCGGCGGTGCGCTCCGGCAACGCGCCGCTGCTCGCTGGCGCTTACCCTCCCAACCCGCTGCCCGACCCGGCAGAAATGTGGCCGCGCCTCGGGGTGGCGCTCGCGATGCCGAAGCTCGCCGAATGGCTCGACTCTCCACCGCAAACGAACGAGGTCGGCCGCGCGAGCGCGCTTGTGTCGGGCTTGCTCGCGTTCAGT
The DNA here is from genome assembly GCA_964235835.1 of uncultured Sphingomonadaceae bacterium. Taxonomy (GTDB): domain Bacteria; phylum Pseudomonadota; class Alphaproteobacteria; order Sphingomonadales; family Sphingomonadaceae; genus Sphingomicrobium. The sequence goes on along the minus strand of CAXSDY010000040.1, from coordinate 6,454 downwards.
GCACGCTACCAGGCTCCGATCGACCTGCTCGAACTCGGCGCCAGTGCCGGATTGAACCTTCAACTTGACCGGTTTCGCTACACGCTAGGGCAGCATCACACCGGCGACATACAGTCGCCACTGCACCTCACACCGGAGTGGCACGGTTCGTCACCTCCCGCTGGGCCGATGACGATCGTCTCGCGGGCGGGCGTGGACCGCTCCCCACTCGACCCCACACAGGACGCCGATCGTTTGCTCGCGTTCGTTTGGGCCGATCAAGACCAGCGATTGCGCCAGCTTGAAGCTGCCCTGTCGATTGCCATCCACCACCGGTTGCAGGTGGAAACCGGCGATGCGGCGCTGTGGCTGGAGCAGCGTCTGTCCAGTCCGTCGCGGCCGGGCACCGGGCGGGTCGTCATGCACTCGATCGCGTTCCAGTACTTCTCCCGGGTCACGCAAGCGCGCGTGAGGTCGGCAATTGAGCAGGCCGGTCGTCGGGTATCGCGCGAAACCCCGTTGGGCTGGCTGCGCTTCGAGCGTGATGGACCCGACAGGGACGCCTACCTGCGACTGCGCACCTGGCCGGACGGTGAGGACCGGCTGCTCGCCCGGTGCCACCCGCACGGCGCTTCCATCAACTGGCTGGACGATCCAGCGCGTTGATCGCGGCATGGACCTCGGCTTCGATCGCGCCTCGCGGGAGCCCGGGCGGAATCGTCGCACCAACGTGCCACGTGACGGTTCCGGACAACTTGCGCAGCCGACGGGGCCAAAGGCGGCCGGAATCCATGGCCACCGGCACCACGGGAAGCCCCAGCGCCCGGTAGAGAGCGGCAAACCCGGGCTTCAATTCTGGCTCTTCGCCGAGGGGAACCCGCGTTCCTTCGGGGAAGATGACGACCGGGCGCCCGCTCGCCGCCGCAGCCCTGCCAGCCGCGATGAGGTTGCGCAGCGCCGTGGCACCGGCTTCGCGGTCGACGCCGATGACGCCGTAGCGCTGCGTCAGCCAGCCGAACAACGGCATGTGGGACAGCTGCCGCTTCATCACGACCACCGGCGTGTCGAACATGCGCAGCGTCGCGACCGCTTCGTACATCGACTGGTGCTTGATTGCGATCAGGCAGGGTGTGGTCGGGATCGGGCCTTCGACCCGATCCTCGATGCCGAGCAAGTAGCGGGTGAGCAGCTGATGGAAACGGGACCAGCCATGAACCACGGCGCGCATCGGCCGCTCGCCGACGAGTGAAACCGCGAGCCCTGCCAGAACGTAGAGCAGCGTGCCGGGATAGAAGAGGAGGGCGAACAGCAGCGACCGCAGCAGGGTCATACGTCGAGCCACACGGCGAGGCGGCGCAGCAGGTATTTATTATACTCGCCGAACAGCGTCATCAGATTGGGTTCCGTGCGCACCGCGTCCGGGACGACCTCGACGCGGCGGCCGAGCTGGCTGCGGAACTCGTACCCGGCGCGGCGCATGTGCCAGTCGCTGGTGACGAGCAGCACGGATCGGTAGCCGTGGGCGTCGAGCCAGCGCTTGGCTTCGTCCGCGTTGGAACGCGTGTCGACGCTTTCGGACCCGAGGTCGACGCAGCAATCCAGCAGCTTGCGTGAACCGCTCAGCCGCTTGGCGAGATCGTCCTTGGTCACGGCTGGGTCGGCGCCGGCGATGAGCATGCGCTGCGCTCGGTGTCGCGCGAGGCGATCAAACCCCTCTTCGATGCGGCCCTTGCCACCGGTAATGACGACCACCGCCTCGGTCATGGAGGAGGCGGGCGCGGGTCGGCCCAGCGTCACCGCGAACAGCGCGAAACACATCGCGTAGAGCAGCACGAGCAGCGAAAGCGCGCGCAGCGTCACAGCCGTGCTCTCAGTTCGGCGAGCACGGCCGAACGGGCCACCGCCGTCGCGAGCACCGCGACCACGAGCGGCAGGCAGGCGAGCGCAAGCAGGTCAACCACATGCAACGCCGCGCCGCCGGCGAGTTCGGTCACCCATCGGCGGCTGGTGCCCAGCAGGGCGAGGAGCACGATCACGGACGCCACGCCCCCCGCCGCCCCGCCGACCAGCGCGTCGAGGGCGATGCGGCGCTGGAACAGGTGCGCGATCTGACGATCCGTGGCGCCGACGCCGTGCATGATCTCGATGGTCGCACGATTGGTGTCCAGGGCGCCGCGTGCGGCGAGGACGACGGCGGCCGCGTTGGCGAGCGCGACGAGGAGCACCAGCGATCCCGCGAGCCAGCTCAGCGATCGCAGCGCCGACAGGAGGGGCGCGAGGCTGCCGGCGTGAGCGACGAACCTCCCCCCCGGCACTGCCCCCTCGATGCTGCGCGCGACCCGGACCGGGTCGGTGCCGGGCGCGAGGTCGAGATCGACGATCGCCGGCAGCGGAAGATCGGCGCTGGCCGCATCGGGGCCCAGCCATCGTTCGAGCGTGGACCGCATCTCGCTTGCGGGCACTGGGCGCACCGACGTCACGCCTGAGGTCCGCCGTGCCACGGTGACGACATCCCCTTGGCGTGCCGCCCCGGACGCGAGCTGCACCGAGTAGCGCTGGCTAACCCCCTGCGCGACGATGCCGGCGACGTTGGCGAGCGCGAGCCCGGCCGCAGCGACGATGATCATCACGAACACCATGATCGCGATCACCCACGGCGTCGCGCCGCGGATGCCCCCGCCGGGCAGAAGGCGTCGTTCGGAGGGAGGCGGGAAGAGCCAGTTCATACCGAAGCTACGGAGCCCGCCATGGCAGGGTTGCGCAATGCACCGGTCGGATCGGCCATCGCACCGTTCTCGAGCCGGATCATCTGGGCGCCCGGCGTCGCCGCGATCAGCGCAAGGTCGTGCGTCGCGACGACCACGGTCGTGCCCTGGCGGTTCATGGCCGTGAGCAGGTGGAGGATACGGCGCGCCATGGCGGCATCGACGTTGCCGGTCGGCTCGTCGGCGATGATCAGTTCGGGGCTTGCGATGACGGCTCGCGCGATGGCCACGCGCTGCTGCTCGCCGCCCGACAGCGTCGCGGGGCGCGCACTCGCCCGGTCCGACAGGCCGACCCAGGCGAGCATCTCGCGTACCGGGCCTTCGACCGCCTGCTCGCTGGCTCCGCTGATCCGCAGCGGCATGGCGACGTTGTCGAAGACGCTGAGGTGCCTGACCAGGCGGAAATCCTGAAAGACGACGCCGATGCGGCGACGCAACGGCGGCATGGCGTCACGGGAGAGAGTGCCGAGTTCCTCACCAAACAGGCGAATGCTGCCGCGGGTCGGCCGCTGGGCAAGGTACAGAAGCTTCAGGAGCGAGGTTTTGCCGGCACCCGAGGGTCCGGTGAGGAAGTAGAAGCCCCCGCTATTGAGCTTGAAGTCGAGGTCGCGCAGCACTTCGCCGCCGGTCCCGTAGCGCAGCCCGACGCGCTCGAACTCAACAATGGAAGCTGCCCCCGTCACCGCGCCAGTCTCGCACAGGGCGCGCTGCCTTGCCAAGCAGGGCGCATTGCTGTTTACCGCCATTTACCTTCATCCGGAGCCGGCGCGCGCATGATCCTAACCTGTCCCGCCTGCGGTACGAACTATGTCGTCAAGGACGGCGCTATCCCGCCCCAAGGCCGCCAGGTCCGATGCGCGTCCTGCAAACATGGTTGGCACCAGGACCCGGAGGAGCGCAACGATCAGTCCGAGGTCACCGACCAGCCGCTCGCCGAGGAGCGCTCCGCACCGGTGCACGCCGGGCCGTCCGTTGAAGGCGCGTCGGAACCCGCGCAGGTTACGGGGCACGATCCCGAACCTGTCGCGGAAGCGGGAGCCCCTCCCATCGTCCAGGCTGAAGCTGCCCGCTCGACTCCGTACCGGGAACCCGACGTGGCCAGCGCCACGCCGGACGACGGCCGAGTGGAGGGCGAGCATGTCGAACCCGCTGCCGAGCCGGTGTACGAGCCGACCCACATCAGCGCGCCCGGTGATGACAGCGGCTGGAACGATGCCGACTACGACGTCTCTCCCGAGCGGCGGGGCAAGGGCCCGCTGGTGCTGCTGCTTCTCGCTTTGCTCGTTGCCGCGCTGGCGGTCGCCGCCTGGTTCCTGGCGCCCGGCGAATGGCTGGCGCGGGCGGGGCTGCGCCAGGCGTCCACCGACAGCCCACTCAAGCTGATGGTGACCAGCCAGGATCGGCAGAAGCTGGCGAGCGGCAACGACCTGGTCTCGCTCAGTGGCCGGGTGATCAATCCCACCGAGCAGACACTGACCGTGCCGCCCTTGCAGGCCGACCTGCGCGATGGTGGCGGCAAGCTGGTCTATAGCTGGACCATTGCACCGCCTGCCGCCCGCCTGCCGCCGCGTGGCAGTGCGAGTTTCAACGCGGCTGAACTGGGCGTCCCGCCGAACGCGACCTCGCTAACCCTGCGGTGGGCCAGCTGAGAGTCAGCGGAACTCGACGAGCCGGGCGGGCTGCATCTGGCCATCGATCCGCACCACGGCGAGACGAAACACCGCGGCCGGATCGGTGCTTGGGTTGCCGACATGGACGGCGGCGGCGCGGACGATCCTGACGGTGGCCTGCGCGGAGCTGACGGCAGCGTGCTGCTCACCGGGTTGGGCGAGCACGGCGGAGAGCAGTAGGAGGGCATTGACCATGGCCCATCAACGCACAGCGACGCGCAGCGTAAACAGCCTGTTTACCACTGTTCCGTCGCGGGACGCGCCACTGGACGGCCCCGGGGGCGTTAAGCGATTGCTTGTGGAGAAGCCGTTTGCTAGGGGCCGCGCCTTGCCAGGGGCTCAGCGATCGACATCCGATCAAGCCTACTCACGTGCGGTCGTGGCGGAACTGGTAGACGCGCAGCGTTGAGGTCGCTGTGGCCGAAAGGCCGTGGAAGTTCGAGTCTTCTCGACCGCACCAGCCCATTGCGGCGCGCGCTGTCAGCGCTTCGAAGTCGTCTCAGACGACTTTTGCACCTCACTGGAGGCGACCTGCAGGAGAAATGTCGGCCGCACCGGCCCCAAGCGCACCATCGGCTTGTCGCCGGTCACAACCGCCCGGGCGTCGAGCACCGGCGCGGAGTGGATGATGGCAGCCGACGCAGCCGCGAGCCGAACGGTGTACGGGCCGTAAGCCACGCGATCGAACAGGAAATAACCATCGTAGTCGGTACGGGCGCTGGCTGCGACCTTGCCTGCCTGATCGACGAGTTCCAGGTCGACGCCCTCGAACCCTCCCCCACCGCTCTTCACCAGCACGCCCTCGATGCTGCCGGCGCCGACCAGGCCGATCTCGACGTCTGAACTGACTCCAGGCCGCGGCACCACGACCTGAAGTGCCTTGCGCGGCGTCAGGCTCGGGTCACCAAGGCTTGTTTCGTCCATACCGACGGCAATCGGCTGATAGCTGGCCAGGCCTGCGACGAGGGTCCGACCGCGTTGGTCGGTCTCCTCCGACGCGACGCGCGTGCCGGCGATGATCAACGCCTTAGGCTCGTTTGGTTCGCCGGGATCCTGCGCGCCATTGTCGTTGAGGTCGCGATAGACGTGCGCGCGGACCATGCCGGCGCTCGCCATCGGCTGTCGCGAAGGTCGGAAGCCGCGCCCCGGATCCAGCGAAAACAACAGGTTGAAGCCGAGCGCAACCGAGCCGTCGCTGGCTCCTTCGCCGGTGAATGCAACGGCCATCGAGTCGAACCGGCGAATATGCGACAGCCGGGCGCGCGCGCGTCGCGCGGCACCGTCGTACCCCACCGCAGCCTCCCAATCCGCCCGCTCGGAGGCGGACCAATAGGCCGAAAGCTCGGCAAGCTGGAAGCGAGCCGAGGGCTTCAGCGCGAAACCGGCGGTGCCGCGCAGCCGGACTCGGCCGACGCGGCCCGATCCGATCATCGCGGCTTCGAGCAAGTCGGGTGGTGCGGGTCCGTGCGGCGTTTGCACGTGACGATAGCGGACGTCCGTGGCGAGGTTAAAGCGACCGATGTTGGCCGACAGTCGTCCGGCCGCATCGAGTTCCCGGGATCGGTCCGCCCGTTCGATCAACCGCAGCGAGCCATGCGCGGGCACCAGCGCTCGACCGAGCCGCAATGGCGCGTCGAGCGTGACTTGCGCCTGCTTCAGCCGCGCCTCGCGGATCCCGTTGAACCGAAAATCGGATGCAACCAGCGCCTCGCCCGACACATTCACGGCGCCGACCTTCGCGACCAGTCCCGCCCGCGCCGCCATCCCCCCACTGGAATCGCGCGCGCCGGCGACTTCGACGATGCCGCGACCGATCGATCGGCGCACGCTTCCCTCGACAAACGTCAACCGCTCGTCGTCGAGCTGCTGCATGGTCGCGGTGAGGCCGACCGACGTGCGTACGTCGATGCCATGCTCTACCGCTGCGGTCGCCTGAAGACGGGCGAGCTGTTGCGGGCGTGCCTCGTGGTGCAGCGCAACGAGGTCGCGCCCGGGTTCGTTGACCCCTGCCCAGTACCATGTCTTGCCCGGCGGTGCGGC
>CAXSDY010000039.1:0-17881 GCA_964235835.1 uncultured Sphingomonadaceae bacterium | reverse complement strand
CCGCGAGCCGTGCGCGCACCGTGGCGGTGACCGGCTGCGCGACGATCGCATGTTCGACCGGCAGGCGCGGGTCGATCGCCTCGGCCGCGCGCGGCGCAAGTGACGGCGGCCGGAGCGTGCTCTTGGAGCAGGCGCCGAGCAGGAGGGTCGCGACAAGGACGGTCGCCAGCGGCGGGTTAAGCTTCATCCCGCCCCGTTTAGGATCGCCCGCGTCGCTCGGCAATCGCCGCGGGGTTGCGCGGTCCGGGATCGCCCCGTATGGCCCACCTGCCGCGCGCCCGTAGCTCAGCTGGATAGAGCATCAGACTACGAATCTGAGGGTCGGACGTTCGAATCGTTCCGGGCGCGCCAATGCTTGCAAGGGTTAAGCCCTAGCCACCGTTCTAACTGCGGGATTTAGAACGGTGTTTACTGCCCAATCCTATTCAAACCGGGCCTGCTCGCATGACCACCGGCATCCTGCGCCTCCGCTTGAGTTCGTTCGGCAGCCAAAGAATGCTTCCCACGACAAGCTGAAGCAGGTGGATGTAAGATGGCCGAGGCGCAAAGAAGGTCGTTTACGCCGCGCTAGCCGGTAGTTGCTAAGACTGCCGCGAAGTTTACGGGCGCCGCGGTCCGGCTTCGAGTGCGAGGCTCACAGAAGCCGTCTCGTCGCTTACACGCCGTAGCGAGCTTCTGCTGCTGATTGGAGGCAGGCGCAGTGACGCCAAGCGGACGCCTCTCCTACCTTTGACTAGGGCATGGCGTTCAACCCAACCCGCCAACTGGGTTTGGAGCCTAGGCAGGGAGACGCGTCAGGTTCTTGCAAGCCTCGAGAGTTATCCGGGTAGTCGTTTGAACGCCGGCCAATCGGAGACAATCGCGTGCAGCAGATTAGACCTGCGGTTCTAATGTTCCTCCTTGCGCTCAACCTTTCGACCAACGTTAGTGCGCGTGTTGGCCCCTCAAGCCCTGATCATTCGGTCCGCGCTTCTGCACCGACCATTCGCCGAGTCTCGTTATCCGGCGAGGGACGGGGCGACTATCTGCTGGTGGATCCGGCAAGCAAGCGCCTGTTCGTCACCCACAGCACGGTGGTGCACATCCTGGATTTAGCGACGCTGAAGCAGGTGGCCGAAGTCACCGGCCTGACAGCGGCCCATGGCGTAGCGATCGACGCCGCAGCGCGTGGCTATGTCAGTGACGGGAGCAGCGACAGCGTCGTGGTGTTTGATCCCACGAGCGGCACGCAAATCGCGCGAATCGCCGTGGGGAAGAAGCCCGACTGTATCCTGTTCGATCCATCCTCGCGCACGATCATGGCGTTTGACGCGGATTCCAATGCCGTCAGCGTGATCGACCCGGGGAAGCTGGCGGTGGTGGCAACGATCACGCTGCCCGATGCTCCGGAATTCGCGCGGGCGGATGGGCGGGGGCATGTCTATGTCAACGTCGGCGAGGTGAATGCGGTCGCCGTAATCGATACCGCGAGGATGGCGGTCGATCATCTGATACCCCTGAAAGGGTGTGACGATCCCGCGCCGATGGACATCGACGTGGTCCACCACCGCCTGTTCAGCGGCTGTGGCAACCACGTCATGGTCATCGCCGATCTGGACAGCGGACGGGTGGTCGGATCGGTGCCCATCGGCGACGACGCGGACGGGATCGCGTTCGACCCGTCGACGCGGCGGATTTTCGTCGGCGATCGGGATGGGAGGTGGACGATCGTCCGGCAGCGCGACAAAGATCGTTATCGCGTCGAGCGGACTCTGCCGATCGACCTCTATGCCAAGACGATCGCGCTCGATCCGGCGACGCACCGGCTGTTCAGCTCCACCGCCGACCTGGTGTGGCCGCCAGTCGTGCCGGGCAAAAAGCGCCTTCCCAACGCCAAGTCAGGGACGTTCCGGCTGGTCGTCGTCGCGCAGCGCTAGCCGCCCGATGCCGCGCGGATTGCACGACTTGACGAAGGCTGCGAACGAGGGCGCGATGACCGCCTTCGCTTGCCATCATGATTAGGTTCTGCTCGCTGGCATTGGGCGCGGCGTTGGTGCTGGGAGGGTGCGCGCATTATCAGCCGTCCGCGCTGCGCGCCTCCACCGATGTGCTCTCGGCACCCGACCTGGCGCTGATCTCGGCTGATTCGGCGAGGATCGACCGTCCCTACCTGACGCCGCAGCCGATTGACCTGTCGCAGCCACTGACACCGAACGCGCTGGCGATCTTGGCGGTGCTGGAGAACCCCGACCTCAGGGCGTTGCGGACGAAGTCGGGAGTGACGGATGCGCAGATCTTCGCGGCGCGATTGCTGCCCGATCCGGCGATCCAGGGCAGTTTCGACAAATTGATCTCCGGACCCGACGCGCTCAATGGATTCGGCGCGCAGATCGGGATCGACTTCAACATGCTGCGGCTGCGTGGGGTGGCCCGGCGATCGGGCGAGGCGAGCAAGCGCCAGGTGCGGCTCGACCTCGCCTGGGCCGAGTGGCAGGCGGCGGGACAGGCGCGGCTGCTCGGGGTGCGGGTGCTGTCGCTGACGGATCAACTGGCGCTGGCGCGGCTAAGCGAGACGAGCGCGCGGAAATTGTTCGACGCATCGAGCCGCGCCGCCGGACGGGGCGATATCGCTGCCGGCGAACTGGACACTCGCCGGCAGGCGGCACTCGACAGCGGGGACCGCGCGCGGGTCGCGGAGCGTGATCTGGTCGCGGCGCGCGGCGAGCTCAACAAGCAGCTCGGATTGCCCCCCGAGACATTGCTGAGGCTGGCGCCCGATCCGGTGCCGGTGGTGCCGCCCGCATCGGCCAAGCTGGTCCGCGATGCGCTGGTCCGGCGGCTTGATCTGCGGGCTCTGCGGGCGGGCTACGACGTCGGCGAGGGGGGACTTCACACCGCGGTGCTCGAGCAGTTTCCGGCGTTGTCGCTAACACTCGCGGGTGCCCGCGATACCGCTGGCAATCTGACGCTGGGACCGCAGGTCGGGATGACGCTGCCGCTCTGGAACCGCAATCGAGGCAATATCGCGATCGCGCGGGCAACGCGGGCGCAGCTTGCCGCCGAATATGAAGCGCGGTTGTTCCAGACACGCGCTGAAATCGACGCTGCGGTGGCGGGGATCGCCGCGGCACGGCGCCAGAGGGCGGAAGTCGTCGCGCAAATGCCTGCGATCGCCCGTTATACCGCGGCGACCGATCGCGCGGCGCGGCGTGGCGATCTCGCGCCTGCGACCGCGGCGACCGCGGCGCAGGCCCGGCGCGATCGCGAACTGACGATCGCCCAACTCGACCAGCAGATCGCCGAACAGACGATCGCGCTTGAACTGCTGTCGGGCGAACTGAGCCAAGGATGGTCCCAATGAAGCGAATGTTCCCCTTGGCCGTGCTGCTCCTGCTTGGGGGATGCGGATCGTCCGGCGCCGAGAAGGCCGCGAGCGACAACTCCGAAGCAGCCGACGCGGCCGTCGCTCCCGTCGCCGAAGTCCGGGTGGCGAGCGCGCAACTGGAGTCGAGTAGCGGCAGCATCACGGCCTATGGCGCAACCGAAGCGGGTCCCGGCGCAACCCAGTCGGTGGTCGCCCCTGCCGAGGCGATCGTGGTTGCGGTGCTGGCGCCCACCGGGACTTCGGTCGGCGCGGGACAGGCGATCGTATCGCTGCGCCCGAGCCGGACGTCGCGGATCGAGGCGGCGCGGGCCGCGAGCGATGCGCAGCTCGCGAACGCGGCCTATGCCCGCGCTCAACGATTGCGCCGCGACGGGCTGGTCGCTGACGCGGACGTCGATACCGCCCGCGCTGCGGCGACGACCGCGCGGGCGACCGTCGCGAACCTAGGGATCGGTGGCGGCGGGACGACGCTGCGCGCGCCCATCGGCGGAACGGTCCAGGCGTTGACCGCGCGCGCGGGTGACCAGATCGCGGGCGGCACCAGCCTCGCGACGATCGCCGGGCGCGGCGACATTCGGGCCAGGTTCGGGGTCGACCCCGCGCTCGCCGCGCGCATTCACCCGGGCCAGACGGTGCAGATCCAGCTGACGGCTGGCGGTGCGCCGATCACTGCGCCGGTCGTCGGCGTCGACCCCTCCGCCGATCCGACGAGCCGCCTGGCAAGCGTGTTCGTACGGATGCCGGGCGGCTATAGCTTGGCCGCAGGTGAGCCGCTGCGCGCCACCGTGCAGACCGGCGCGACCGCCTCCGGACTGACAATCCCTTACTCGGCGCTGCTTGACGACGGCGGGCGATCCTTTGTGTTCGTCGTGCGCGGCGGGTTGGCGAACAGGGTCGCCGTGTCGCCCGGCAACAGCACCGGCGACCTGGTCCAGATTGCCAGGGGGCTGCAAGCTGGCGACAAGGTCGTGGTCGAAGGCGGAACCGCGCTGGAGGACGGGATGAAGGTCCACGTCGTCGGGCCGCCGCGGTGACGGAGATGCTGGTCCGCCATCGCCGGTCGATCTGGCTGTCGGTGTTCCTCGTCACGCTGGCGGGGCTGGTGGCTGCGATGCGCCTGCCCGTAACGCTATTCCCGCATATCGATTATCCGCGGGTGGTAGTGTCGATCGACGCGGGCGAGCGCGATGCCGAGCAGATGGCGGCGGATATCACACGCCCAGCGGAAATCGCGTTGCGCGCGGTGCCGGGCGTGGAGCATATTCGATCAACCACCAGCCGCGGGTCGGCCGAGGTCGCGCTGAGTTTCGGCTGGGGCGACAACATGGTCGCGGCCACGCAGGCAACGCAGGGCGCGCTCGCGACGATCCTGCCCGACTTCCCGGTGGGCACGCGGTTCAGCGTGCGCCAATCCGATCCAACCATCTTCCCGGTGCTCGGCATCTCGCTGATTTCCTCGAAACGCGACGGCGTGTCGCTCGCACAGCTCGCCAATCTGCGGTTGCGTCCGGTACTGACCACGGTGCCGGGCGTCGCGGGAGTCGATGTGCTTGGCGGGGCAGCGCCCGAGATCGAGGTCGAGGTCGATCCGGGCCGGCTGCAGCAGCTCGGGATGACGATCACCGACGTTACCAGCGCACTGGGTGCCGCCAACAGTGTCGCCGCGGTCGGCAAGATCGAGGACCGCCACCGACTGTATCTGGCGCTGGTTGAAAACCGCCTGACTAGCGAAGCCGACATCGCCGCCATCCCGATCCGCGCGGGTAGCAATGCCGGCGCGGGAGTGGCGACGCTGGGCCAGGTCGCGACGGTGCGCCGGGCGCCCGCGCCGGCATGGACCAAGGTCACGTCCAACAGCGCCGAGGCGGTGCTGATCAATATCCGCCAGACGCCCAAAGCCGACGCCGTCGCTTTGGTCAACGAGGTGCAGGCACGGCTCGCCGGCGCGGGCTTGCCCGGAGACGTCAAGGTCAGCTTTTTCTACGACCAGTCCGAATTGGTGACCGGGGCGGCGAACTCAGTCCGCGACGCCATCCTGCTTGGCGCGGTGCTGGCGGGCGTGGTGCTGTTCCTGTTCCTGCGCAGCTGGCGATTGATGGTGATCACCGCCGCGTTGCTGCCGGCGGTCCTCGCCGCAACGTGCCTGGTGTTGTTCGCGCTGGGCATGAGCTTCAACATGATGACGCTCGGCGGGATGGCGGCTGCCGTAGGGCTCGTGGTCGACGATGCGGTGGTCATGCTGGAGCATCTGATGCGCCGCCTGCAGGAAGCGGAGGAGAGCGAGGAGCGCCCTTCGATGCTGGCCGCTGCGCGCGAGATGGCGCGGCCATTGTTCGGGTCGACGCTGGCGACGATCGTGGTGTTTCTCCCCTTGGCGTTCATCACCGGCGTTACCGGCGGTTTCTTCAAGGCGCTGGCGGTAACGATGACTGCGGCGCTTGCGGTCTCTTTGCTCTACGCGCGCTTCGTGCTGCCGTTGATCGCCGAGCGCTGGCTGACGCTCAAGGACGCCCAGGCGGCGGACCAGGCCGAGAGATTTACCAGTGGGATTACGCGGCGCTACGGCCAGGTTGCCGAACGTGCCTTTGCGCGCCCCGCGGCGGTGGCGGGGATCGGCGCGGCGGTGCTGCTGCTCGGCGGGTGGCTAGCGTTTTCGCACATCCAGTCGGGCTTCATGCCGGTGATGGACGAGGGCGGGTTCATTCTCGATTACAAGGCCAAGCCGGGATCGGCGCTGAGCGACACCGATCGCCTTCTGCGACAGGTCGAAAAGATCATTGCCGCCACTCCGGAGGTCACCAGTTACTCGCGGCGGACGGGCTTTCAGCTCGGCGGCGGGCTCACCGAGGCCGACGAAGGCGACATGTTCATCCGTCTCAAGACGGGATCGCGGCGCGATATCGAGGAAGTGATGGCCGAGGTGCGCGACAAGGTCGAACACCAGGTGCCAGGTCTGCAGATTGAGACCGCCCAGCTTATGGAGGATTTGATCGGCGACCTTACCGCGGTGCCTCAGCCGATTGAGGTCAAACTGTTCGGCGACGACCCGGCGCAACTGTCTGACGCGGCGGGCAAGGTGGTCGACGGGCTCGGCAGGATCGACGGGGTGGTCGAGGTCGCCAGTGGGCTGCGCGTGGCCGGCGATGCGATTATCGTGCGCGTCGATCGTGCCGCAGCGTCGCTATCGGGACTTGATCCCGATCAAGTGGCGAAGCAGGTCGAGGCGCAGATCGGCGGCAGCGTGGCGACGCAACTGCTAAGCGGTGAGCAGGTGATCGATGTGCGCGTTCGCCTGCCGCAGGAGTTGCGCGCGCGGGCCGACGCGATCCGCACCCTGACTCTGCGATCGGCCGACGGGCGCACGGTGCCTCTGGCGGGGATCGCCGCGGTCAGCATCCAGAGCGGGCAGCGGCAGATCACTCGCGAGGATCTGGCCCCGTTCATTCCGGTGACCGCGAGGCTCGAGGGCAAGGATTTGGGCACCGGGATGAAAGACGTCCGCAACGCGGTCGCAGGTCTTCACCTGCCGGCGTCGGTGCGGGTCGATTACGGCGGGCTGTACCAGCAGCAGACGCAATCGTTCCGCGACCTGACGACGGTGTTCATTGCCGCGTTGTTGCTCTCGGCGCTGCTGCTGACCCTTTTGTTCGAGAATATGGCGTTCACCGCGGCGGTGATCTGCACCGTCCTGCTGTCAACCAGCGCGGTGTTCATGGGGCTGTGGCTGACCGGTATCGAGCTCGACATCTCCGCTCTGATGGGGTTGACGATGGTCGTGGGCATGATCACCGAACTGGCCATCTTCTTCCTCGCCGAGCTTGCCTCCGGGGCGGTCGTGACCGCCGAGAGGCTGCTCGACGCTGGCCGCGCAAGGTTGCGACCGATCATCATGTCAGCGCTGATTGCGATCCTGACCCTGAGTCCGCTGGCGTTGGGGATCGGGCGCGGATCGGGCCTGCAGCGGCCGCTCGCGACGGCGATCATTTTCGGCCTGATCATCGGAGCGCCGCTGGTGCTGACGATGCTGCCCACCCTGGTCATGCTGTTCAGCGACCCTGCCGGACGCGGCAAGCGCCGGGCGCATGGCCCAGGCACGACGGCCGTCCCGGCGTGACGCGCAGCTGACGGCGTCCCGATGAAAATTCTCGTTCTTCCCGGCGACGGGATCGGTCCCGAGATCACCTCGGCCACGCTGGCCGTTCTGAGAGCAATCGATTCAAAGTTGAAGCTGGGGCTACGGATCGAGGAGGCCACGATCGGTTTCGCCAGCCTGAAGGCCAGCGGCTCGACCTGTCCGGACGCAGTGCTTGCACGCCTCCCGCAGGTGGATGGCGTGATCCTCGGCCCGGTGTCACATTCGGACTATCCGCCGCGCGACCAAGGCGGGATCAATCCCTCGGCCAAGCTGCGGGTAACGTTCGATCTTGGCGCCAACATCCGGCCAGCGCGGTCCCGTGCGGGGCTCGGCATCCTGCACGCGCCGATGGACCTGATCGTCGTCCGCGAAGTGACGGAGGGGTTCTACGCTGACCGCAACATGCACGCGGGGATCGCCGAATTCATGACGGATGCCGACACCGCATTATCTGTGCGCAAGATAAGCACGCGCGCCTGTCGGCGGGTCGCGCACGCTGCTTTCGCGCTGGCGGGGGAGCGGCGCGGGAGGGTCACCGCGGTGCACAAGGCCAATGTCCTCAAGCTGACCGACGGGCTGTTCCTGCGCACGGTGCGCGAGGTGGCGCGGGACTATCCAGCGGTGATGCTTGACGACATGCTGGTCGACAGCGCCGCGGCGGCGCTGATCCGCTCGCCCGACCGGTTCGACGTGATCGTCACGACCAACATGTTCGGGGATATCCTGTCGGACGAGGCGGCGGAGCTGACCGGTGGCCTGGGGCTGGCGGGGTCGGTCAACGTTGGCGACGACATTTGCGTCGCCCAGGCGCAGCACGGATCGGCGCCCGACATTGCGGGGCAGGGTATCGCCAATCCCACGTCCCTGATGCTTTCGGCAGCGATGCTGCTGGATTGGCGGGGCCGCCGGGACGCCAACGCTTGCCTGATCGAAGCAGCGCGCCGGATCGAAGCTGCGGCCGACGCTGTGCTGGACGACCCGGCGTCGCGGACGCGCGACCTGAACGGCCCGCTCGGCACCGAGGCATTCACCGCCGCGGTCGTCGCTGTCATCGAGGCAGCACAATGAGCGAATTCCGAGGTGTGGTCCTGCGGCCATCGACGATGGCGCGGCATGACCGTGGCAACGGTGCGACGACGACCCCGGTCGTGACCCGTGCGACAGGATCGATCAGCTTCATGAGCGGGTTGACACACTTCCTCCCCGGGGCCGCGATTCCGCTCCACTTCCACAATTGCGACGAAAGCGTGTGTCTGATCGAGGGATCCGCCATCGCCGAGATCGACGGGATCGAGCACGATCTGGTGCCCGGTGATCTCAGCCTGATTCCGGCGGGGGTGCCGCACCGCTTCAGCAACGCGTCGGACGATAGGCCGATGACCATATTGTGGACGTATGCGAGCCTTGATGCGACGCGGACGATTGTCGCTACGGGCGACACACGCCGGGTCGATTCCGAGCCAGGCCGTGCTAACGCGCGCGATACAACGGCGTGAGGATGAGGTTCGGGGCCTGGCCGGCGAAGCGCGTCTCCACGATATCGGCCAATGCATCGAGGAAACGCGCGCGCCGGCCCGAATCGAGCAGGCGGATGTACGAATACGTCTGATAAAGCGCGAGCACTTGCGCAGTGCTCAGCATCCGCTCGGTGCGGAACAATCGATAATCGACCCGGGCGAAGCCCGCCTCCGTCAGCGTGCGCCGATGGAGCGCTTGATCCAGCGAGTAGTGGCCGTGGAGGCTGTCCGACGGGGGCAGCGCGATGCCCTTCAGCAAAGGCGTCACCGCGTCGGCCAGCGCGTCGCCATGCGCCGTGTTGCGATAGCTGTTCCACCACATCGCCCAAGTCCCACGAGGGGCAAGCAGGTCGCGTACCCGCGCCATCGCCGACACAGGTTCCAACCAGTGAAACGCCGCCGCGCAGACGATCAGATCGAACGGACCGACGATGCCGTTGTCGGGGAACGCGGCGTTGACCAGCGCAAGCCGTGTATCGGGCAGGCGACCGGCGAGGAAAGCGACTAGCGCGGGATCGGGTTCGACCACGGTCATCGCCGCGACGCCGCGTTGGAGCAATTCCTCGGTCACCAGCCCGGTGCCGGCCCCGATCTCGAGGGCTCGGGGCTGAGCGGGGACATGCTCGAACACGTGTCCGTAAAGTTCGGGCGGATAGCCACTGCGTGCCGCGTGATAGCCCGCGGCGTCGCTGCCAAACGCCGCGCGGCCCGACTCGCGCGACAGTTGATCCGGCAGGTAGGGAGCGGAAGTCATCGCGTCAGACGGATAGCGAGCGCGCGCGGGAGCGTCTATCCAGGTGGCGGAGGGGTGGGTCGATGCGCATTTTGGTTGTTGAGGATACCGCCGACGTCGCTGAGGGAATCCTCGCCGCGATCCGACGGCTCGGGCACAACGTCGAATGGGCTCGCACCGGCGAAAGCGGCGACGAACTGCTCGAGGCATCGCCGTTCGACCTGGTGGTGCTCGACCTGATGCTGCCCGGCGAGATCGATGGCGTGCAGCTGCTGCGCAACCTGCGCGACCGTGGCAGCAAGGTGCCCGTGCTGATCCTGACCGGACGATCGGCCGTCAGCGAGCGCGTCCATCTGCTCGATCTCGGCGCCGACGATTATCTCGTGAAGCCGTTCGACTTCACCGAATTGCAGGCCCGGGTGCGGTCGCTGCTGCGGCGTCAGAGCGACGAGAAGACCAACCAGCTGAATTATGGTGCATTGAGCGTCGACCGCACCAACCGCAGCGTCACGGCCGACGGCCTCCCGGTTAGCTTGTCGCAACGCGAGGTGTCGCTGCTCGAGATGCTGCTGGTCAATCGCGGGCGAATCCTGAGCAAGGCGCAGATGCTCGACAGCCTGTTCGACTGGCGCTCGGAGCCGACCGAGAATGCCGTCGAGGTGCTGGTCGGCCGATTGCGCCGCAAGCTGGTCGAGACCGGCGTTGAAATCTGTAATCACCGCGGGCTTGGATATCAGTTGCGAAGTCGCGGATGACTGGGCGGTGGGCGCTTCCGAACTCGCTAACGGTCCGCTTCCGCATCGTCCTCATCGCCGTCTTCGCGCTTGGCACGGTGCTGGCGCTGATCGCGGGCTGGGGTTTCGCGGGTTCGGCCGCCGATGAGGCGTTCGACAGGCTGTTGCAGAGCGCAGCGGTGCAACTGTTCGACGGTGCCTCGGCGTCGGGTGGACGAATCGCAGTGCTCCCGCCCGAGTCGGTGTTCGACACGCTGGCGCTGGCCGAAGACGACCGCTTCTTCTACGCGGTGCGCGATCCGAAGGGCCGGTTGCTGACCGGCTATCACGACCTGCCCGAAGCGATTTCGCCGCATCGTAGTGCGTTGGCGATCGTCAACCGGACTTTCCTGGGCGAGCCGGTGCGTGTGGTTACCCTGAGCCGGCCGATCAGCACCGCGTCCCCTGACGGGTTCCTGCGCGTCACGGTCGGGCAGACGCGGGTCGGCCGCAACGCGATGCAATTGAAACTGTTCGAGCAATCGGCGCCGGTTACGATCGCAGTGGCTGTGCTCGGGCTGCTTGGATCGCTGTTCGCGGCGATGATCGCGCTCCGCCCGCTGGCGAGCCTCCAGGCGGCTCTGCAGGCGCGCAGCCCGCAGGATTTGACGCCGATCCAGACCGATGGTCCTCGCGAGACCGAGGCGCTGGTCGCCGCGATCAATACGCTGGTTCATGGGATTGGACTTAGGCTTGAGAAGCTGCAGAAGTTTGCCGGGCTGGCGGCGCATCAGTTGCGCACACCGCTGGCGGCAATGGGATCGCAGGTCGATCTGCTGACCAACGATGATGACGCGGCAATCCGGGGCGCGCGGATCGATCGGCTGGGAGTGCGCCTGAAGGAATTGAACAGGCTGATTCATCAATTGCTTGGCCACGCGATGGTCGCCTATCGCGGCGGCGGCACGCCGCGCCAGCGCGTCGACCTGGTGCAGTTGGCCCGGTTGGCGGCCCATGATGTGTTCGCCGACCAAACGGACGCGCATCTCGACGTCGGGTTCCACGCCGATGTCCACACGTTGCCGGTGATCGCCGACGACATGATGCTCCGTGAGGCAATCCTCAACCTGCTCAACAATGCCGCGTTGCATGGCGCGCGGCGGATCATTCGAATCACGGTGGCGCGTGCGGAGGCTTTTGCGACGGTGACGGTGGCGGACGACGGTCCGGGGATCGCAGCGCAACACTGGACCGAGGCCGGGCAGCCGTTCTCATTGAAGCGTCATGACCAAACCGGGGCTGGGCTCGGACTGTCGATCGTCCGCGAGATTGCCGTCGCGCACGGCGGCGACTTGCGGTTCGGACACGATGACGACGGGTTGTTCGAGGTGATGATCCGGATCCTTGCGGATGGAGCATCAAGTTGACGCGGAACTGGGCGTTAGCGCTGATCATCGTCGGCTTGTGCGGCGTCACACTGCTCTGCGGGACACGTCCGAGTGTGCCCGCAGCACCCGCCGCCCTTTATGTCGCGCCGCCGGGCGCCACTGTCACGCTGTTTCCGGCGCGGGCTACCGAGCGCCAGCGCATGATCGTGCAGGCGGCGACCGACGTGACCTTCATGCGCACTTTCATCGCCGAATATCAGCGGCTCAACCCCGACGTTGCGGTGGTCTACGACGATCTGCTGAGTACCGACCTGCTGTCGATCTCCCTCGCGGCCTGTCGCACGGGGACCAATGTTCCCGACGTCTATCTGTCGATCGCGACGGACCATCTGGTGCGGCTCGCCAACGACGGTTGTGGCAGCGAGACCCACTCGCCCGCGGCAGATGCCGTTCCCAAGTGGCGCGAGTGGCGCCACGAGGTGTTCGCCTTTGCCATCGAACCGGCGGTGTTCGTCTACAATCGCAAGCTGATGGCTGATGCCGCGGTGCCGCAGACGCATCTTGCGCTCATCGAGGCGTTAAGATCGGACGCGGGTTACTGGAACGGCAGGATCGGCACTTACGACATTCGTAAGTCCGGCGTTGGGTTCAATTATGCCGAATTCGATTCGCGAGAATCGTCCATCTTTGGGCGCCTGATCGAGAGTCTCGGGCGCAGCAACGTCCAGCTGTATTGCTGTTCGAACGACATGGTTCGAGCCGTTGCGGAGGGCACGAACGTCCTCGCTTACAATGTGCAATTATCTTACGCGCTAGCCGCGCAGCGTGCTGATGCCGATGTTGGAATCGTGGTACCGACCGACTTCCAGGCAGTGCAGACACGGTCGCTGATGGTGGCTCGGAACGCGCCCCATCGGCAGCTGGCGCAGGGCTTCGTCGATTTCCTGCTGTCGGCGCGCGGGCAGGCGATCGACAATGCGCTGTTCACGCCCGCGGCGGCCGATATCCACCGGCGATTCGCGCCCTCCGGGAGGGTGCTTAACCAGGCGAATGTATCGTCGGCCCTGCTGCGCTTGCAGGACCAGGCGCGGCGACGCGCTTTCACCGACGAGTGGGTTCAGGCGATCCACCCTCCGCCCCACTGACACGGGCAACGCTTAGGCGTCGTCAGGTTTCTGACAGCAAGGTTCCACATGCTTGGGTGATAGCCATTCTGCGCGCCCGTCTGACGGGTCGGGATGGCGATAGAAGCAGGTCGAGGATGTCGTTGACGACGTGTTCGATCAAAAAGGGGGGATGACCATGCGCAGCAATTATCTTTCGACGACGGTTCTGGCCGGTGCGATGGTGCTGGTGATGCCGGTGTGTGCCGGCGCGAAGGCCACCGCTCAACCGGTCGCATCGCCGCCCGCGGCGGCTGCCACTCCAAATCCGGTCGGGGCGCAGGCCGATGCCGCCGCGCAAGTCGATCCGACGGCCTTGCCGCCCGGGCCCAACGCCAACGAGAAAACGGATAACACGAAGGAGATCGTCGTCACCGGATCGCGCATCTCACGCCGCGATTTTCAATCGGACAGCCCGATCTCAACCATCAACAGTGCGGCGATCACTGCCGCCGGCCAACCTTCGCTCGACCGCGCAATCGGGCAACTGCCTCAATTCGCTGCAGCGCAGGGCGCTTCCGAAGTTGGCGACGCGCAGGGCTCGATCGGCTTCTCGGGCGGTCAGTCGTACAGCGATCTTCGTGGGCTCGGGCCCAATCGCTCGCTGGTGCTGCTCGACGGCCGCCGCCTGCAATCGTCCTCTCCGGACGGCTCGATCGATCTCAACACCATTCCGACGGCGATGATCGACACGGTCGAGATCATCACCGGCGGCGCCTCCGCGGCTTATGGTTCGGACGCGGTCGCCGGCGTGGTCAATTTCAAGCTGCGCCATAACTTCAGTGGGCTCGAACTCAACGTCCAGCACGGATCGACCACGCGCGGCGACGGCCGCACCAACCAGGTCAGCGGAATCATCGGGGGCAAGTTCGGCGACGGGCGGGGCCATGCGGTGCTCGCGCTCGAATATTCGGATCGCGCTGCGGTTGAGGGCCGCACACGGCCGTTCTTCGCCGGCATCCGCCAGCTCGCCCGGCCGCCCGAAGGCATCATCGAGGTCGGTAACTATGGTGGCGGGGCGCCGACCGTCGCGGCGGTCAATGCCGTGCTGGCGACCTATCCGGGAACCACGCCTTACGCCGGCACTGGCCGATATCTTAATGCGATCGGCGTCAACACCGATGGCACCATCTTCACCGACGTTACGTCGTCCCCGAACTGCGTGCAGAACTTCCGTGGGCTGCAGGGCACGCTTGGCATCAACATCAGCCCTAACTGCCGCCAGGTGCAGGTCGCGCTGGGCAATTATTTTGCGGTTCAGGTGCCGCTGAAGAAGTATAACGCCTTTGCCCGGGCGGATTACGAGCTTGGCGAGCACTTGACCGTCTACGGCCAGTTCAACTACCTTCAGTCGAAGTCCCTCGACCAGACCGCGCCGGGATCGAGCAAGCGCGCCGCGCCGCTGTTGGTGCCGCAGAACAGCCCGTTCGTGACGGGCAATGCCGGACTGCAGGCGATCCTGGCATCGATCACGCCAGTCCCGACGGGGCCGATCATCGTCACCAAATTGCTCAGCGCTTTCGGCAACCGCGTCGAAAGCTACAAATATGACGTGTGGCAGGGCGTGGTCGGCTTGAAGGGTGACATCCCGGGCACGCGGCTCAACTACGACATCTATGGCTCGCTCGGTCACAGTCAATTCGTCAACACGGTGGCCGGCGATGTCAGCTCAACCGCGGTCAACTCGATCCTCAATGGCACCGCGAATTTCACCGGCACGACCGGCAGCTGCAAGGGCTATGCGTGGAACCCGTTCGGCAACAATCCGCTGAGCGCTGGCTGTCTGGAATATGCCGGACGTACCGATCACAATATCGAGAACCAGCGCCAGAAGATTTTCGAGGGGACGATCGAGGGGCCGTTGTTCAGGCTGCCCGACGGCGACCTCCGCTTCGCGCTCGGCGCGGATTACCGCCAGACGAGCTTCCGCTACGAACCCGATTCGACGCTGGTGACGAAGGACTCGCTGCCGTTCAGCTCCACCACTTACGCCTCGGGCCAGCAGAAGGTGAGCGAAGTTTTTGGCGAGTTGCTGGTGCCCATCTTCAAGGATCGCTCGTTCACCAAGGAACTGTCTCTCGATCTCGGCTATCGCTATTCGCACTACAGCCGGTTGGGCAACAACCGCACCTACAAGATCGACGGGTCGTGGGCGCCGATCGAGGCGATTCGCTTTCGCGGGGGCTATTCGGTGGCGGTGCGCGTGCCGTCGCTGCTCGATCTCTATGGACCGTCGACCGTCGACCAGCAGAATATCGGTCCGCTGCCCAACGCCGGCGATCCGTGTGCGGTCGGAAGCTCGTTCCGCACCGGTCCCAATGCCTCCAACGTGCTCGCATTGTGCGCTGCTCAGGGCATCCCCACGGCGATTCTGCCGGGCTTCACCTATGGGTCGGTTTCGGTGCCCGGCAGCAACGGCAGCAACCCCAACCTCACGCCCGAGCGCGCCAAGACCTGGTCCGCAGGCGTGGTGCTGGCGCCCCGCTTCAGCAACGTCATGCTTCACAACATCCAGTTGTCCGTGGACTATTACAACATCAAGATCGCCAACGCGATCGGATCGCTCAACCTGACCGACATTCTGCCGCGCTGCTTCAACTCGGACGGAGTCAGCAACCCGAGCTACTCGGTCGCAAACGCCTATTGTCAGCGCATCACCCGCGAAACCTCGGGCGGTTCGATCATCCTCGGGCGCCAGGGGCTGTTCAACTTCGCTACCTACACCGTCAGCGGGGTGGACGCGCAACTGAACTGGCGCTTCGGCCTCGACGCGCTGGGGATGTCCCCGAGCGCTGGGACGATCGGCCTCAATTCGCTGGTCTCCTACCTCAAGAACTACAAGGTCGCTGGGCTGCTCGGGTCACCGACGCTCAATTACGCCGGGAGCGTCGGCTACGGCGGCGTGGGCGGGGACATCTCGCATCCCAAGTGGAAGGCGAACACCGCGCTCACCTATGCTGTCGGCGGCTTGTCGCTGACCGGCCACTGGCGCTACATCGACAAGATGATCCACGCCGACCGCGTCGCCAACTCGGCGTTGCTCACACCCGGCGTGCCGTCGTACAGCTACTTCGATGCCGACGCACATTTGGCGATCACCCGCCACTTCACCATCGGCGTCGGGATCAACAACATCGCCAACAAGGTCCCGCCGTTCGTCAGCGCGGCCTCGCTCACCACCGATGCCGCGCTCTACGACGTCATCGGCCGCGCCTGGTACGCCACCCTGAAGGCCAAGTTCTAGGGTCGGGCCGGAACAGACTATCGCCGGTGCCGGGTCGCGCCTGCAGGGAGCGTCTGAATGAACGAGCAGATCAGTGTCGTGGCGCCCGAAGAGATGCCCGATGCCGCCGCCCGCGGCGCACCGCGCCGGTGGTGGCGTATCATGGACACGTCGGTCGGGATCGTTCCGCTGCCGGTGTTCGTCGCGATCCTGTTGCTGATCGCGGGGTTCGTGTGGCTCGGGAAGGTGCCCGCCGACCTCACCACCAACATCGCCGTGCTGACCGTGGGCGGCTTCGGCTGCGCCGAGATCGGCAAGCATCTGCCCGGATTGCGGCGGATCGGCGCGGCGGCGATCCTCGCGACGTTCGTTCCATCCTATCTGGTCTACGCTAACATCATCCCGCCCGCGCTCAGGACTTCGATCACCGACTTCACCGAGCAGAGCAATTTCCTTTATCTGTTCATCGGATCGATCATCGTCGGCAGCATCCTGGGGATGGACCGTAAGATGCTGATTGGTGGCTTCCTCAAGATCCTCGCGCCGATTCTCGCCGGGACCGTAGTCGCCATCGGCATCGGCACGCTGGTCGGGACGGCGCTCGGCCTCGGACTTGAGCGAACCGTGTTCATGATTGTCATTCCGGTGATGGCGGGCGGCGTCGGCGAAGGCGCGATTCCGCTGTCGATCGGCTATGCGGCGCTGGGCGGGGGCGCAGAGGGCGACTTGCTGGCCGAGATCCTGCCCGCCGTGATGTTCGGCAGCCTGACCGCGATCGTCCTCGCAGGCCTGCTCAACCTCCTGGGCAAGCGTCGGCGCGATTTGACGGGCGAGGGCGTGCTCCGACCGGGCGAAGTCGACGTGCCGCTCGCGGGCGACGACGCGCCGCGTTTCGCGCCCGATCTCGGAGCGGTCGGCGGCGCCGTCGTGCTGGCCATGACGCTCTATCTGGTGGGGGCGTTCGTACAGAAACTGACGAATTTCCCCGGGCCCGTGACGATGCTGGCACTCGCCGTGTTACTCAAGCTCGGGCGGCTGGTGTCGCCCCGTCTGGAGCAAGGCGCGTTCCAGAATTATCAGTTCTTCCGCGTGGCCGTGACCTACCCGTTGCTGTTCGCGATCGGGGTATCAAAGACGCCTTGGGAAAAATTGATGAGCGCGTTCAACCTGCCCGAGATCACGACCATTGGCGCGACCGTCGTAAGCCTGGTCGCCACTGGCTATTTCGTCGGCCGGCTCGTCGATATCTACCCGATCGAGGCGGGCATTATCACCGCCTGCCGCGCGAGCCAGGGCGGCACCGGCGATGTCGCCATCCTCAGCGCCTCCAACCGCATGTCGTTGATGCCCTTCGCCCAAGTCGCCACTCGCATCGGCGGCGCGTTAACTGTCACGTTGGCCCTCGCGTTCTATGCGCGGTACGGCTGACAGACGCACCTTACCGTAGCTTCGCTGCGAGCAGGCGTGGCTCATCAGGCCTCGCGTCCCGCCGCTGCTAGTCGTGCTTGAGGTAGTCCGCCTCGGAGACACAGGCTGAGCATCGGGCACCAGTTTGCGGATGGTCGCAACCGCCACTAGGCGACTGACTGTGTGGCGCACCCAAGAGGATTCGAACCTCTGGCCTCTGCCTTCGGAGGGCAGCGCT
>CAXSDY010000038.1:0-17953 GCA_964235835.1 uncultured Sphingomonadaceae bacterium | reverse complement strand
TCGACGAATGGCGTGTCGGCGGCGACGAGCAGGTCATAACCGTCCTTCGCGGCCAGCCTGGCGATCTCCAGCCCGATGCCGCTCGAGGCACCGGTGACGATCGCGAACCTATTGCTCGGCATTCTCGAACTCCTTGGGTGAAACGGTGACGGAAGTGGGACCGCACCCGTCCGATGCGCTCGCTCCTGCGAACGGTGCGCGATCGTTCACCACGGACGAAGGCGCACCACCGTCACGGGCCATGACCCCGGACGGACTCGGCGCGGTCCCAACTCCGCCCGTTTCGGCAACGCCCGACATGATCGGCCCGGTCTGGACCGTGCCGGGTGCGATCGGCCCGTCCTGGATCGGCCCGGCGCGGACCCCCTCGGCGTTGCGCGGCCCAACGACCTTGGGCGAGTCGGCCAGCGCCATCTCGGGCTTGAGCACGATCTTGGTGTAGACGTCCTGCTCGTCGTGCCAGTGGCGGTACATCTGCGGCCCCTGCTCCAGGCTCGCGTGGTGCGAGATCATGAAGGTCGTGTCGACGCGCCCCTGCTGGATCAGGTCGAGCAATGGCTTGGTGTATTTCTGGACGTGGGTCTGGCCGCTCTTCACGGTCAGCCCCTTCTCCATCAGCTGGCCGAGCGGGAACTTGTCGGCGAACCCGCCATAGACGCCCGGCATCGACACCCGCCCGCCCTTGCGGCAGGCGAGGATCATCTGGCGCAGCGCATGCGGCCGCTCGGTCGCCAGCAAGCTGTGCGCCTTGAGCGTGTCGACGACGTTGTCGACGGTGAAGCCGTGGCTCTCCATCCCGACGCAGTCGATCACCGCATCCGGCCCGATGCCGCCGGTCATCTCCTTGAGCGCCTCGAGCAGATTGACCTCGCGGAAATCAATGATCTCCGCGCCCATGCTCTTGGCGAGCTGGAGCCGCCGCGGATAATGGTCGATCGCGATCACCCGCTCGGCGCCCATGATCAGCGCCGACTGGATCGCGAACAGGCCAACCGGGCCGCAGCCCCACACCGCGACCGTGTCGCCCGGCTCGATGTCGGCGTTCTCCGCCCCCATCCAGCCGGTCGGGAGGATGTCGGACAGGAACAGCACCTGGTCGTCCGGCAGGCCGTCGGGGACGACGATCGGGCCGACGTCGCTGTACGGCACGCGGACATATTCGGCCTGGCCGCCGGCATAGCCGCCGGTGAGGTGGGCATAGCCGAACGCGGCGCCCATCGGGTGGCCCATCAGCGTTTCGGACAGGTCCGCCGTTTCCGCCGGATTGCCGTTGTCGCAGGCCGAGAACTGGTGCTTCTCGCAGAAGAAGCAGCTGCCACACGAGATGGTGAACGGCACGACGACGCGCTGGCCCTTCTGCAGCGTCGAGCGGGCGCCGACCTCGACCACCTCGCCCATGAACTCATGGCCCAGGATGTCGCCCGGCCGCATTGACGGGATGTAGCCGTCGTAAAGGTGCAGGTCGGAGCCGCAGATCGCGGTCGAGGTGATCTTGATGATCGCGTCGCGGGGATTGACGATCTGCGGGTCGGGGACGCTGTCGACGCGGACGTCGTGACGGCCATGCCAGGTGAGGGCGCGCATGTTTGTGAACTCCTAGTGGCGGGGCTGGTCGGGCGATTCCTTGGACCGGCCCGAGGGAGAGGCGTTCTTGGTGACCTCGCCGGTCTCCATCAGCTGCTTGAAGCGGCGCAGGTCATGGCGCGCCTGGATGTTCGGCTCGCGCCCGAACAGCTTGGCGGCGAGCTGGCCCAGCGTTCCCGCCGGGGGCTCGTAGGACATGACCAGGCTGACGAACGTGCCGCGGCCGCCCGTGGCGTCCTCGAACTCGACTTGGCCGGACGTCTTGATCTGGCTGTCGGGCTCGCTCGCCCAGCTGATCTTGCGATCGGGGATGTCCTCGCGGATGCGGGTGACCAGGGTCACATGCTGGTTGGCGGGCGCCTTGATCGTCCAGCGCGAGATGCCGGCTTCGATTTGCTCGATCCGCTCGACGTTCTCCATGAACTCCTGGAAGCGGCTGTAGTCCTTCCACACCGCATAGAGTTCTTGCCGGGGACGGCCGATCAACAGGGTCTTGGCGGCGATCGGGCGCGCGTTCTGCTTGCTCGCCTTTTTGAGCGTCCAAGACGGGACGTCGCTGATCACCGGACCGTCGCTCGGCGCGGTGGCATTGCTCTTGCGCACGAGCAGGAACGCAGCGCCTGCCGCGGCAGCGGCGATCCCGCCGGCGAGCAGCGCTTTCGACGTCATCGAGCTACCCTGGCTCGACCTCCTCGCCGGAGCTTGCTTGCCGCGGGGTTTGCCGACCGACGTCCGTTCCGAAGTCGAATCTTCCGACCGCGATGCGTCGGTCAGCACGATCGCCGTGCTTCCTGTCTCATCCGGGGCTTGGGCCACGCGCGTCTCCTTGAGCTGGTCGGAGCGCATACGTTCAGAACGCGCGCTCCGTGCCGGTCAAACCGACAAGGCGGCGGCGCGTTCCGTGACCCTCGGCTAAGTTGTTGATTGCGGAGGTGAAACGAGTGACCGCCGCACGGCTCGCTTAGCTGTCCATCGCCTCAACGACCGCGGCGGTGAAGCGTGGCAGCGCCGCGTCGGACATTCCAACGACGTTGATGCGGCCGCTGTCGGCCATGTACACGCCATGCTTCTCGCGCAGCGCCCTGACCTGCTGCGGACTGAGCGGCAGCATCGAGAACATCCCATATTGGCCGGCGATGTAGGCCAGCCGCGGGTCGGCGCCGGCGATCTCCGCCCGGACCCCGTTGAGCCGCGTCCGCATCCTATCGAGCTCCGCGCGCCAATCTGCGGTCAGGGCCTCGTCCTCAAGCACTGTCCGCACGACGGCCGCGCCGTGATCGGGCGGCATCGACCACAGCTCGCGCGCCATCTGCAGCACGTGCGCCATGGCATTGGCGGTCGTGTCCTTGGCCGCCGTCTTGACGAACAGCGCGCCCACCCGGTCGCGGTAGACGCCAAAATTCTTGTCGCAGCTTTGCGCCACCAGCGCTTCGTCGCACACGTCGAGCAGGCCCCACGTGCCTTCGGCATCCTCGTCCAGCCCGCGCCCGAGCCCCTGATAGGCGAGGTCCACCAGCGGGATGAGCCGGCGTTCGACCACCACCCGCGTCACCGCCTGCCATTGCTGAGGATCGAGGTCGGCCCCGGTCGGATTGTGACAGCAGCCGTGCAGCAGCGCGACGTCACCGCGCCGGCCGGCACCGAGCGCGTCCATCATCGCATCGAACCGAATGGTGCGACGGTCGGCATCGTAAAACGGATATTCGACCAGCTCGAGCCCGCTTCCCTCGACCATCGGCGGGTGATTGGGCCACGTCGGGGTTCCGACCAGCACCCGCGCGCGCGGGTTGGCGGCGGCGATCAGCATGAACGCCAGCCGCAGCGCGCCGCATCCGCCGGGAGTCTGGACTCCATCGATGCGCTCGTCCCCGGCATGCCGCCCAAGCACGATCGGCCGCAGCAGCTGCGCGAACTTCACGTCGCCCCGCCCGCCGAGGTAACCCTTGCTCACCTGCCGCTCCCACAGCAGGCGCTCGGCCTGCTTGACCGCACGGAGGATTGGCGTGGCGCCGGAGGCATCGCGGTAAACGCCTACCCCGACGTCGATCTTCTCCGCGCGCGGATCGGCGTTGCACAAGGCAATCAGCGCGAGCAGCGAGTCGCTCTCGACGGCGGGCAGGTTGGCGAGCGAGGGATTCGATGAGTCGAGCATGCGCAGCGCCTAGCGAAAAACCATTGTGGGGCAAAGTCGCGCGACGGTCTGCAGCCTGCGCCGGCAACGAGCATTCGGAACGGGGCTCCCACCAGGACGTTCCGGCAAAGCCCCCAATCGGAGAATTCCTTATGAAAATCAGCGAAGTGATGAGCCGTGACGTGCAAACCGTGCAGCCCGATCAGACGGCCCGCGAGGCAGCGTCGTTCATGCTCACCGGGATGCCGGCGCCATCCCGGTGACCGAAGGCGAGCGGGTGATCGGCATGATCACGGACCGCGACATCGCCGTCCGCGGCGTTGCGGAAGGCCGCGGACCCGACACGCCGGTGCGCGAACTGATGAGCGGCAACGTGACCTGCGCGCGCGAAGACGACGACGTCGACGATGTCGCGTTGCGCATGAGCGACGAACAGATCCGGCGGCTGCCCGTGGTCGGGCAGGACGAACGTCTGGTCGGAATCGTCAGCCTGGCCGATCTCAGCCGGTCCGACGACGGGGATGCGGCGAGTGTCGCGCTCGACGGGATCAACGAGGCCGGCGGCCAGCACAGCCAGAGCGAGGAAAACGGAGGCGCTACCGCCTGACCCGATCGTCCCGGCGCAAGCCGGGACAGCTAGCGGCGACTCAGCCCTGCGATCGCCTGGTCGACGAGCGCCTTGTCCGAGCCGGCATCGTGGCGCTCGGCGATCAGCTTGGCGGTCGCGGCGGCAGCGGCGCGGGCGGTGGTGGCGCGGAGGTCGGCGATGGCGCTGCGCTCCTCGGCGGCGATCTTGTCCTCGGCCATGCGCTGGCGCCGATCGATCAAATTGGTCGCATCGGTTCGCGCCTTCGCGACGATCGCTTCGGCCTCGTGATGGGCTCGGTCGATCATCGCCGCCGCATCGGCATGCGCCGCCTGAGCCTTCGCCTCATATTCGGCCTTCAGCGCCTCGGCATCACGGCGCAGGGCAGCGGCCTCCTTGAGCTGGTCGCGGATCGCCGCGATCTTGACGTCGAGCGAACGGCCGATCGCGCCCGGCACTTTCTTCCACAACAAGAGAACGATGACGACGAGCATCGCCAGCGCGACGATCGCCGGCGCGGCGAGGCCGAAGATCGTCGGCTCAGCCGCCTCGTGCAGCCCTGCCGCGCCTTCATGCATGGTGGAATTCCCTGACGACCGCCTCGCGGGCCGCGTCGGCATCGATCGTCAGGCCGGCGACCTTGGCCGCCAGTTCCTGCACGGTCTGCGCCGCGACGGCCTCGATCTCGCCCATCGCGCTCGTCCGAGCCTCGCCGATACGTTGCATCGCCTGATCGAGGCGCACGCCGATCGCCCGATCCGCCTCGCCGACCTTGGCCTCGGTCGCCTTGCCGGCACTGGCCTTGGCTTCGGCGGCAAGTTGGGCCGCCTGCGCGCGGCTCTTGTCCATCTCGGCGCGGTACGTCTCTTCGAGCGTGTCGGCGGCCTCGCGGGCCCCTTCGGCGCTCTTGAGGTCGGCCGCGATCCGCGCATCGCGCGCGTCCACCGTCGACTGGACCTTGGGCAGCATGCCCAGGCCGATCACGACGAAGATCGCGCCGAAGAAGATCGCCAGCCAGAACAGCTGCGAAGCATAGATCTCGCCGATCTGGGCGATCTGCGGCATGGCCGGCCTCTCTCGAACGTCAGGCTTAGGCGACGAACAGCAGGATCATCGCGACGACGAACGCCAGCAGGCCGAGCAGCTCGGCGGCGGCGAAACCGATGAACAGGCGGCCCTGCTGGCTGTCCGCGGCGGCCGGGTTGCGAAGCGCGCTCTCGAGGAACGAGCCGAAGACGTTGCCCACGCCGAGCGCGGCCATGCCGACGCCGATGGCGGCGAGACCGGCGCCGAGAAGCTTGGCTGCATTTGCGTCCATGATCATGAAACTCCCTTGAGAAAACGTTGGCCGAAATCGTGGCTTAGTGAAGGTTGATCGCGTCGTTCAGGTAGAGCGACGTGAGCAGGGCGAAGACATAGGCCTGGATCGCGCTGACCAGCAGTTCGAGCAGCGTGATGCCGACCATCAGAATGAAGCTCGGCAGGCTGACGATCGGCGCGACCCAGCCGGCCTGCGCGTTCATGCCGTTGATGACGAAGCCGGCCAGCACTTCCATCAGGATGTGCCCGGCGGTGATCGCGACGAACAGCCGCAGCCCGAGGCTGAACGGACGCATCAGGAAGCTGATCAGCTCGATCGGGAAGATCGCCGCCGCCATCGGACCCTTGACCCCGTGCGGCACGAACAAGCTGAAGAAATGAAAGCCGTGCCGGACGAAGCCGACGACCAGCACGATGAGGAAGCTGATGATCGCCAGCACGCCGGTGATGGTCAGCTGGCTGGTCACCGCGAAGGGGTGCACGCCGACCAGCGCCGTCGGGAACATGCCGAGCATGTTGGCGAACAGGATGAACATGAACAGCGAGAACACCCACGGCGTGTAGCGCCGGCCCTCGGGCCCGATGTTGGTGTCCATCATGTTGGTGATGAAGCCGGTGAAGCCCTCGACCGCGACCTGCCAGCGACCCGGCACCAGCTCCCGCTTGAGCCCGCCGAGCATGAACAGCCACACCGCGACGAAGGTCACCGCCATCCACGCCGCCGAATTGGTGAAGGCGATGCTGTGGCCCGCGACGTTCCAGTTCTGACCGAACAGCGGTTCGATCAGGAACTGGTGCATCGGATCGATCTTGCCAGTTGCGGCGGCCACGGTCGGTTCCTTGTCCTAGTCCGATTGGCCGGCAGCCCTAGGGCCGTCGGCTCGACATCTTGATGATGCTCCAGAAGCCGCCCACGGTGCCGAGCACCAGGAAGACGATCAGGAGCACGTGCCCGGTGTGGAACAGCCGATCGAGCACCCAGCCGATCAACGCTCCGCCGACAAGCCCGCCGATGAGGGTCGAGAGGACGCGGTTGCCGAGTTGCTCATTGGCATCGGCTGGCCGCGCGGTCTTCCCGGTCCTCGCTGCCTCCTCGGACTGCGCCCGCGCGAGCCGCTGTTCGAGCGAATCGAGCCGTGCATCCTGGGCCGACGGGTCCTGCCCGGTCTCATCCGCTGCCATGCGCCGTCTCCCGGTTGTGCGCCGCCCCTCGTGGGAAGCGGTGCGCGACGGGCAAGGAACATGGCGGCGTCCAAGCCCGCCAAGGCGCCGTCCCTTTATGAAGGGGGGTCGGGAGTGTCAACCGCGGGAGGCCTGGGGAGCGGCCCGAAACACTCCACCCGGTATGGATGGCGAGGGTGCCTCCCTCCGCCCTTGTGGGGAGAGCGGGGTGGGGGCCGCGTCCGCGGCTAGGGATTCCGGGTGAGCCTCATGCGCCGCAGACGTGGCGCGCCCCCGAGCCAACCCTCCTCACAAGGGGGTAGGCGAGTTCAGCGGCAGTAGCTCGGGACCGGTGCCGCCTCGCCCGGCTCCCGCAGGCGCCACACATTGTCGCTCAGCATGTAGCGCTCGCCAACGCCCACCGTGCCGAGCAGCTGGCAGGCGGCGGTGATGCCGACTTCCTGGAGCGTTACGCCGCGGCGCTGGGACAAATCCGCATAGAGGGAACGTCGCCGGATATTCACGGCCGACACTTGGTGGCGAAGCGCCGGGTCCGCATCGACCGCGATGCCGAGATACCCGTCGAAGCGCTCGCCGACGAGCCCGGCGCCGCGCGCCTGTGCCACGGCGCTCGCTGCCGGGGCTTGCGCCAGCCCCGGCGCGGCGAACGCCAGCGCGACAGTGCAGGCGATCAGCTGCTTCACGGCTTGCGCCCGAGCGGCGGCGTCGGCGCCGCCTGCGGAAAGGCCTCGGGGTTCGATTTGATCAGCGCATCAACGTCGCGCTGAAGGCGGACCACCACCTCCTGGCGGATCGCAACGTTGAGGTTGATCTCGATTGGCTTGTCGGGCGTCTTGACCGAGATGCAGCCCGCCAGCCCCGGCAGCAGCACGGCCAGACCGGCCGCCACGCGTGCGCTTCGCATCATCTTGCTCCTCATCGTTCGTTCTTCGGGGTGCGGGTGACGACGTCCTTGACCGGCGTCTGGGACTGCTGCTGCTCGTCCTCGAGCTTGCGGACGGTGACCGCGACGTCGGGCAGATTGGCGATCCGCTCGGGCATCACGTCGTGGATGGTGGTGCGCGGGTCGCGGAAGCTCTTCGCGGTGCCGATCAGCGTGCGGAAGGGGCCCCGGATCGAGACATTGAACTTGAACGGCAGCTTCTTGAGCAGGCTGCGGACGATGCGCTGCGTCTTGTTGTTGCCGAGCGCGACCTCGTCGACCGTTAGGCGCGTCGCGAACTCGCCCGCCAGGTCGCCGTCGAGCCGCACGATCATGCTCCTGAAGCGCAGGTCCCGAAGCGCGTTGAAGGCGATGTTGCCGAACATGCCCAGGTCGGCGCGGGTGACGATCCCGACGTAGCTCAGCGAGCCGCCCGGCGCACGCGAATCGAGCCGGCCGCCAACGATCCGCCCGCCGCTCTCGTCGAAGATCATCGGCAGCACACCGTCGAAGATACCCGTAGCGCCGATCTCCTTGAAGCCGAAGCTTTCGACCAGCGTATTGGCATTGAGCGCCTCGACCTCGAACGTCAGCCGCTTGGGGGTTGGCTTGGCGAGGTTGAGGGTCGTTTCCCGCAGCACGAGACGGCCGCTCATGAATGGCCACTCGCCGCGCTGGATGAGAACCAGCTGGCCCGGCAGTAGCTGGTAGGTCAGCGTCCCGTTCTCGACCACGATGCCGGGGTTGACGCTGGCCAGGGTCAGCCTTTGGCCCGGCGCGGTCTCAAGCCCGAGCAGGTCGGTGAAGTGGATCGTGCCGCGGATGCCGGTCACCGGACCGAAGGCGGCGGCGAGATCGGTCGCCTGCGTCGCGAAGTCGCCGGTCGAGGTGACCTTCGTGCCGGCCCATTCGATGCGGCCCTGCCCTCGAACCGTCCCATCGACGAGTGCGATCACCCCCTCGCTCAGCGGCGTCAGCTGCTCGGGCTGGAGCACGCCGATTCGGAAGCGGATGCCGGGAACGTCGAGCACCGCCCGGCCCTGGCCCGATGAGAGACGGTGCGCGATCGTGACGTTGGTGACGGGCGTTCCGCTTGCTGGGTGGCGCAAGGTGCCGGTGGTCGTGATGTCGTTGCCGGCGAGCACGAAATGCACGTTGTCGGTCACCAGCGGGTAGAACTTGCGCTTCTCCGACCGGTCGGACACGGTCAGCGCCCCGTCGACCACGAGTGACTTGCCGAACGCCCAGCGGCCCTGCGCTTCGCTCATCGCCAGCGGCACCTTGCCGATCGTGCCATTGCCGCCAGCGAAGGTCCCGCTCAGCGTCTTGCCGATGCGGCCGTCGAGCTGGCGCGTCGCGAGAAGCACGGGCGACTCCGCGCGGCCGAGGCGCATCCGCACGTCGGTCGCGTCGAAGCGGTCGGTTCCGAGCAGGCGCGCCCGAAGCGCAAGGATGCTCACGGGCGAGTTCCCCATCCGGCCGCCGAGCGCGACATGGTTCGCGACCGCGCCGAGCTGGAGCTTGCCGCCGGGCCGCTGGGCGACGATCGCGCCCGCCAGTGGGCACAACGGGACGCTTGCCGGGCCGAGCCGCATCGCGCCGACCCTGAGCGACTGGAAGCGCGTGTCGAGGCAGGCATGCCCGAACGACAGGCCGGAGGGGCCGCCCAGACGACCGTCGATGGGCACCCTCAGGCCTTCGACCCGGCCGCCCTTGAACGGGCCGTCGAGCAGCGCCGTCGTGGTCACCTGCGTCGAGCCGTCGCGCGCCGCGGCGAAGCGCACCGGCGCGAGTTCTAGCCGGGATCCGGCGAGGACGTAGGGTGCAAACCTGGCTTCGCCGCTGGCAGGAGCGCCGTTGCGAGGCTGCCGAAGGTCGATCCGGGCGGTCGGCAGTCCCCCGCCGTTCGTCGCGATCCGGCTGTCGACCCGCAGGCGCCCCGACGGCCAATAATAGCTGATGCCGTCGCGGCCCGCGATCTGGATCCGGGCGCCGGCCGGCGAGCGCGCGTCGGCGGTCTCGATCCGGACGGCGCCGCCGCCGGGAAAGTTGACCAGCCGCAGCGAGCCCGTCGCGTCGAAGCCGCTGACGGTCCGGGACAGGGCACCTGCGACGGCCGCGGCGATCGGTCCGACCGGGGTGGCGGCAGCCGCGCGCAGCGGCGCCGTGACGGACGCCAGCGTCGCCGGCGCGAGATTGGCCCGCCGAGCATCGTAGCGGGCGACCAGCGCGATCCGGCCCTGGCGAGCGTCGAGTTGATAGCGTCCGTTGAGCCGGGTCGCGTTGGCGAAGATCGACGCGAGCCGGGCCTGCCGCGCGGCCAGGTCGATCGCTCCACTGGCGCTGGTCGCCGTGCCCTTGAAGCTGACGTTCGCCACCAGATGGGCGAGGCCGTTGGCCCCGGCGAGCAGGCTCGGCGTGGCGAGCCGCCCGGTCCCGTCGAAGCTGCCGAATGCCTCGCTGAAGTCGCTGTCCAGGTCGAGCCGCGGCTGCGCCAGGGTCAGTTTGCTCTGCGGACAGGCGAAGCTTTGCGCCTTCAGCGGGCCGGTCACGTGCGGCCGGCGGGCGACGATCGAAACGTCGACGGCAGCATGCATGTCGACCAGGCCACACTTGCCCGCATCGAGCCGCGGGCTCGCCGCAGCCATCCGGCCGCGGAAGCCGCCGGTGAGGTTGCCCTGGCCGGCGACCGCGATGCCGAGCGGTCCGTAGGGGGTGCCCAGCGCGATCGTCGCGTCGGCGAGGTCCACCGCGACGTCGGGCAAGCGGAATGGCGTGTCCGGATTGCGCGGCTTCGGCAACAGCTTGTCGACGTCGCCCCAGCTGACCCTGTTGCCGACCACCCGGCCGCGCAGGCGCACGCCCCGCGCGACGATCCGGTAGACCTCCGTACCGCCGTCGATCTTGATCCGCATCTCGACTTGGGCGCTGTGCGCGGTTAGGTCTGGATGCGCCGGATCGCCGATGACGAGATTGCTGATGCGCTGCGTCCTCAGGCCGATGCGGTCCAGGTGATAGGTCGCGCGCACGCCGCGCCGGTTCAGCTCGCCGGCAAGGATGTTGCTGGCGATCGGCTTGCGCGCCAGCCACACGCCGAGCAGCGCCAGCAGCAGGATCGCCCCGATCCCGGCGAAGAACAGGCCGATCGTCCGCCCGAGACGATGCCGGCGCACCACGATCGTGTGGTGGTCGCCCGCTTCACCGCTTTCGAGATCAACTGCCCGCACGACCATCCAACATTAAACCCGACCTGAGGGGCACCGTTCCGTGCACGACATGAACCCGGCGTTGCAAGTGCCCGCTTTGTCGGGTGAACCGGATCATGCCCAAGTCGAGCAGCCTGGCAATGGGGGACACCGCGCCCGGCTGCGCCAGCGGCTGTTCGACGGCGGCGGCAAGGCGTTGCTCGACCACGAGCTCGTCGAATATCTGCTGGCGCTGGCGGTGCCGCGGCGGGACACCAAGCCGCTCGCCAAGAAGCTCGTCGCGCAGTTCGGCGGCATCGGCCCGCTGCTCGGCGCCGACGCCGCGACGCTGCGCCGCGAAGGGCTGAGCGACGGTGTGATCGGCGCGCTCAAGATCGCGGAGGCGACCGCGCTGCGCCTGCTCGAGACGCGCCTCGAGGGCCGGCCGCTGCTGTCGAATTGGGACGCGCTCGGCGACTACCTCCAGGCAGCGATGGGCCATGCCGCGATCGAGGAGGTCCGCGTGCTGTTCCTCAACGCCAAGAACATGCTGATCGCCAACGAGGCGATGTGGTCCGGATCGGTCGACGAGGCCGCTGTCCATGTCCGCGAAGTGATCGCCCGGGCGATCGCCCTTGGCGCCACCGCGCTGATCATCGTCCATAACCACCCGAGCGGCGACCCGACGCCGAGCCGGCAGGACATCGTTATGACCAAGGAGCTGATCGACGCCGGGCGGCACATGAAGATCGCGGTCCACGACCACGTCATCGTCGGCGCGCAGGGGCGGACGAGCATGCGGGCGGCTGGGCTGATCTGATCGCAGCGTTGCATTTGAAGCGCGCCGGGCCCCCTGCTAGGCGCCCGTCATGGTCCCCCGCTATTCCCGCCCCGCCATGTCCGCCATCTGGTCGGCGGAGAACCGCTATCGCATCTGGTTCCAGATCGAGGTGTTCGCGGCCGAGGCGATGGGCGAGATCGGCGCCATCCCGGCCGACGACGCGCGAACCATCCGCGCCGCCTACGACGCCGACGTGCTGGGCGAAGTCGACGTGCCGGCGATCGACGCCATCGAAGCGGTGACGAAGCACGACGTGATCGCCTTCCTGACGTGGGCGGGGCAGAAGCTGGGGCCCGAAGCGCGCTGGCTGCACCAGGGGATGACGAGCAGCGACGTGCTCGACACCAGCCTCGCCGTGCAACTCGCCAACGCTTCCGACATCCTGCTCGACGATCTCGATGCGCTACTCGCCGTGCTGAAGCGCCGCGCCTTCGAGCACAAGATGACGCCGACGATCGGTCGCAGCCACGGCATCCACGCCGAACCGGTGACGTTCGGGCTGAAGCTGGCGCAGGCCCATGCCGAGTTTGCCCGCAACCGCGAACGGCTCGTCGCCGTCCGCGCCGACATCGCGACCTGCGCCATCTCCGGCGCGGTCGGGACCTTCGCCAACGTCGACCCGCGGGTCGAGGAGCATGTCGCGCGCGAACTTAGCCTCGTGCCCGAACCGACCTCGACCCAGGTCATCCCGCGCGACCGCCACGCGATGTTCTTCGCGACGCTGGGCGTGATCGCCTCGTCGGTCGAACGGCTGGCCGTCGAGATCCGTCACCTTCAGCGGACCGAAGTGCTCGAGGTCGAGGAATATTTCGCACCGGGCCAGAAAGGCTCGTCGGCAATGCCGCACAAGCGCAACCCGGTGCTGACCGAGAACCTCACCGGCCTCGCCCGTGTCGTTCGCTCGGCGGTCGTTCCCGCGATGGAGAATGTCGCCCTGTGGCACGAGCGCGACATCTCGCACTCGTCGGTCGAGCGGTTCATCGCTCCGGACGCGACGATCACGCTCGACTTCGCGCTGGCGCGGCTGACCTCGCTGATCGACAAGCTGCTGGTCTATCCCGAGCGCATGCAGAAGAACCTCGATCGCATGGGCGGGCTGGTCCACTCGCAGCGCGTGCTGCTTGCGCTGACCCAGGCCGGGCTGAGCCGCGAGGACAGCTATGGCATCGTCCAGCGCAACGCGATGAAGGTGTGGCAGTCGGATGGACAGCTGTCGCTGCTTGATCTGCTGAAGGAGGACCCCGAGGTCGCCGCTCATCTTCCTCCGGCCGAGCTCGAGGCGCTGTTCGACGTCGGCTATCACCTCAAGCGGATCGACGACATCTTCGGGCGGGTGTTCGGCGAGACGGCCGCTTGAACGCGCACGCGAGCCTCAGGGCTGCGACGCGGGAGGCGCACGAACGGGTCGACCGCGCGTTCGCCGAGCACGATCTTACGCAGCCGCGCTCCTATGGCCGCTTCCTTCAGGCCCACGCCGCCGCCCTGCTGCCGCTTGAAGTGGCGCTGGCCGCCGCGGGTGCGGCGGCGATGATCGAGGAATGGGACGAGCACCGGCGGGCCTCGCTGCTGACGAACGATCTCGCGGAACTCGGGCTGGCGCCGGCGCCCGCGATGACCGCGCCGAGCCTGGCCGATGAAGCGGAGCTTGCCGGGGCGCTCTATGTGCTGGAGGGATCGCGGCTCGGGGGCGCGGTGCTCCGCAGGCAGGTTCCGCCGGGGCTGCCGGCCGCGTTCCTCGGCGCGCGCCAAACGGGCGGACGGTGGACCCGGTTTGTTGCCAGCCTCGACCAGATGCTCTATTCGCCTCAACGGCTTGACGCGGCGATAAGAGCGGCGCTTGACACCTTCAACTGCTTCGAACGGGCGGCCTGTCGGATGAGTATCGCGTGAGCGACGGGTCGAACGATCCTGTCGACCTGACCAACTGCGAGCGTGAGCCGATCCATCTGCTCGGCGCGATCCAGCCGATCGGGTTTCTGGTCGCCCTGTCGAGCGACTGGATGATCGCGCGGGTGTCCGCCAACATCGCCCAGTTCGTCGACAAGGCTCCCGATGCGCTGGTCGGCCATCACGTCAACGAGCTGTTCTCGCCCGACGCCGTGCACAGCCTGCGCAATCGTCTCGCCTTGCTGCGCGGCCCCGATGCGCTCGAGCGCCTGTTCCGGATCGACCTGCTCGGCATCGGACGGATGTTCGACATCGCCCTGCACATGAGCGACGGGCGCGTGATCCTGGAAGCGGAGCCGTCGACCGAGCACCTCTATGGCGATGCGACCGGCACGGTTCGGGCGATGATTGGCCGGCTCGATCAGGCGCCCGACATGACGGCATTCTTCAACGAAGGGGCGCGGCAGGTGCGCGCGCTGACCGGCTTCGACCGGGTGATGATCTATAGGTTCGCCCCGGACGGTTCGGGCGAGGTCGTCGCGGAGAGCGCGAAGAGCGGCATCGGCAGCTTCCTTGGCCTCCACTACCCGCCGAGCGACATTCCGCGGCAGGCGCGCGAGCTCTACAAGCGCAGCCTGCTGCGGGTCATCACCGACATCGAAGCGAGCCCCGTCCCGATCGTTCCGCCGCGCGACGAGCATGACCAGCCGCTCGACCTCTCCCTGTCGGTGCTGCGGTCGGTATCGCCGATCCACATCGAATACTTGCGCAACATGGGCGTACGCGCGTCCATGTCGATCTCGATCGTCGTCGAGGGCGAGCTGTGGGGCCTCGTCGCGTGCCACCATTATTCGCCGCGCTGTCCCAGCTTCGAGCGGCGCTCGGTCGCCGAGCTGTTCAGCCAGATGTTCTCGATGCGGATCGAAACGCGCGAGCGCAAGCAGACGGTCGAGTACGAGCGCCGCGCGCGCGACATCTCGGACCAGTTGCTCGGCGCGGTCGCCTCGGACGAGACGCTGCTGAAGGACCCCGACTGGCTATCCGACATCCTCACCAGCGCCATTCCCGCGGACGGCGTCGGCGTGTGGATCAACGGCAACTATGCCTTCTGCGGACAGACCCCCGACACCTCTGGATTCGCGCGGATCGTGCGCGCGCTGAACGGCACCGCGGCCGGCCGCGTGTTCGCGACGGACCGCATCGCGCGCCTGGTGCCCGAGGCGAGCGATCACGCCAGCATGGCGGCGGGCATGCTCGTCATCCCGATCTCGCGCACGCCGCGCGACTATGTCGTGCTGTTCCGGTCGGAGATGATCCGCTCGGTGCGGTGGGGCGGCGACCCGCACAAGCCAGCGCAATATGGTCCCAACGGCCCGCGCCTGACCCCGCGCCAGAGCTTCGCCGAGTGGAAGGAGCTGGTCGAGGGGCAATCGGCGCCCTTCACCAACTCGGAACTGCGGGTCGCGGAGACGTTGCGGGCGACGCTGATCGAGGTCGTCCTGCGCCTGTCGGACGAGGCCGGCGAGGCGCGGCGCCAGGCGAGCGACCGGCAGGAGCTGCTCATCGCCGAGCTCAACCATCGCGTCCGCAACATCCTCAGCCTGATCCGCGGGCTCATCCGCCAGTCGAAGCCGCCCGAAGGCACCAGTCTGGAGGACTTCGTCGCCATGGTCGACGGCCGCGTCCACGCGCTCGCGCGTGCCCACAACCAGATCACCGACGATCATTGGGGTCCGGCCGCGCTCCAGTCGCTGATCGACGCCGAAGCGGCAGCGTTCCTGACCGACAGGAGTGGACGCGTTAACGCGCAGGGTGAGCCGGTCCTGCTCAATCCTCAAGCCTATTCGACGATCGCCCTCGTGATGCACGAGCTGGTCACCAACTCGGCCAAGTACGGCAGCCTTTCGGCCGGCGGGCGGGTCGACATCCGCTGGTTCCGCAACGACAGCAGCAACCTTGAGATCCACTGGGTGGAAAGCGACGGCCCGCCCGTCCACGAGCCCACGCGCAAGGGCTTCGGAACGACGATCATCGAG
The DNA here is from genome assembly GCA_964235835.1 of uncultured Sphingomonadaceae bacterium. Classification (GTDB taxonomy): domain Bacteria; phylum Pseudomonadota; class Alphaproteobacteria; order Sphingomonadales; family Sphingomonadaceae; genus Sphingomicrobium. Next base: position 2,279 of record CAXSDY010000038.1, on the reverse strand, counting down.
CACTCGGTACCGTACGACCTGGGCGGCACCGCCAACGTGACCTACGAGCCCAGCGGTGCCCGCGCCTGCTTCACCGTGCCTGCGCGCCACTTGTCCAACGTACGCGAGGTCAAGGACAAACCAGTGATTTTCGCGCAAAAGGAGGCTCCCGCGGCGCCGGTCCAAGGCGACTTGCTCGGCGGCTTCAACGTCCTGCTCGTCGAGGACAGCCTGATCATCGCGCTAGACGCCGAGGACATCCTGCGCCGGCTGGGCGCGCGCCACGTCAGCGCAGAAGGGTCGGTGGCCGAGGCGCTGGAGGTCATCGACGGCAACCGGCCCGACATCGCCATCCTCGACATCAATCTGGGCGATCACAACAGTTTCGCCATCGCCGATCGTCTGGTCGAACGGAAGGTGCCGTTCATGTTCGCCACCGGCTACGGCGAACAGCTCCTGCTACCGCTCGAACACCGCGCCCGCACCGTGCTGCAGAAGCCGTACACCATGGCCTCCCTCGCCCGCCGCCTGCCTGAACTGATCGCCGAGGCGCGCGGCGAGGTTTCGACCCAAGCCTGAGTCCCATGCGACTCAGGCGTGGAAATATTCCTTGATCCGCCCGAAGAAGCTGCGGCTGGCCGGGCACTCGTCGCCGGTCTCGGTCGCGCGGAACTGTTCCAGCAACGCCCGCTGCTCCTTCGACATCTTGGTCGGCGTCTCGACGAGGATGCGCGTCACCAGGTCGCCGCGGCCGCGCGCATTCAGCACACTCATGCCGGCCCCGCGTTGCCGAAGGGTCTCGCCCGATTGGACCCCGGCGGGGATCTTGATTTCGATCCGGGCGCCATCGAGGCCGGGCATCTCGATTGATCCACCAAGCGCTGCGGTCGTGAAGCTGATCGGGCATTCGGCGATCAGCGTGCTGCCCTCGCGCGCGAAATAGGCGTGTCGCTTCATGTGAACGAACAGGTAGAGGTCGCCCGCGGCCGCACCGCGCACGCCGGCCTCGCCTTCGCCCGACACGCGGATGCGCGTGCCCTCGTCGACGCCCGCCGGGATGTTGACCGACAGGGTGCGGCGCTTGAGCCCGCGGCCCTCGCCCTCGCACGCCGGGCAAGGATCGGCGACGACCTCGCCAGAGCCCATGCACGTCGGGCAACCACGCTCGACCACGAAGAAGCCCTGCTGCGCCCGCACCTTGCCCGCGCCGCCGCACGTCGCGCAGGTGGTCGCCTTGCGCTGTCCCTTCGATCCGCGGCCCTCGCACGGCTCGCACGCTGCCAGCGCCTCGACCGTCAGCGACTTCTCGGCGCCGGCGAAGGCCTCCTCGAGGCTGAGCTCGAGGTCGTAGCGCAGGTCCGACCCGCGCGCCGCGTTGGCGCGCTGGCCACGCGGGTCCATGAAGTCGCCGAAGATGGATGAGAAGACGTCCGAGAAACCCTCGAACCCCTGGCCCCCGGCACCGAACCCGGCGGGCCCGCCGTTCTGGAACGCGGCCTTGCCGAACCGGTCGTAGGCGGCGCGCTTCTGCGGATCCTTGAGGCAATCATACGCCTCGCTGATCGCCTTGAACCGCGCCTCCTTGTCGGTGCAGCCGCCGTGCCGGTCGGGATGGCACTCCATCGCCAGCCGGCGATAGGAGGCCTTGATCACTTTGTCGTCGGCGGTGCGCTCGACCTCGAGCAGCTCGTAATAGTCGGTATCAACCATGATGCTCCCCGCGAACAGCCATCCCAGCCGCGGCCGGGATGGCGTGTCCAATCATGGTTAGGCCTTGTGCTCGTCGTCGACTTCCGAGAACTCGGCATCGACCACTTCATCGTCGGCCGGCGTCGCGGCGGCGGCGGTATCCGCGCCCGTCCCGGCATCGGCACCTCCGCTGGCCTGCTGCTGCTCGTAGATCGCCTGGCCGAGCTTCATCGCCGCCTGCGCCAGCGCCTCCGTCTTGGCGGTCATTGTGTCGGGGTCGTTGCCATCGACGGCGGTTCTCGCCTCGGCCAGCGCCGTCTCGATCTGCGTCTTCACGTCCGCCGAGACCTTGTCGCCATGCTCCTTCAGCTGCGCCTCGGTCGAGTGGATCAGACTCTCCGCCTGGTTCTTGGCCTCCGCTGCGGCACGGCGCTTCTTGTCCTCGTCGGCGAACTGCTCCGCCTCCTTGACCATCTTGTCGATGTCTTCGTCCTTGAGGCCGCCCGACGCCTGGATGCGGATCTGCTGCTCCTTGCCGGTGCCCTTGTCCTTGGCGCTGACGTTGACGATGCCGTTGGCGTCGATGTCGAACGTGACCTCGATCTGCGGCA
>CAXSDY010000037.1:0-17958 GCA_964235835.1 uncultured Sphingomonadaceae bacterium | reverse complement strand
CGCTGTTGGCGTTGAAGAAGCCGCCGCCGTTGGTGCCGAACATCTTGATCGCGAGTTGCGAGGCGACGGGGCCCATCGCGATGACCTGCCGCCCGCCTTCGAGCGTGGTCACCTGGACCGAGGCGAGCAGCGTCTGGGGAACGCCGAGCGCGATGTAGACCAGCGCCAGGATGAACGAAACCGGCAGCAGCAGGTAGATCGTCACCCGCGTGATATCGACCCAGAAATTACCGATCGTGCTTGCCGATGAGCGGGCAAAGCCGCGGATCGTGGCGAAGGCGATCGCGATGCCGGTCGCGGCGGACAGGAAGTTGTGCACGGTCAGGCCGGCCATCTGGCTGAAGTGCGACATGGTCGTCTCGCCGGCGTAGTTCTGCCAGTTGGTGTTGGTGACGAAACTGACCGCCGTGTTGAACGCCAGCCAGTTCTCGACACCGGAGAAGCCTTGCGGATTGAGCGGCAACACGCCCTGCAGCTTGAGGATCGCGAACAGGCTGACGATGCCGAACAGGTTGAAGACCATGACCGCCCAGACGTAGCCGACCCAGCTTTGCTCGGCGCGCGGGTCAACGCCGGACAGGCGGTAGAAGCCGTCCTCGAGGCGGGCGAGCGGCAGGCGGCGGTCGCCGTACAGCCGGAACAGGATCTCGCCGAACGGCTTGGCCAGCGCGACGAACAATCCGGTGAAGAGGAGGATCAAGGCCCAGCCCGCGACGGTCATGCGACGCTCCTCAGTAACGCTCGGGGCGTGCAAGCACGGCGAGCAGATAGACGAGCACGATGAGCGCCACGACGGCGCCGGCAAGAAGATCGAAGTTCATCGGGCCGCAATCGGCCAAGCGGGCATTAAATCGCCATGGCGCAGGCGCGGGAGCCGCGTAAACATTGCGTAAAACCGCGTGAGCAGCCTAGTTCTTGGTGGTCGGCAGCCCGGTGCTGTTGTCACGGTGCGAGATGAACAGGTCGGTGTCGCCGGCGGTCCGATGATCCTCCACGCGCCAATTCGCCGCGGTCCGGCAGACCCGCTGCGGCAGGATCGTCCCGACGTTCTCATCCCGCCGGCAGATCAGCTTCGGCTTGGCAGCGGCCTGCGCCACCGGCCGCTTCGGCGCGACAGATGCGGTCGGCGGCCCGAAGTGGCGCATCCCGCAACCAAGACTGCGAGAAACAATGGAGCCATCGTTCGTTTCATGCGCCTCTCCCTGCGCCGAGCTTGCACGATCTGCTTGCCGGCGCATAGTCCTGGCGGCGTGCCGCGGCCGCGACCCGCATTCACATCGACGCTCGCGCCGCTTCGGACGATGTTCTAACCATTAAGTAAGGGTGACAGCGTATCGCGGCCCTGTGGAGCAGAACGCACGAGGGCGTCCGCTCGGCCGCAAGGCGGATGGAGTCGGTGGTGGAAGAACAACCGGTCGAGACGACGCTGTACAGCCTATCGACCGCCCCGCCGGCGCAACCGGCCGAGCGGCGCGAGGGCGAGCGGCATCTGACGCTCTACCGCGTCGGATCGGTGACGATCGACGAGCGCCGCGAGCTCTGCCTGATCAAGAACATCTCTGCCGGCGGCATGATGATCCGCGCCTATTGCGCGATCCCGCTCGGCCAGAAGCTCACGGTCGAACTCAAGAGCGGCCAGCCGATCCATGGCCAGGTGTCGTGGGTGCGCGGGCAGAACCTGGGCGTCAGCTTCGACCGCCAGATCGACGTGATCGAGATCCTGTCCGCCTCGATGGAGGGACCGCGCCCGCGCATGCCGCGCATCGAAGTCGTCTGCCACGCCACGGTCCGCGAAGGCGCGGCGAGCTACCGCATGCGGGTGTGCGACGTCAGCCAGGGCGGCGTGAAGGTGGAGACCGCGACGATCCTGGCGAAAGGTTCGGACGTGGTCGTCTCCCTGCCTGGGCTGGCGGTCCAGCACGGCGTCGTCCGCTGGGTCGACGAGGGCTTCTGCGGCATCACCTACAACCGCCTGCTGCCCCTGCCCGAACTCGTCGGCTGGCTGCAGGATCAGCGTGGCGGCATCCGCGCGGTCGGCTGATCGCGCCGAGTCGTTGGCCGCTCGCTTACTCGCTCGGCAACGGACCTTTCGACCACACGAAGTTGGCTCCGAACATCCGCTCCTCGGTCGTCAGGCGAGTCGGGCCGAGGCCCGGCCGGCGGAAGTCGGGTTGCACGCGCGGGCGCGGCGTGGGCACGTGCCGCAACAGGGCTTCGGGACAGAGCGGCCGGTTGAAGGCCACGCCGGCGCGCTTTCCCTCCACCCAGGCGATGCGGCCAGGCAGTTCGAGTTCGGCCTTGCGGAACAGCACCTCCGTACCCTCGATCGGCAGCTTGTCGCCTTCGATCAGGGCGCCTTCCGACGACAGGTTGCGCAGCTTGACGGCAACCGACACGCCCGACCGCTCGATCGTCGCGCTCATGAGCACGTTCGACCGGCGAGAGCGCCTGTTCTGCGACATGCTGGCTTCGTCCATGAGCCCGGCCTAGCCTCGAACGGTAAAACATCGTTTAAGAAGCTATGGCTTTCGCGTCCCTTCGCCCATTGCTGATTGGCTTGCTGCTGATGATCGCCGCACTATGCGGCTGGGTCGGCGGACCGGCCAACCCGATCGACGTGGCGCTCATCCGCGACGGGATGGCGGCGCGAGCGATGAGCCCGGTTCCGACCGAGATTGGGATCGTGCTCAACCTGGTGGGGGGCGTGGCGGCAACGCTCGGCGCGGCCAGCGTCGGCGCCATCCTGCTGTGGTTCCGCGGGCATGTCCGCCGCGCGGTGGTGTTCGGCGGCATGGTCGTTGGCGGGCGGCTGCTGGTCGAAGCGATCAAGCTCGCCGTTCACCGCGCCCGGCCCAACCTCGATCCGCACCCGGTGCCGATCCACTCGCTGAGCTTCCCGTCCGCGCATGCCGCCAATTCGATGATCGCGTTCGTCGCGCTCGCCCTGTTCTTCGCGCCGCGGGCGCGCCGTGGCACGTTCGTCGCCCTGGCCGTGATCGCCAGTCTGGCGGTCGGTGCGTCCCGCTCGCTGATCGGCGTGCACTGGCCGAGCGACGTAATCGCGGGCTGGTGCATCGGCGCCGCCTGGCTACTCGCGCTATGGCCGGTCGCGCAGCGCCTCGCGCGTGAACCGCAGCATGATGTTGTTGGCCGGCATCGCGCGGCGGCCGTCGATGGCTAATCCGCGTCGCTCGGCCTCGCGCGTGAACCCCGCCACCTCGCGCAAGCCCCAGCGCGGATGGCGCGCGCGCAAGTCGCCGTCGAACGCCAGGTTCGACGGCGCGGTCGCGACCCCGTCCTCGATCCACGGGCCGTAGAGGATCAGCGGCGCGCCCGGCGCGAGCAGGCGGGCGGCGCCGTCGAGCAGGCCGAGGGCCGTCGCCCACGGGCTGATGTGGACCAGGTTGACGGCGAGGATCGCGTCCGCGCTCGCCACCGGCCAGGCCGGCGCCGCCGCGTCGAGCTGCACCGCTGCGAGCAGATTGGCGGGACCACCCTCGCGCCACGCGGCGATGGATCCGAGCGCTTCGACCGACGCATCGCTCGGCTGCCATCGCAGCGCCGTGAACCGCCGCGCGAAGGCCAGCGCATGCTCGCCGGTGCCGCTCGCGACCTCCAGCACCAGTCCGCTCGCCGGCAGCCACTGCGCCAGCACGTCGCCCATAGGCCCGACGTTGCGCTGGGCCGCCGGCGCCGACCGGCGCACGCTCACCGCCCGCCGAGCTCCGTCGGATCGCCTGCCGCCGCGCCGTCCGGCGCTGCCGTCCGGAACGCCAGCACCGGCTTGCGCGCGGCGAGCGTCTCGTCGAGGCGCCGTCGCGGTGCGAAGACCGGCGCGGCCTTGAGCGTCTCGTCCCCGGCCCGGGCTCGCTCGGCGATCGACCGCAGGGCCGTGATGAACTGGTCGAGGCTCGCCTTCGATTCGGTCTCGGTCGGCTCGATCAGCATCGCCCCGTGCACGACCAGCGGGAAATACATCGTCATGGGATGGAAACCCTCGTCGATCAGCGCCTTCGCGACGTCGATCGTGGAGAAGCCTCCGGCAAAGCCCGCATCGGAGAAGATCGCCTCGTGCATGCACGGCCCGGATGCCGCGAACGGCGCTTCGAGCACGTCCTCGAGGCTGCGCAGGATGTAGTTGGCGTTGAGCACGCTGTCCTCGGCGACCTGGCGCAGCCCGTCGGCGCCGTGGCTGAGGATGTACGACAGCGCGCGGGTGAACATGCCCATCTGGCCGTGGAACGCGACCATCCGGCCGAAGCTGTCGGGCTGCTCCTCGGCGCCGCTCTCCTCCTCGACGAGGTGAAGCCTGCCGTCGGTGCTGCGCGAGACGAACGGCAGCGGCGCGAACGGCGCCAGGGCCTGCGACAGCACCACCGGGCCCGAGCCCGGCCCACCGCCCCCGTGCGGGGTGGAGAAGGTCTTGTGCAAATTGATGTGCATCGCGTCGATGCCGAGGTCGCCGGGCCGCACCCGCCCGACGATCGCGTTGAAGTTGGCGCCGTCGCAATAGACCAGCGCCCCGGCCGCGTGAACGGCGTCGGAAATCGCCTTCATCTCCGGCTCGAACAGGCCGCAGGTGTTGGGGTTGGTGATCATCACCGCCGCGACATCGGGTCCCAGGCGTGCCTTGAGGGCCTTGAGGTCGACGCGGCCTGCGGCGTTGGCGGGGATGTCCTCGACCTTGTAGCCGGCGAAGGCGGCGGTCGCCGGATTGGTGCCGTGCGCGCTCTCCGGAACCAGCACGACCGAGCGCGCGTCGCCGCGGGCTTCCAGGGCGGCGCGGATGCAGAGGATGCCGCACAGCTCGCCGTGCGCGCCCGCCTTCGGGCTCATCGCCACGCCGTGCATCCCAGTCAGCTCGATCAGCCAATGGGCGAGCGTGTCGATCAGTTCGAGCGCGCCCTGGACGGTCTCCTGCGGCTGCAACGGGTGGATGTCGGCGAAGCCCGGCAGGCGCGCGACCTTCTCGTTGAGCCGTGGATTGTGCTTCATCGTGCACGACCCGAGCGGAAACAGGCCAAGGTCGATGGCATAGTTCTGCCGCGACAGGCGCGTGTAATGGCGCACCGCCTGCGGCTCCGAGAGACCCGGAAGACCGATTCCACCGCGCAGGAGAGTACCGATCCGCGCCTCTCCTCCCTGCGCTTTCGCCGGGAGGTGGCGGTCCGCAGGACCGACGGAGGGGTTCTCCGACGTGGCCAGACCCCCTCCACCGGCTGCGCCGGTCCCCCTCCTTGCGAAATCGCGGGGAGGAGAGAAGTCGTCGAAATCCACGCCCGTCTGGTCGACACTCCCGATCTCGAACAGCAGCGGCTCTTCAAGCATCAGCGCGCGATTGCCGGTGGTCGTGGCGGGCGCGTCGCCATGCACCTCGCTCGGCGTCGCCGGGCGCCAGCCGGAGGGATTGACGGTCACTTGGCGATCTCCCGCAGCGCCTCTTCCAGCGCGTCCACATCCTCGTCGGTCACGGTCTCGGTCACGGCCACGACCAGTCCGTTGGCGAGCCCGGCCTCGCCCGGATAAAGCCGCCCGAGGGACACGCCGCCGAGCACGCCCCGCTCGACCATCGCGTGCACCGCGGGCCGCGCCTCGACCGGCAGCATCAGCGTGAATTCATTGAAGAAGGCGTCGTTGATCACCTCCACGCCGGGGAGAGCCGCGAGCCGGTCGGCCACCGCCACCGCGCGCGCATGGTTGATCCCGGCCAGCCGACGCAGCCCCTTCTCGCCGAGCAACGTCAGGTGGACCGAGAAGGCGAGCGCACACAGGCCGGCATTGGTGCAGATGTTGCTCGTCGCCTTCTCACGCCGGATATGCTGTTCGCGCGTCGACAGCGTCAGCACGAAGCCGCGCTTGCCCTCGGCGTCGATCGTCTCGCCGCACAGCCGCCCGGGCATCTGGCGGACATGTTTCTCGCGGCAGGCGAACAGGCCCACATAGGGTCCGCCGAACTGCAGCCCGACGCCGATCGACTGGCCCTCGCCGACGACGATGTCCGCGCCCATGTCGCCCGGCGACTTGATCAGGCCGAGCGCCACCGGCTCGGTCACCACCGCGACCAGCAGCGCCCCCGCGGCGTGCGCCGCCTCGGCGATCGGCGCGAGGTCGGTGATGCGGCCGAAGATGTCCGGGTACTGGACGACGACGCAGCTCGTTTCCTCGTCGATGCTCGCGATCAGCCGCTCGGCATCGGTCTCGGCCTCCAACACCGGCAGCGCCGTGTCGAGCACGTCGCCGGTGATCCTGGCCATCGTCTTCGCCACCGAGACATAGTGCGGATGCAGCCCGGACGAGAGCACCGCCCTGGTCCGCCGCGTGATCCGCCGCGCCATGCCGATCGCTTCCCAGCAGGCGGTCGATCCATCGTACATCGACGCATTGGCGACTTCGCACCCGAACAGCCGCGCGACCTGCGTCTGGAACTCGAACAGCACCTGCAGCGTGCCCTGCGCGATTTCGGGCTGATAGGGCGTGTAGGCGGTCAGGAACTCGCCGCGCTGGATGATGTGGTCGACGCTCGCCGGCACATGGTGGCGATAGGCGCCGCAGCCGAGAAAGAACGGCACTTCGCCGGCGACCATGTTCTGGCGCGCCATCGCCGTCAGTTGGCGCTCGACCGACAGTTCGGAGGCATGGAGCGGCAGGCCGCGGACCGGGCCGTCGAGCACCGCCTCGCGCGGCACGTCACGGAACAGCGCATCGATCGTGTCGGCGCCGACCGCCTGCAGCATCGCGCCGCGATCAGAGTCGGACAGGGGCAGGTAACGCATCGAAATTCCTCAGGCTCAGGCGCGCGTCGGGCGGGCAATCACAGCGTCTTGCACCACTCGCGATAGGCGGCTTCATCCATCAAGCCATCGATCTCGCCGGGGTCGGTGAGGCGCAGCTTGAAGAACCAGCCCTCCCCTTCCGCTGCGCGATTGACGATCGCGGGATCGTTGCCGAGCGCGTCATTGGCTTCCACCACCTCACCGCCGACCGGGGCGAACACGTCGCTCGCCGCCTTGACCGATTCGACGACGGCGGCCTCGTCGCCCTTGGCCAGCGTCCGCCCGGGCGCCGGCACTTCGGCGAACACGATGTCGCCCAGCGCCGCCTGGGCGTGGTCGGAAATGCCGACCGTGGCGGTGTCGCCGTCGACGCGGACCCACTCATGATCCTTGGTGAAATAGAGACTCATGCGGCTGCCTTTCGATGATAGCGGTGCGGAACCAGGGGCATGGCGGCGAGGGTTGCGTAGAACAGCTTGCCGCGCTGTTCGGCGACGACGACCGTGCCGGGCGCGGCGAGCGGCGCGGCGACATAGCCCATGCCGACCGGCCGCTGGCGCGTGGGCGAGAAGCCGCCGGAAGTGACCCGGCCGACCTCGTTGCCCTCGTCGTCGAGGATGCGCGCGCCTTCGCGCACCGGCTGGCGGCCGTCGAGCGTGAAGGCGACGCGGCGTTGCGGCACGCCATGCTCAAGCTCCGCGACGATCCGCTCGGCGCCCGGGAACCCGCCCTCGATCCGCCGCCGCTTGCCGATGGCGAAGCCGAGGTCGGCCATGACCGGCGTCGTCGTGCGGTCGATGTCGTGGCCGTAGAGCGGCAGGCCCGCCTCGAGCCGCAGCGAATCGCGCGCGCCAAGGCCGATCGGCTTGACCAGCGGATCGTCGCACAACGCCTCCGCGACGCTCTCCGCCGCCGCTGCCGGGATCGAGATTTCGAACCCGTCCTCGCCGGTGTAGCCGGAGCGGCTGATCCAGGCCGGCCGGCCCGCCAACGTGAACGCCGCGGCTTGCATAAACGACAGCGCTGAAACGCCGGGTGCGACGCGGTCGAGCACCTGGACCGCGCGCGGACCCTGTAGCGCTAGCAACGCCTGGTCGCGCATCGGCTCGATCACCGTCGTGCGCGGCAGGCGGTGCTGCATCTGTTCGAGGTCGTCGGCCTTGGTCGCGCCGTTGACGACGACGTAGAACTGATCGCCGCGCCGCGTCGCCATCAGGTCGTCAACGATCCCGCCGTCGGGGGCGAGCAGCAACGAATAGCGCAGCCGGCCGTCCTTGAGCTGCTTGAGGTCGCCCGGCATCATCGTCTCGAGCGCGATGTCGGGCTGCGGTCCGGCGACGATCATCTGGCCCATGTGGCTGACGTCGAACAGGCCCGCGCTCGACCGGGTCCACAGATGCTCGGCGATGATGCCTTCGTACTGGACGGGCATCGCATAGCCCGCGAACGGGACCATCCGCGCGCCGCGCGCCCGGTGCCAGCCGTCGAGCGGCAGCGGCTGCGCAGGTTCGCCGACCGGGTGTTGTGGCGCTTCGCTCAACGGTGATCTCCGGAAAAAAGGCCCGCAGCGGCACGCCTGGCGCGCCGCCGTTTTGTTCGGGCCCCCTTCTGTCACCGCGACCTGAGAGCTTTCCCCCGGCGAAGCTCGCCCGGGTTACCCCTTCGGTGGCCCCCGCGAACGATGCGAAGGCACTTTCCAGACTGTCAGGGCGCGCGGTCCTGGGGCCTGAGAGATTCCGGGGGCGGTTGCTCCTTCGGCGTCCGCGCTCGGCTGCAAAGCCTCCCGCGAACTCTCCCGCGCGTCCTTTCCGGCGCACGCACCGGAGACGACGCGAGCCTTGGCGAGCGGCCCTGCCCAAGTCAACGCGGAACCGCCATGGCGGGCGAAAAGCCGGCGGAGCGCAACCAAGCCGGCCCCGCCGGGTTCATGCTTGCGTTGGTCCGACTGAGGGCCCTGCTGGAGTTAGCCTCGATGAAAATCCGCACGATGATCGCGCTGCTTGCCGTCCCCGGGTCGCTAAGCGTGGCCTCGCCCGCACTCGCCAAAGGCTGCATCCGCGGCGCCATGGCCGGCGCCGTCGCCGGCCACTACGCCCGCCACCACGCCGTCGCGGGCGCCATGGCAGGGTGCGCCGCCGGCCACTATTACTACAAGCACAAGGCCAACACCGCGGCCGCTACGCCTGCAAGGCCGGCGCGCCGCTAGCCGTCCGGACCCCCGGCTACGCGATCAACGGGTCGCGTTGTAGCGTAGCTGGGCTTCGGTCAGCTGGAACCCGACGAGATGCTCGAACGTCGCGCGCGCGACCGCCTCGCGGATGCGCGGGTTGGATAGCGGATCGACCGCCGCATCGGCATCGCCGGGCCGGCGGCGTCGCGTCAATTCGGTCTGGACATTGGCAGGCAGGGTCGCGGCGGACTTGGAGATGCGCACGGTGGCCTGACCCGAGGTCTGCGCCCGCATCGCGCCCGCGGCGAAGTTCAGTGCGACGGCGCCGACCTGCTTCGCCACGACCTCCGTTCCACCCTGCATCGCGATGTCGAAATAGGGCAATACGACCTGCCGCGCCTCGCCGGCGCGCGGCCGCGTCGCGACCACATCGAAGCTCGTCACGGAGGTCACGGTGGTTCCGTCGTCGGTGCAATTCGCGCGCACGTTAGTGATCGTCGCGACCACGTCGATCGCCGCAGCGGCGGTGCTCGCTGGCGGATTGAACAGCGTCACGTCACCCGTCCCGGCGACGATCCCCACCATCGGGCACGCCGACCGGGTCACATAGACGCCACCGTCCTCCACCCGCCCGCGGCGTGAGCAGCCCGATGCGAACGCGGCGGACGCGAGCAAGGTGAAGACGGCGAGACGGCGAGCGATCACGAACGGTTCCTTGATGACGGCGCGCTTGGCCAGCGAGCCCAGCGTTCATAGGAAGCGCCTAGCATGGCTGCAAGCAATCGCTTACATCGCCGCCATGCCCTCGCCCGATGCCGCAACCTACCCGCCCCTGCTGGTGCTGATCGCCGCGCCGCGCGGCTTCTGCGCGGGCGTCGATCGCGCGATCAAGATCGTCGAGCTCGCCATCGAACAGCATGGCGCGCCGGTCTATGTCCGGCACGAGATCGTCCACAACAAGTTCGTCGTCGATCGCCTGCGCACGCTCGGCGCGGTGTTCGTCGACGAGCTCGACGACGTGCCGGACGGCCGCCCGGTAGTCTTCTCCGCCCACGGCGTGCCCAAGTCGGTTCCGGAGGAGGCGGAGGACCGCGGCCTCGCCTACCTCGACGCCACCTGCCCGCTGGTCAGCAAGGTCCACCGCCAGGCGCAGCGCCTGATCGAGACCGGCCGGCACATCCTGTTCATCGGCCACGCCGGCCACCCCGAGGTGATCGGCACGTTCGGGCAGGTCGATCCGGGATCGATGACGCTGGTCGAGACGGTCGAGGATGTGACCGAGCTGGTGGTCGAGGACGCGGACAACCTGTCGTTCCTGACCCAGACGACGCTGTCGGTCGACGACACGGCCGAGATCGTCGGGGCGCTTCACGCGCGCTTCCCGTCGATCAAGGCGCCGCGCGGCGAGGACATTTGTTACGCGACGTCGAACCGGCAGACCGCGGTCAAGCAGATCGCGCCGCGATGCGAGCGGATGCTCGTCATCGGCGCGCCCAACAGTTCCAACTCGCTGCGCCTCGCCGAAGTGGCGGAGCGGCTCGGCGTTCCGGCTCGCCTGATCCAGCGGGCGGGCGAGATCGACTGGGACTGGCTCGGCCAGCCGGCGACGCTCGGGTTGACGGCCGGCGCATCGGCGCCGGAAGTGCTGGTGCGCGAAGTGCTCGACGCGCTGGCCGAGCGCTTCACCCTGACCGAGCAGGAGAGCGAGCATGTGCCCGAGGGGCTGGTGTTCAAGCTGCCGCGCGAGCTCGTGGCCTGACGTGAGCGACGCGTCGCCGGACGAACTTTCCACCGTCACCATGTTCACCGACGGTTCCTGCCGCGGCAATCCGGGGCCGGGCGGCTGGGGCGTCCTGATCCGCGCGGGCGCGCGCGAGAAGGAATTGTCGGGCGGCGAGCCGATGAGCACCAACAACCGCATGGAGCTGATGGCCGCGATCGAGGGGCTCAAGGCACTCACCCGCCCGTGCCGGGTGACGCTGATCACCGACAGCATCTACGTGCGCGACGGCATCACCAAGTGGATCCACGGCTGGCGCCGCAACGGCTGGCGCACCGCGGATCGCAAGCCGGTCAAGAACGCCGAACTGTGGCAGGCGCTGTGCGCCGCGGCCGAGCCGCACCGGGTCGAGTGGAAATGGGTCAAGGGGCACAGCGGCCACGCCGAGAACGATCGGGTCGACGCGCTGGCATGCGCCGCAGCGGATGCGGCGCGGAGAGGTTAGCCGAACCGCCGCGGATCGTAGGGCGCCGGATCGATCGCCGCGACCATGGGGTCGGGCGCCTTTCCGAGCAGCAGCGCGGCGCACAGCTTCGCGGCGGCGGGCGAGGTCTGGATGCCGAAGCCGCCCTGCCCGGCGCACCAGAAGAAGTCCGCCTGGCGGGGATCGAAGCCGAACAGCGGCAGCCGGTCGGGCGCGAAGCTCCTGAGCCCCGCCCAGCTGCGCTCGACCCGCTCGACCGGCCAGTCGACGGCGCGCTCGAACCGGTCGATCGCGACGGCGATGTCGATCTCCTCTGGTGCGGCGTCGCACGGCTCGGCAGGGATCTCGTCGTGCGGGCTGAGCCATAGCGAATTGTCGCCAACCCCCTTGAAGTAGAACTGCCCCGCGGCGTCGACGATCAGCGGCAGGCGCGCGAGCCCGGTCCGGCCGACTCGCAGCTGAACCATCGTGCGGCGCATCGGCCTGATGCCCATCGGAGCCACGCCGCAGCGCTCCGCGACCGCGTCCGCCCAGGCGCCCGCGGCATTGACCAGCACCTCGGCCTGCAGCGTGCGACCGCCTTCCAGTTCGATCCGCCACCAACCGTCCGAACGCTCTGCCGACTGAAGCCGTGCGTCGTTGCGCAGCGTGCCGGAGCGGCGCACCACGCGGAGCAAGGCATCGTGCAGCGCGGCGACGTCGATGTCGGCCAGGCCAGGCTCGTCGAGGCCGCGCGTCCATTCGGGGAGCAGGCCCGGGATCGCCCGTTCGAGCGCGGCGCGGTCCATCGGCCGGGTCGGGACCCCCGCGACCAGGTCGAACCGGTCCGCCTCCCGCGCGATATGGATGGCGCCGCGCGGCTCCAGGAAGCTGCGCTCGGCGATCTCGGCCGGCGGGTTGGCGAGCCAGGCATGACTCGCGCGGGTCAGCGCCACGACCCCAGCCCCGCCATAGCCCTCGTGCCAGAACGCCGCCGAGCGTCCCGTCGAATGCAGGCCGCAATGCGATTCGCCCTCGATCACCAGCACCCGCGCCCGGGCCGCCAGCTCGGCGCTCAGGCTCGCTCCCGCGATGCCGCCGCCGACGATGACGATGTCGAATTGCTCCATGGCCTTCGCGGTTACGGTTTGGAAAGCAGCGCCGTCTAGGGCTGAGCGGGATGGCTAATCCGATTTTCACCGATTTGCTGCTGGGGACGCTGGCGCTGCTGCTGATCGTCGCGGCGGCGATCGACATGCGCACCTTCACGATTTCCAATCGGCTGGTGCTTGCGGTCGCCGTGCTGGCGCCGCTGTTCTGGTGGGCCGCCGGCGTGCCGCTGTGGCCCGAGGCGGGCTGGCGGGTCGGCGTCGCGGTGGCGGTGTTCGCTGCGCTCGCGGTCACCTTCTACCTCGGCATGATGGGTGGCGGCGACGTCAAGCTCGCTGCCGCACTCGCCCTGTGGTTCGCGCCGCTCGAGACGCTGACCTTCATCGTGCTGATGTCGCTCGCCGGCGGGGCGCTGACCCTGATCGTGGTCGCGGCGCACAAGCTGCGGTCGCGCGACGGGCGTCCCGAGATCCCGTACGGGGTCGCCATCGCCTTTGGCGGCTTATGGTTAGTCGCCCAACGATATCTTAACCAATTTGCCTGATGTCTGCAGTGATTGAGGGAACCCTCTAGGGGAGGCGCATTCGCCATGGACGTGAAGAAAGTAGCGCTGCTCGTTGGAGCGCTGGTCATTGCGGTGGTCACCGCGGTCATGGCCAAGAATATGTTCACCGGAGCTTCGACGGCGCAGGCGATTGCCGCACCGGCGGTGCCGATGGGTCCCAAGGTGCTGGTGGCGCGCAAGCCGCTGCCGGTCGGGTCGATGATCGACGCCGACAGCCTGACCTTCCAGGCCTGGCCCAAGGAGCTCGTCCAGGGCGCCTATTACACGCAGGGCGGGATCGACGGCGATCCGCTCAAGATGATCGGCATGGTGGTCCGCAACCCGGTCACCGCCGGTCAGCCGATCACCCGCGGCACGCTCGTCGGGCCGAACGACCGCGGCTTCCTCGCCGCGGCGCTCGGGCCGGGCATGCGCGCCGTGACCGTCGCCGTGTCGCAGACCAGCGGCGTCGCCGGCTTCGTCAACCCGGGTGACCGCGTCGACATGATGCTGACCCAGACGGTCGAGGGTGGCGGCGACGGCCCCGCGCTGAAGGTCACCGAGACCATCGTCCGCAACGTCCGCGTCCTCGCCACCGATCAGCGGATCGAACAGGGCAAGGACAAGGACGGCAAGCCGATCGCCATCCCGTCGCAGACCGTGACGCTGGAAGCCACGCCGCGCATCGCCGAGAAGATCGCCGTCGCGCAGTCGATGGGCCAGATGTCGCTCGCCTTGCGCTCCATCGCCGACAATACGGCGGAGCTGGAGCGGGCGGTCGCCTCGGGCCAGGTCAAGATCCCGGCCGGCACCAACCCCGGCCAGGAGCGGCAGATGCTGCTCGCGGTCGCCAACCAACCGGTCGACGGCAACACGACCTTCTCGACCGGCGGCGACGTGTCGCGCTTCCAGCGCCGCACGGTGCCCGCCAAGCCGCGCGCCCAGATGGCGATGGCCACGCCGGGCGCTCTGTCCGGTGGGGCCCCGGCCGCCGCGGTCCCGACCGGACCGGTCGTCAATGTCGCACGCGGAAACACCGTCACCGTCGTTCCAGTGGGGGCTCGTTAAATGATCAGCAAGCGTTCAACCCGTCAGCCGCGTCTGGGCACCGCCCTCGCTGCGCTGGCCATCGGCCTCGGCAGCATCGCCGTCGCCACCCCGGCGGCCGCCGACCCGACGAGCACCTACCGCCCGACGCAGCAAGTGCAGCTGTCGGTCGGCGAGGGCCAGCTGGTCCGGCTGCCGCGCAACGTCGCCAACGTGTGGACGTCCAATCCGACCGTGGCGGACGTCTATGTGACCAACCCGCGCCAGATCAACCTGTTCGGCAAGGAGTTCGGTGAGGCCACGGTCATCGCCACCGCCGCCGACGGCTCGGTCGTCTACGGGTCCAAGGTCCGCGTCAGCCAGAACCTGCCGACGATCAGCGACGTGCTGCGGGTCGCCATGCCGGACGCGGAAATCCGGGTCACGACGGTTGGTCAGATGGCCATCCTGTCGGGCACGGTGGCCTCTCCCGCCGACGCCGCATTCGCGACGCAACTGGCGACGAGTGAGCTCAACCCGGGCGTCGACTTGTCGAAAGACGGGGCGATGTGCAAGATCTGCGTCGTCAATCGCCTGAAGGTCGCGACGCCGCTGCAGGTCACGCTCAAGGTCCGCATCGCCGAGGTCAACCGCAGTCTGCTGAAGTCGGTCGGCTTCAACATCTTCAGCCAGGACACCGGCCGGGGCACGGCCTTTTCCGTCAACCGCGGCGACATCTCGCCGACCGGTCGGCCCGGGCTCTCGCTGCAGAACGTGCCTGGCGGAACCACGCTCGGGATCGCCGGCAAGCTGCTCGGGCTCGACCTGATCGGGGCGCTCGACCTTGCTGAGAACGACGGGCTGGTGACCACACTCGCCGAACCCAACCTCACCGCCTTGTCGGGCGAGACCGCCAGCTTCCTGGCCGGCGGCGAGTTCCCGATCCCGGTGTCGCAATCGCTCGGCTCGGTCTCGATCGAGTATAAGCAGTTCGGTGTCGGCCTTGCCTTCACCCCGATCGTGCTCGCCGACGGCCGCATCTCGATGCGCATCCGCCCGGAAGTCAGCGAACTGTCGAACGAAGGCTCGATCAAGCTCAACGGGTTCGAGGTTCCGGCGGTCACCACCCGCCGCGCCGAGACGACGGTCGAGCTCGGCTCCGGCCAGAGCTTCATGATCGCCGGCCTGCTGCGCAGCTCGAATACAAACGCGATCGAGAAGGCGCCTTTCCTGGGCGACCTGCCGATCCTCGGCGCGCTGTTCCGCTCGACCAACTACCGCCGCTCGCAGACCGAGCTGGTGATCATCGTCACGCCGTACCTGGTGCGGCCGACGTCGAGCCCGCTGGCCACGCCGACCCACGGCTACCGCTCGCCCACGGACACGCAGATGATCCTGGGCAACCGGCTGACCGACAGCAAGTCAGGACCGCGCACCGCGCCGGTCGCACCCGGTCCGGGGGTCAGCGTTGGCGTCGCCGGCGCCTCGACCGCCGCCGCCCACAGCGCAGCCCCCGGGTTCAGCCGGTGAGCCGCCACAGGAAGGACAAGATCATGCGTCACTCTCTCTTGATCCTGGCGACCGCGGGCACCCTTGCCGGCTGCGCCACGACACCCTCCACCACCCTTGGCGACACGCGCGGGCTCGAAGCGCCCAACGTGCCGGTCGTCACCCGGCAGGACTTCGCGTTCGACGCGAGTGCGCCGGGCGGGTTCGTGACCACCGAGTCTGCCGCCCGGCTCGACGGCTGGTTCCAGGGTCTCAACCTGACCTACGGCGACCAGGTCTATGTCGAGGGCGCCGGAGCGGGCCAGGCCCGGGCCGACGTGGCGCGGGTCGCGGGCCGCTATGGCATGCTGGTCAGCGATGGCGGACCGGTCGTCGCCGGCGAGATCGCGCCCGGCACGGTCCGGGTGGTCGTCACCCGGGCTCGCGCAAGCGTACCGAACTGCCCCAATTGGGACGACGCGGTGAACGCCACCAACTTCGAGAACCGCGGCATGACGAACTTCGGTTGCGGCGTGAACGCGAACCTCGCGGCGATGGTCGCCAACCCCGAGGACCTGCTCCACGGACGCGAGGGCAGCGGCGTCGGCGACGCGATTACGTCGGCCAAGGCGGTCGGCCTCTACCGCGGCATGAAACCGACCGGCGGCGACGGTCTCAAAGATATCTCAACGAAGGGCAAATAACCATGAACGCTCCCTTCCACGCTCGCGCGGGCCTGCGCGATCCGTTCACCGCCTTCGTCTGCGACGACGCGACGGTCGACATGCTGCGGCCGGTCGCGGTCGAGCACGGCTGGTCGCCCGAAAAGGTCAACAAGGGCGGGCTGCGCAACGCGGTCCAGTCCCTCTCGGTCTCCGCCAGCCCGAACATCCTGTTCGTCGACTTGTCGGAATCGGGTGACCCGCTCAACGACATCAACGCGCTCGCCGAAGTGTGCGAGCCCGGCACGATCGTCATCGCCTCGGGCCAGGTCAACGATGTCCGCCTCTACCGCGACCTCGTCGCCAGCGGCATCCACGACTATCTGCTCAAGCCGTTCACGGTCGACCAGCTGCGCGACACCTTCGCCCACGCCCAGTCGATCCTGTCGGGTCCGCGCGGCGAAGCGCAGGTCGACAAGCCGCA
This sequence comes from uncultured Sphingomonadaceae bacterium, assembly GCA_964235835.1. GTDB lineage: Bacteria > Pseudomonadota > Alphaproteobacteria > Sphingomonadales > Sphingomonadaceae > Sphingomicrobium. The sequence goes on along the minus strand of CAXSDY010000037.1, from coordinate 1,518 downwards.
CGTCATGACCGCCGTGATCGGCGTTCGCGGGGGGGTCGGCGCCTCGACCCTGGCGACCAGCCTCGCCTGGCTGCTCGGCGAGAAGTCGCACCGCTCGACCGCGCTGCTCGATCTCGACGTCCACTTCGGGACCGGCGCGCTCGCGCTCGACCTGGAGCCGGGCCGCGGCCTGACCGACGCGATCGAGAACCCGAGCCGCATCGACGGCCTGTTCATCGAACGCGCCATGGTCCGCGCCAACGAACGACTGTCCGTGCTGTCGGCCGAAGCGCCGATCAACGGCCCGCTGGTGACGGATGGCACCGCCTTTTTCCAGCTCCAGGAGGAGATGAAGAACGCGTTCGAATCGACGGTCATCGACCTGCCGCGGCACATGCTGATCCAGTACCCGCACATGGTCCACGACGCGCATGTGGCCGTGGTCGTGGCCGAACTGACGCTGGCGGCGACGCGGGACACGATCCGCATCCTCGCCTGGCTGAAGTCGAACGCGCCGCAGACCAAGGTCATCGTCGTCGCCAACGGCGTTCCCTCGGGCGGCGCGCTGGAGATCAGCAAGAAGGATTTCGAACAGTCGATCGAGCGTTCGGTCGACATCGTCTTCCCGGAGGACGGCAAGCTCGCCGCGCAGGCGGCCAAGCTCGGCAAGCCGATGGCCGAAGTCGCCACCGGCAAGATGGGTGCGCCGTTCGCGCAGCTGTCGAACATGGTGCTGAGCCACGCTAGCGAGGACGGCTCGGCCGTGGAGGCGAAGGCCGTGGGCGGGTTGAAACCGTCGCTGGTCGGCAATCTGAAGTCGATGCTCGCCAAGAAGGCGGCCTGAACACGCACTGGGATCACTCGCGGGGCTCACCGTCCGGCGCGTGATCGACCTTCAAGACGGGACGGCAGGACGATGTTGCTGACGATCATGCTGGTGTTCGGAATGGGTGGGACCGCGATCCTGCTGCTGAGCGCGCTCAAGGGGCCGTCGCCGCAAAAGGCGCTCAAGCGGCGCATGGAGCTGCTCAAGGAGCGGCACGCCGACGGTGTCCTGGCGGCCAATGCCAACGCCCAGATCCGCAAGCTGATGGCCGCGCGCGACAGCCGCGTCGAGAACATGGCCTCCTCGCTGATCCCGAAGCCTGCCGTGCTGCGCAAGCGGCTCGACCAGACCGGCCTTCAGGTGACGCTTGGCAAATACATGCTGATCTCGGTCGGCCTGCTGGTGGTCATCGCCTTCCTGCTGCTGCTCAAGGGCGCGCCGTGGTACCTGGCGGTGATGTTCGGCCTGTTCGTCGGCCTGGGGCTGCCGCACTTCGTCGTCGGCAAGCTGATCCTGCGCCGCCTCAAGAAGTTCAACAGCAACTTCCCGGACGCGATCGAGCTGATGGTCCGCGGCCTGCGCTCGGGCCTGCCGATCACGGAGACGCTCGGCATCGTCGCGACCGAACTGTCCGGCCCGGTAGGGCTCGAGTTCCGCTCGGTCACCGACAAGATGAAGATCGGCCGGACGATGGAAGCCGCGCTGCAGGAGAC
>CAXSDY010000036.1:0-18125 GCA_964235835.1 uncultured Sphingomonadaceae bacterium | reverse complement strand
TCAGCCGCGCAAGCGCCTCGTCGCGATCGTTCAGCTTGCGCCACTGGACATGCTCGTTGAAGCAGCGCGGCGCCGACAGGGCGGGCCAGCAGCCGTGCTGCCAGCGATAGATGATCGCCACGCGAAGTCGCGACAGAAGCCCGGCACGGCGAGCTTGGATCACTGGGAAAGCAACAGCAGCGAAGCGGACATTAAGCGAGCAACAGTTCGCTCCTACTTCTGTTCCGATGCACCCGCGACTAGGGAGGCGCGATGACGATCCTCGTGACCGGCGTCGCCGGCTTCATCGGCTATTCCGTCGCGCGGCGGCTTCTGCACGGCGGAGAGGAGGTCGTCGGGATCGATAGCCTCAACGATTACTACCCCGTTAAGCTGAAACAGGATCGGCTCGCTGAGCTCCGGAACCTTAGCGCCCGCTTCACCTTCCAGCAGCTGGATTTCACCGACGTTTCCGCGCTTGAGCGCTTCGCGGGCCAGCACGATTTCGACCGCATCGTCCACCTCGGCGCTCAGGCCGGCGTCCGTCACTCGATCGACCATCCTGCCGCCTATGTGCAGGCGAACATGGTCGGGCACGCCAACATCCTTGAACTCGCCCGCAAGCGCCAGGTGCGGCACATGATCTATGCGTCTTCGTCCTCGGTCTACGGGGGCAATGCGCGGCTGCCGTTCCGGATCGAGGATCGCGTCGATCACCCGCTCTCCCTGTACGCAGCCAGCAAGCGAGCCGACGAGCTGATGAGCGAGGTTTACGCCAACCTTTATCGGCTGCCGCTCACCGGGTTGCGCTTCTTCACGGTCTACGGCCCGTGGGGCCGGCCCGACATGGCGATGTGGATTTTCACCAAGGCGCTGCTGGAGCGGACCCCGCTGATCCTCTACAATCATGGCCGGATGCGACGCGACTTCACCTACATCGACGACATCGTGAACGGCGTCACGGCGTCCCTCGACTGGCCGCCGCGCGACGACGCGAGCATCAAGTCGGGCGGCAGTTCGGCGCCGCACGCGCTTTACAACCTTGGCAACAGCCGGTCGGAGGAGCTGCTGCATCTCGTTGGGCTGCTTGAGCAGGCGACCGGCAGGAAGGCCGACATCCGGTTCGAGGCCCTTCAGCCCGGCGACGCGCCCGACACCTACGCCGACGTGAGCGCCACCACGCGCGACCTTGACTACGCACCCGCCGTTCCGATCGAGGTGGGCGTGCCGCTCTTCGTCGAGTGGTTCCGCAGCTATCATGGCCTCCCACAGGAATTCGCATGACCGTCCCCGCCATTCTCTCGCGCCTGCGCCTGCCCGTTATCGGCGCGCCGCTGTTCATCGTCTCCAACCCCTCGCTGGTTATCGCGCAGTGCAAGGCGGGTATCGTCGGCAGCTTCCCGGCGCTGAACGCCCGTCCGCAGAGTCAGCTTGACGAGTGGCTGCACGAGATCACCGAGGCGCTCGCCGCGCACGACCGCGTTCATCCCGATGCGCCCGCCGCACCCTTCGCGGTCAACCAGATCGTCCACCGCACCAACGACCGCTTCGAACAGGATGTCGCGACCTGTGCCCAGTGGAAGGTGCCCATCGTCATCACCTCGCTCGGGGCCAGGACCGAACTCAACGATGCGGTGCACCAATGGGGCGGGATCACCTTTCACGACATCATCGACGACCGCTTCGCCCGCAAGGCGATCGAAAAGGGCGCGGACGGTCTGATTGCAGTAGCCGCGGGCGCCGGCGGCCACGCCGGACAGTGGTCGCCGTTCGCCCTGATCCAGGAAATTCGGGGCTGGTTTGATGGTCCGCTCGCTTTGTCGGGTGCGATCGCGAACGGTGGTGCGGTGCTCGCGGCCCAAGCGATGGGCGCCGACTTCGCCTACGTCGGCTCCGCGTTCATCGCGACCGAGGAAGCGCGTGCATCCGACGACTACAAATCGGGCATCGTCGCGGGCAGCGCGGCGGATATCGTCACCTCCGCGTTGTTCACCGGGGTCAGCGGCAATTATCTGCGCAGCTCGATCGTCGCCGCCGGGCTCGACCCCGAGAACCTGCCGGGCGCCGACGCCACGTCGATGAGCTTCGAATCGCAGGGCGCGAAAGCGTGGCGAGACATCTGGGGCTCGGGTCAGGGCATCGGCGCGATTTCGGAAGTAACGTCTGCCGCCGATCTGATCGGGCGGCTCGCGCGCGAATATGAGGCCGCGAAGTCCCGCCTGGCGAGCTAGGAGAGCGCCTGCAACGCTTCGGGCCACGCCGCTGGAGGCGCTGGCCCCCGCTGCGCCCGGCTCAAGAGCAGGTGAATGAAGCGGCCCCGACCTGTCCGTACGTCATATCGGCCTGCCTCAGCGTGACATTGGATCATGCGCGATAGACGTCGCCGCGATCGCCTTCGATCATCCTATCGCCGAATCCACACGAGGTCGCGCTCGAGCCGGCCCATCAGCGCCCGCGCCGGGCTCGCCACCGGCTCGTTGGCGAGCTGGCCGTCGTCGAGGCGTTTTACCCGGGCATAAAGATCCGCGCTCGAGCCGATCAGCCGCTGCGCCGCCTCCGGCAGCATGGCCACAACCTCCTGATCGCTGTCGTTCGCGTGTCCCAGGCGCCGCTCCGGGCGGCGTCCGTCAGGCCGGTTCAGCTCGCCACTCTCGACCGCGCGCTGGGTCAGGAGCCAGGCGACGATGTGCATAATTCGGGTGGTCACCTTGAGCGATTCACACGCGAATCCGACCCGGGCGAAGGGATCGAGCGTCAAACGCTCCGACCGCGCCGCTTCGTCGAAATAGGCCCGCGCCTCGTCGGCGAGCAACATCGCCTCCGTATAGAGCGCGTTGATCAGCCGGGGGGTGATCCGGACTTCGCCGGAAGGCTCTGAGTCGTTCATCGGGGTCACCTTGGCACAGCTCATCGGGCGCAGAAACGTTCGAAGAGGATCTTCACCGTCAGGTACGACCCGCGAGTCCCGCGCGGAGACAGGTCAGGCGAGAATGTCGGGGATCAGCTGATCCTCAAGGCGGTGGATCTGATCCTTGAGGCCCAATTTGCGCTTCTTCATCCGGGCGAGTTCGAGCGGATCGCAGTTGCCCGCCGTGCGCATTGCCTCGATCTCGACATCGAGGCGGCGGTGTTCGCCCTTGAAGAAAGCGAGCAGTTCTTCGGGATCGTCATCGTTCATCGAACGAGCATAGCGCCGGCACTCCGGGCCGTCACTGGCACGATGAAGCGCGCGGTGTCTCGGGCAGGCGGAGCAGATCGTCGGAAACAGATGACGGATTTGATGGTTTACTCCTCGTCCCGATCAGCATGAGAGGTCAGCCCATGGAAAAAGCACACGTGGATGCACTTGCGAACAAGCATGCCGCTCTACAGGCGCAGATCGACGCGGAAGAGCACCGTCGGCACCCGGACGACACCGTCCTCACCCAACTCAAGAAGGCGAAGCTGCGCGTGAAAGACGTGATCGGCGGCCACTGATCGGTGGCCGCTAGCGCCTAGTCGTCGCGGCTGACCCGCTCGATGCGCTCGTGCTTCTCCTGGGCTTCGAGCGACATCGTCGCGATCGGCCGCGCTTCGAGGCGCGCGAGACTGATCGGCTCCCCGGTCACTTCGCAGTAGCCGTACTCACCCTCGTAGAGGCGGCGAACGGCACTATCGATCTTGGCGATCAGTTTGCGCTGACGGTCGCGGGTGCGAAGCTCGATCGACCAGTCCGTCTCGCTCGACGCGCGGTCGGCGAGATCGGGTTCGCGCATGGAGTCGATCTGAAGCTGCGCCATCGTGGCGCGGGACTCATCGACGATCGCCTCCTTCCAGTCGCGCAGGTTGCGCAGGAAATAGGCTTTCTGCCGAGGGTTCATGAATTCTTCGTCGTCCGACGGTCGGTAGCCGTCGCGCAACACAATCGTGTCGAAACGATCAGGGTCCGAACCGTACAGGTCAACCAGAGCGGTCGCCATAATTCCCTCCCCACAACGCACACCACCAGCACGCCGGCGGTGCCGACAAACCCGGCGATTTCACAGACTTTCCCGGCTGTTACCGGCTCAGGTCGGTGCTCCCCGAGCGGGCCTATACGTAAGCGGGTGAGCCTTAACAAGGACTGACCGCCACACCGGGCGAGCAGGTCGCAGTTTAGGGTGCATTGTTGCCCATTTGACGCAAGACGAGGCGCATGTTGCGGAGCGGGCGCACCCCCGCCATAGCGCGGCCGATGCGCATCCTCATCACCAACGACGACGGCATCGAAGCGAAGGGCATTGCCCTGCTCGAGACGGTCGCGCGCACGCTGTCGGACGACGTGTGGGTCGTCGCACCCGCCGACGAGCAGTCCGGCGCCGGTCATTCACTCACTTTGACGCGACCGCTCAGGGTACGCCGGCTGGGGGAGCAGCGCTTCGCAGTCAGCGGCACGCCGACGGACGCGGTGATGATGGCGCTCGGCCGGTTGATGAAGGATACACCGCCCGCCCTTATCCTCTCGGGCATCAACCGCGGCGCCAATCTGGCCGAGGACGTCACCTATTCGGGAACCGTCTCGGCGGCAATGGAGGGTGCGCTGGCGGGCGTTCCCTCCGTTTCGCTGAGCCAGGTCTACGCGCGGCAGGGCCTGGGCGAGGCGGTACCGTTCGCCGCTGCGCAGGCGTGGGCGCCGCAGGTCCTCGCGCGCCTGATCGATTCGGGGATGCCGGCCGGCACCCTGGTCAACGTGAACTTTCCCGCGCTGCCCGCGGACGCGGTGCGCGGCGTGCGGGTCTGCCGGCAAGGCATGCGGGACTATGGTCGGTCCGCGGTGATCGAGCGGCAGGACCCGCGGGGCTTCCCCTACTTCTGGTTCGCACTGGGACCGGCCACGGAGACGGCGGGTCGTGCGACGGACCTGGAAGCGATCGCCGACGGCTTCGTCAGCGTGACGCCGCTGCACCTGGACATGACTCACGAGCCCTCGCTAGCCGACCTGCAGGAGCGGTTCGGGCGCCCGTGAGCGCGGTCGGCAGCGTCCGCCACGACGTGTCGCAGCTCCTCGCGGCGCTCTCCCCGGCGCGCCGCCGCGAGTTGATCGGCCTCACGGGCCTAGTCCTGCTCGGCGGGCTGGCCGAAGTGACATCGATCGGGTCGCTGGTCCCCTTGCTCGCGATGTTGGCGCACTCAGACGCCGGTCGGGGCGACCCGTCAATCCTGGGCCTGACCCCGACCAGCGCCACGGTCCTGTTCGGCTTGGCCGTGATCTTCGCTGGGTTGATCCGCCTGCAGCTGCAGCGGGCGACGATGCGCACCGTGCTCGGTGCGGGGCACGAACTGACCGTCGAGATCCAGCGGCGCACGCTGCTGCAGGGCTACGCCTACCACATCGAGCAGCACTCGAGCGCCCTCATCGCCTCGCTCGAGAAGGTGCAGACGGTGGTCTCCGGCGTGCTGCTGCCCCTGGTGCAAGGGACCGGCGCCTTGCTGATGGCGCTGTGCATCGTGGCGGCATTGTTGCGGGTCGACGCGCGCTCGGCGATCGTCGCCGGTTCGATCATTGCCGCCGCCTACCTGCTGACGGCGCGGCTGATGCGCAAGCCGCTTGCGACCGCTTCACACGAGGTGGCGAGTGCCTACGACCAGCGCGTCCGTCTGGTGCAGGACAGCGTCGGCGCGATCCGCGACATCGTGATCGACTCCACGCACGAGAACTACCTGGCGGCGTTCAGTAGGGTCGATGCGCGGTTCGTCGCTGCCCGGGCGAGAATCGCGAGTGTCGCCGCCGCACCGCGCTTCCTGATCGAGGCGGCCGGAATGGTCGTGATCGCCGCCGCCGCTCTCCTGATGGCCAGCCGCTCGGGCGGACTGGCGACCGCCCTGCCCGTCCTCGGTGCGCTCGCGCTTGGAGCACAGCGACTGCTCCCGCTGCTCCAGCAACTCCATCAGGGCTGGGTGAATGTCGTCGGGAACCGCGCCATGTTGAGCGACGTGGTCGGGCTGCTGCATCTCGCCGTCCCGGCCGACCAACTCGGACCGGTGGAACCCCTTCCCTTCCGCAAGGACGTCGTCCTTCGAGGAATGGCCTTCTCCTATCCGGGGAGCACAGCGCCTGCACTCGCCAACGTAAACCTCGTGATCCCGCGCGGGTCGAGCATCGCGCTGGCCGGGCGCTCGGGCGGTGGCAAGACCACGCTGGCCGACATCGTCATGGGCCTGCTCACGCCCGATGCGGGAGTGATCGCGATCGACGGGGTGCCGCTGACCCGAGCCAACGCGCGCGCATGGCAGCGCAACATCGCCCACGTCCCGCAGGCCCTTTTCTTGACCGACGCCACGCTGGCGCAGAACATCGCCCTGACCTTCCCCGGCGAGCCGATCGACCAGGCGAGGCTGAACAAAGCCGTGTCCGGCGCGCAGCTCACCGAATTCGTCTCCACCCTGCCAGCCGGGCTGGAGGCCAGGGTGGGCGAGCGCGGCGTGCGCCTTTCGGGCGGGCAGGCGCAGCGGCTGGGCCTCGCTCGCGCGCTCTACAAAGGCGCCACCTTCCTGGTTCTCGACGAGGCGACCAGCGCCCTCGATCCGCACACCGAAGCGGGTGTGCTCGCGACCCTGCGCGACCTGCAGCGGCAGGGCAGGACGATCCTCATCATCACGCACCGCGCATCCGTCGCGAGCGCGTGCGACCAGGTCGTCCGCCTCGATCAGGGGCAAGTGGTCGCGCGATCGCCCGAACATAGCCGATTAACTCCGAACGCTTAAGCGCCTAGTGTCGCACGGAGGTACGGCGGTGGCGCTCCAGGAGGTTCAGCAATGGTTCTGACGCGATTGTCCCAGCACGCGGTGGAGAAGGTCTGGGGGCGGCGCGATCTGCCGGCGCCGTTCAGCGCTGGCGCCGACACGTCCGAACCGATCGGCGAAATCCACTTCGAGCATCCCGGCGGGGCGCACCCTGCCCTGCTGGTCAAATATCTGTTCACCTCGGCCAAGCTTTCGGTCCAGGTCCATCCCGGCAATGCCGCTGCCCGTGAGCGAGGATTGCCGCACGGCAAGGACGAGGCCTGGTATGTGCTGGACGCGGAGCCGGGCGCGGTCATTGGCATCGGCCTCACCCGCGAGAGCGATGCCGGGGAACTGCGCCGGGCAGCGCTGGACGGGAGCATCGAACAGCTGGTCGACTGGCGCCCGGTGAGCAAGGGGGACGTCTATTATGCCCCTGCAGGCACCATCCATGCGATCGGCGCCGGGCTGTCGGTCATCGAGGTGCAACAGAACCTCGACCTCACCTATCGGCTCTACGACTATGGCCGGGATCGCGAACTGCAGCTCGATGAGTCGCTTGCGGTCGCTGATCCTGGGCCGCTCCCCCGCGACGGCGGCCCGCGTGAGCTTGGCGACGGGCGCACGCTCCTTTGCGCCGGACGCGAGCTCTGCATCGAACAGTGGAACGGCCCCGGCACCTGGCACGTCGACGAGGATCGGCCGTTATGGCTGATCCCGCTGCAGGAGGGCGTCGCGGCAGATGGTGCCGAACTGTCGCCGGCCAGCGTGACCATGGCCGAAGATCCGTTCGACCTGTCCCTGAGGGCAGGTTCGACCCTGCTGGTCGGCTACCCCGGCGAGCGTCTGCTACAGCCGAGGCGGGGTTAGGCGCCGCTCACGTCCGCGGGAACGATGGCCAAGCTGCTCTATGTCACGCCCCGAGCGGCAGAGCCCCCGCGCGGCGGGCGTGCCTTGCTCTCGCAACTGCATCGCTGCGCGCTTGTGTCGCTCCTCGGTGGCGAACTCGGCATCCACGAGTTGGAGCCAGCGCCGCCTTCCGGTCCGACGTCGATGCTGCGCGCGCTCGGCGGCGCGATCGACGGCGTATCGCGATCTGCCGAGAGCCGGCTTCTGAAGCGGATGGCCGACGCTGGGATCACCAAGGTTTTTCTGGACGGTTCCAACCTCGGACGCCTCGGCCGCACGATCAAGCGTGCGTATCCTGACGTCGCGGTCCTGACGTTCTTTCACAACGTCGAAGCACTGTTCTTTCGCGGTGCCCTGAGGGAGCGACCAGGCCCTCGCGCGCTTGGAGTGCTGGTGGCGAACACCGCCGCGGAGCGGCTTGCGGTGCGCTTCAGCGACCGATTGATCTGCCTCAACGATCGCGACAGCGACGCCCTGAAGCAGCGCTACGGCCGGGCTGCCACCGACCTCTTGCCGATGGCCATCGCCGATGAGCGGGCCGAGGATGCTGGCTCCGGCGACGAGCCGGGTGAAGCGGGCTACCTTCTGTTCGTGGGCGGCGGCTTCTATGCCAACCGTGCCGGCATCACGTGGTTCGCCCGGTCGGTCGCTCCGCGGATCGCGCGCCGGACGCTCGTCGTCGGCCGCGATCTTGAAGCGCTGGGCGGAGAGATCGCCCGCCACGCCAACGTCAAGCTGATCGGCGAGGTGGGCGCGCTCGGCCCCTGGTACCGGAACGCGGCGGCGGTGATCGCGCCCATCTTCGACGGCTCGGGCATGAAGACCAAGGTCGCCGAGGCACTGATGCACGGCAAGATGGTCATCGGCACGCGCGAAGCTTTCACCGGCTATGAGCAGCTGGGCCGCCCCATCGGGCCGCTCTGCGACGCCCCCGACGCGTTCGTGAACGCGATCGAGGCGCTCGACCTGAACCCTCCTCCCCCGTTCGACGGCGCGCTTCGCTTGCTCTACGAACGCCATCATTCCTATGATGCCCTGCGGCGTCGCCTGCGAACAATCCTTGGCCAAGAAGGTTCGGAATGAGGATCGCCGTCGTCACCGCGCGCTACCAGATCTCCGGCGTGGCGCTGGCGCAGCATCGCCTCGCCCGGGCGCTCGCAGCCGCGGGGCACGAGGTCGAGCATGTCGTCGGCTGGACCGGTCCAGGGCTCACGATCCCTCAGGCGGACGGCGTAGGCGTCATTGAGCTTGGGCTGCCCAAGGTGCGGCACATGGTGCGGCCGCTCGTCGGCTACCTCCGCCGCCGCAATCCGGATGTCATCTTCTCGGCGGAAGACCACCTCAACACCCTCGTGACGCTGTCCGCGATGGCCGCTCGTTCCGACGTAAAGATCAGCGGCTCGTCGCGAGTGACGCCGTTCGACACCTATTCGAAACGGCTGTTCACCAAGCGCTGGCTGCTGAAGCATTTGTCCCGCCTGACCTTCCGTCGCACGGACGTGTTGAGTTGCGTGTCGAAGGACATGGTCGACCAGTATCGGGAAGTCTTCGGCGCGAGAGCGCCGCACGTGCCGATCTACAACATCGTCGATGACGCCGCCTCGCGTCTGCGCATGACAGAGCCGACGGACGAGCCGTGGTTGGCCGACAAGCAGGGGCCCGTACTGGTCGCCGCAGGGACGCTGGCACCGTGGAAGGGTTTCGATGACCTGATCGACGCCATGCGCCACGTTCGCGCGGACGCCCGCCTGATCATCCTCGGCGAGGGCCCGTCGCGCGCCGAGCTCGAAGCCCAGGTTAAGCGGCTCGGCCTGGGTGACCGCGTAAAGCTGCCCGGCCGCACCGACAACGTGCTCAAGCATTTCGCCCGCGCCGACGTGTTCGTGCTCTCGTCTCACGTCGAGGGTCTGCCCAACGTTCTGGTGGAAGCGATGATGTGCGGCTGCACGCCCGTGTCCACCGACTGCCCGACGGGGCCGCGCGAGGTGCTTCAGGGCGAGCGGTTCGGCTATCTCGTGCCGGTGCGCGACGCGGTGGCGCTTAGCGCCGGGATCGAGCGCGCCCTCGATCGGCCGATCGATCCCGGCCTGTTGCAGGAGGCGGTGCGGCCTTTCGCCGAGGCGACGATCATCGCCGAGCATTTTGCGCGTCTCGGCCTGGATGCGGCGCATTGATCCGCGTCGTGCACGTCATTCCCGAGGATGGCCTGGGCGGGGTCGAGGTCGCAGCGCAGAGCATGGCCGCGCGAGACGATCTGAGCTGCGACTTCCATCTCCTGCTGATTGCCGGTGGGAGCGTCGCGTCCGGCAACGCGCGGGTTCGCGCCTCGCCGTTCCGCTCCTCGCTGAATCCTCTCGCCTCCCTGCTCTGCGCCTGGCGGGTGGTTCGGCTCAGGCCCGACGTCCTCGTCTGCTCGCTGTGGCGCAGCGTGCCCGTGGCCCTGCTGGTCCGGATGGTGCGCCCGGGGATCAAGCTGGTCTTCTCGCTGAACTCGGAACGAACCGTCCACGTCTTCGACCGGCTGTTCTCGCGCGCCGGGGTCGCCGCTGCCGACGAAGTCTGGGCCGACTCCCGTGCGACGCTGCGCGGGCGACTTAAAGATGGCCAGGCGCGCAGCCGTACCATCTCCTTCGTGGCTAGCCGCCTGCGCCCGTCGGCAACGCCGTCTGGAGGAGCCGCGGCGCCGAGCTTCGTCGTCTGGGCGCGGATCATGCACGAAAAGGGCCTGGACCGCGCGATCAGGATCATCGCCTTGCTCACTGCCCGGGGCATCGACGCCACGTTCGACGTGTGGGGCCCGGACCGCGGCGCCGAGCACGACTTGCGTAACCTGGCAGACGAACTGGGTATTGCAGACCGCATCCGCTTCCGCGGCACGGTCGACCGCGCCGACCTGCCCGTAATTACGGGGGACTCCTGTTTCTTCCTGCAGCCCAGTCGGCTCGAAGGCATGGCAATGGCGTGCGTGGAAGCGATGCAGCTTGGCCTGGTGCCGGTCGTCACGGCTGTCGGCGAGATGGGCGAGTATGTGCGTAATGGCGAGACCGGGATCGTCGTCGACCCGGAGAGGGTTGACCATGCGGCAGACCACATCCAGCGGTTGATTGCCGACCCTGAAGAATACGCGCGCCTGCGCAGCCGCGCCATCGCCCGGTGGCAAGACGCCCCCCTCTATGCTGACGACATTTGCCGGGCGAGCCGTGAGCTTGCGGCCGGCGGACGTTCGCGCCTTCAGCCGGCGCACTCATGAGCGGTTCGTTCACCAGCCACATGCGCCGCGTCCTCGCCACCGCGACGCCGTGGCGGCGATGGCAACTGGTCGTGACCATGGTCCTGACGGTTACCGGAGCCATCGCCGAACTGGTCACGATCGGCGCCGTCCTGCCACTGCTGGCGATCGCCGCCGCACCGGAGAAGGCCGGCTCCGTGCCGCTGCTCGGTCCCATGCTGGCCCTGCTCGCGCATGCCCTGCACGTCACGCCGATCATCGCGGCGGCGTTCCTGCTCGTCGGGGCAGCGGTCGGGGCGACGATCATCCGGCTCGCCCTCGCCTGGGTCAGCCAGAAGTTTACCTATGGCCTGCAGCAGGACCTCGTCATGACCGTCTACGGGCGAGCGCTGCGGCAACCCTATGGCTGGTACGTCGGCCAGAACAGCAGCGTCCTGCTCGCCGGTCTCGAGAAGATCTATATCGTCTGCGTCGGCATCGTCTCGCCGCTGCTGCTCGCCATGAGCTCGGGCGTGATGGCGCTGTGCGTCACGATCTTCCTGTTCGCGATCGATCCGGCAACGGCGCTGCTGTCGGCCATCACGATCGGCAGCATCTACCTCGGCATCAGCCTCTTCTCGCGCAGGGTCATCCACACCGCCTCGCATCGGCTGTCGGCGAGCCGCACGGCCCGGATCAAGGCGATGCAGGAGACGCTGGGTGGCATCCGCGACATCATCCTCGACCAGTCGCAGCCGGTATTCGAAGCCCGGCTCGAGCAGCTCGAGCAGGAGCAGCGCCGCTCGCTCGTGGCCGTCAACTTCCTCGCGATCGCCCCACGCCTAATTGTCGAGGGCGGCGCGATCCTGCTGCTGGCGGTGATCGCCGCCTGGTTCAGCCTGCAACCGGGCGGGGTGCTGGCCGCCATCCCGGTGCTCGGCGCGCTGGCGCTCGGCGCCCAGCGGCTGTTGCCGATGGTCCAATCGGTCTACCTCGGCTGGAGCAGCTATTCGGTTCATACCGGCAGCCTGGCGGACGTCGTCGCGTTGCTCGAGACGCCGATCGAGACCACCGAGCGGCCGCATGACGGCGTGCCGGTCCGGCCATTCGCGAGCGCGGTCGAACTTCGCGGCGTCGCTTTCCACTATTCACCCGAACGGGCCGCGCTGACCGGCGTCGATCTGCGCATCGCCCGCGGCGAGCGGGTCGGCATCATCGGCAAGACCGGCAGCGGCAAGTCGACCCTCGTCGACATCATCATGGGCCTGCTGCCGCCGACTCGCGGCACGCTGATGGTCGACGGAGAGGTCATCGACGACGCCAATCGGGCAAACTGGAAGGCGCAGATCGCGCATGTTCCCCAGGCGATCTTCCTCACCGACGACAGCATCGCCGCGAACATCGCATTCGGCTGCGACGAGGCGGGCGTCGATCAGACGCGGGTCGCCGAAGCCGCGTCCAAGGCCGGCCTCGACGATCTCCTCGCCACCTTACCGCTCGGCCTGCAGACCGGGGTCGGCGAGCGCGGCGTGCGCCTGTCCGGCGGGCAGCGACAGCGGATCGGCATCGCCCGCGCGCTGTACAAGCAGGCGAGCGTGCTCGTGCTGGACGAGGCGACGAGCGCGCTCGACGACGAGACCGAGGCTGCGGTGATGGATTCCGTCGACAGGCTCGACGGCGGGTTGACGATCATCCTCATCGCCCACCGGCTCTCGACCGTGGCCCGCTGTGACCGCATCTACCGCCTGGCCGAGGGCCGCATCGCCGAGCAGGGAAGTTTCGAGCAAGTCGTTCTCGATCACGGCGTCTTGGCGCGGCGGTGATGGGCGACAGGTTCGACGTCGCCGTCGTCGTCCCGCTGTTCGACAAGGCGCCGTTCATCCGCCGAACGCTGGAGTCCGTGCTCGCCCAGACGCTCGCGCCGCGCGAGATCGTCATCGTCGACGATGGCTCGACCGACGACGGGTCGGAGCGCATCCGCGATCTGGTCGGCGGACCGGTGCGGCTCATCCGCCAGGTCAATGCCGGGCCGGGGCCCGCGCGCAACCGCGGCATCGCCGAGGCCACGCGCCCGTGGGTCGCGTTCATCGACGGCGACGATCTGTGGCGCGCCGACCATCTCGCGACGCTGGCCGAGCTATCTCGAGAGGTGCCTGCGGCCGAGGTGCTGGCAACCGGCTTTGACCGCCTGCCCGCGGCCGCCGACGTCCCGGCTGCTGATCCGGAAGGGAGCCCGTCAGGCGGCCTGCTCGACTACTTCGCAACAGAACTCGACATTCAGCCATTGTGGACGTCCTGCGTGGCAGTAACGCGAACGGGCCTGTTGGCGAGCGGAGGGTTTGGCGCTTTCTATCCCGGCGAGGACTTCGACCTGTGGGCGCGGCTCGCGCTCGATCACCCGATCGCCCGCACACCGCGCCGCACGGCGGTTTATGTCGGCGAGACCGACGGCATCATGGAGCGGATGGAGCGGGCGCCGCGCCGAGGCTTCGAACTCCAGCCGATCTTCGGGACCTTGGACAGTGCCCTCGCCAACCCGCGCTACGCGGACAGGCATGAGAGCATCAGCCGATATCGCGAACGACTGCTCAGCCGAAACATGCATCAGGCGCTCTACGCCGGCGAGCCTGGGGAAGCCCGAGCCTACGCCCGTTCGATGACCACGCGGCCGCCTGCCGGCCTTCGACTACTCTCGCTCGTGCCCGGCCCATTGCTTCGGACGGGCCTGCGCCTTCGTTCGGCGCTGAGCGGTTAGGCTGCCTTGCGGGTGAACAACATATCGAGCTCGAGCAACCGCATGTCGCGCCAGTCGAAGCCGTTCTCCTTCGCCATCGCGACTTCGAAGCCTTGCCCTGCCATCCACTCGATCATCTCGATCCAGGACTCCTGGCCCTCGTAGAGCTGGCGCAACGGCAGCTCCAGCTGCACCCCGCGGAAGCGCGACAGGAGCGCGCCCGTGCCGGTGAGTACTTCCCTTTCAAACCCTTGCGTGTCAATCTTGAGATAGGCGTTCTCGAGCAAGCCCGGATGCTCGCCCAGGAACGAGTCCAGCCGGACGACCGGAACACGCTCCGTGCGCTCAATCTTCGCGCCGGTGAACAAGTCCTTGGTATAGCCGGACTGCGTCTTGAACGAGCTGAATACCGGCCAGGCGGAGATCTCGATTTCCATTTCAGCATCGCGGTCGCCGACGCCGAGCTGGAAGCAGTCCCATCGCGGATCGCGGCTTGCCTTGGCCTGCAGCGTCGCGAACACCGACGAGATCGGCTCGAAAGAGAGAATGCGCCCCCGGTAGCCGTGCTCGCGGAGCTCCAGCGCATATTGTCCCTCGTTCGCGCCGACGTCGAACACGGCCTGGATGCCTTCGTGCGCCATGAGATCGGCGAACGAGGCATGGCGGATTTTCTCGATCCCGAACTGCCGGGCACTGCGCCGCAGGAACGTCTTGAACTTGGTGACAAGCATTTTCGGATCAACCTGCGGTTGGTTGTGCAGCGTCGAGGCGCTGCGGCGCCTGTCCGTTCAGACGGGCATGGATCGCGCTCGTCAACCGTTCCGCCCAAATTTCCCAACTGAGCCGCCCCCGTGCGTCCGCCAGCGCGGCCTCCGACATGCTCCGATACAAGTCGGGCGAGGCGAGCAGCCGCCCGACCTCATCGGCGAATCGCGCCGGGGGTACGCCGTGGGGCAGCAGGACGCCGGTCACACCGTGGCGCACGACCGAGGGCACGCCGCCAGTCGCATAGGACAGGGACGGAAGTCCGTGATGCGCCGCCTCGGCAAAGACGATCCCGTAGGCCTCGGCAGTGGTCGGCAGTAGGAACAAGGTAGCGTCGGCATAGAGCTCGTCCAGCAAGGTGCGCCCCGCCTCGCTCTGCTTGTCGACCAGGCCGTGGAAGGTGCAGTCGGACAGGTCCTGTTCCGGCAGGTCCGCTGCGGCGCAGCCGACCACGTCCAGCCTCGCGGCCGTCCCCCGGCGGTTGAGTTCGCGCACGGCCTCGATTGCAACCAACAATCCCTTGCGCGCCCAGTCGCTGCCCACGAACAGGAGTCGCGAGGGTCCGGCCGGAAGACTGCGGGCCTCCCGCTGGACGGAAGTGATGTTCGCCCCCCACGCGATCTCGACGATCTTGTCCGGGTCGGCTCCCTGCCGCTCGATCGCCGAACGGCACGCCCACGCCGAGGGGAAGTTGAGGAGAGCCGCAGCCGCGAATGCCGCCTGCTCCGTTTCGACGGCGCGACGCTTCACCGAAGCGGGCAGGCGTCGGTACATGGCGTAGTCCTCGACCAGATCCGGGATCACGGCGTCGGTAACATAGATTAGTCTGAACTCGCCCGAGAGCAGATATGCCATGTCGGTCAGCGAGACGGCGAAGACGATATCGGGCCGGGCTTTTCGGAGGGCCCGCACGGTCCGCTGCGCCGCCCATCTCGAATAAAGAGCTGACCAGCTATACTCGAAACGCCTGCCCGACAGCAGCTTCAGGACGCGCCCGAGCGGCCGATACCACGCGGCCCACGGCTCCTCGACCACCAGCACGAACTCGAAGTGCCGCTCCAGAGCCGCGAGCATGTGCGACGGCGTGCCGGACCACAGCTTGGGATCGCGCGGGTTGCCGTTGGCGATGAACGCCGCACGCAAACGGGTATGCGTCGGCAAGGCCTAGGCCACCGCGCCACCGCGCGGGTGCGCGATGAAATTCGTCTGCCTGCTCGCGACGAAGGCATCCCGCGTGATCAGCTTGGGGCGACCGGCCACCCAGGGCAGTTCGCCAACGTCGTAGCCGAAGCGCTCAAGCACATCGGCTAGCGCCTCCCGTCCCCCCGCCTCGTTGCTTTCGAACAGGATCACCGGACGGTGCTGCGCCAGCAGCTGCGCCGCTCCGGCAAGCACCTCGTCCTCAAGCCCCTCCACGTCGATCTTGAGCCAGATCCGGGGGTGACCGGCGAACTCGGCCGCATAGTCGTCGAGCCGCACGACCGGCACTTCGATCCGCGTCAGTGCAGTCCGTTGCGCCAGGTCGGCAATCACCTGCCGATCGGCGCTGCCGAACCAAGTCGCATCCTCGGGATAGGCAAGTTCCAGCGTGCCGTGCCGGTCACCGATCGCGACGGCCTCCAGCCGACCATCGAACCCGTTGAGGCGGCACGCGGAGCGGAAGTAGCCCGCGCAGGCCGGGTTCGGTTCGAACGTGATCGTCGGCACCTGGTGCGCGAGGAAGATCAGCGAGTGCGTGCCGAAATTGGCGCCGACATCGATGAACAGGCCGGGCTTCTGCTCCGACGCGAGGACGTTGAGATAGCTCTCCTTGATCGCCCGGTCGTGTCCCAGGACCGAAACGGCTGTCGCCCAGTGCAGGCCGCCCTGCTCGGCGTCGAGCGGCAGGGTGACCTGATGCTCCCCTAGCCGAACTGACCAAGTGCCGCTTTCCAGCACCTCCGCCGGATCGAGGAACAGCCCGTAGCTTGCCATGTAGAAGCGCTCGCGACCCGACCACGACAGCGTGTGATAGCGCGCGTTGAGGTGCGCGCGCTGCTCCGTGGACCGGACTTTCTGCCGCAACCTTGCTTGGCGAGACCGCTCGATCCCCGTCGCGCGCGCAACGCTGCGTGAAGCGACCGCAACGGCGGTGCGGAGCTTGCGCACTCCTGACTTCATGTGGTCACCACGCAGGCCACGTCCCCTCTTCCCAGCGTTGAACAGGCGCATCGCTAGTGGCAAGATCGCTTTCATTCCAGAGGGCGGCTGAGTAGCAGGAAGCGGTGCTCGTTCCCCGCGCCTGCTGACGAATGACGGTGCCGGCGAGCGGCGGAATGGGCAAGTCCGGCTTCCGTCCCGATATCCAGGCGATGCGCGGCGTCGCGGTGCTCGCGGTCGTGCTCTACCATTCCGGCCTCAACCTGCTCGAAGCCGGTTACCTCGGCGTGGACCTGTTCTTCGTCGTCTCGGGCTATCTGATCACCGGGATCGTCGGCCGCGGACTGGACGCCGGCTCGTTCCGCTTCGCGACCTTCTATGCCCGTCGAGCCAGGCGGCTCCTTCCCGCGGCCTATGTCGTTCTGGTCGCGACGACGATCGCCAGCTTCTTCCTGCTCACCAGCGAGCAATATGCCAAGTTCGCGCTGAATCTGGTCGGTGCGGTGCTGTTCGGAGCCAATCTGACGCTGTGGTCGCAGACCGGCTATTTCGCCGCGAACTCCGCATTCGAGCCACTGCTTCACATGTGGTCCCTGGCGATCGAGGAGCAGTACTATCTGCTGCTGCCGGCCGCACTGGCGCTGGTGCCGCGGCGGTACTGGCTGTGGTTGATCGGCGCCGCGACCCTCGCCAGCCTCGCAGCGTGCCTTGCGCTGGGACCGATTAAGCCGGGCGTGACGTTCTTCTGGCTTCCGTTCCGCGCTTGGGAGCTGGGCGTCGGCTCGATCGCCGCCCTGGGAGGCACAAGCAACCAGTTGCGCCGGCTACTCGTGCGAGCAGCACCCGTTGCTGCGCTCGCCATCTTCGTGGCATTGATCTGGCGCTTGCCCGGGCCCACCCCGGGCATGGGCGCCATGGTCGTGTGCGTCTCGAGCGCGGTCCTGATCCTTGCCCGCCATCCTGCCGCGGACCGGTCCCGCGTGGTGCGTGCCCTCGCGCGGGTCGGTGACCTTTCCTACTCGCTCTATCTCGTCCACTGGCCCCTGTTTGCGCTCGCGCGGGTGGTCCGGGTTGACGCGGTCCTGCCACCTGCCTTGTCCGTGCTGCTCATCGTGGCGAGCTTCGCGACTGCCTGGGTCCTCTATCGGATGGTCGAGGAACCGGGCCGGCGTTCTCGCTTGGCGGGGTTGCGCCTGCTGTTCGCAGTGGGCGGCGCCTCCCTTATCGTGCTCGGGATCGGACTTGCCCTCGCGTTCGCCAAGCAGAATGGGCCGCATGCGTCGCGCGATCCGTTCGTCGAGGGGCTCGCCGAGCCGGGCTGCTTCAGCCTCGAGACGACCCGCTTCGACGGCCGCTGCACGCAGTCGCCCACCCCAGAAATCCTGGTGTGGGGGGACAGCTATGCGGCGCATCTCCTCCCGGCGCTGGTCTCGACCACCCGCCGCCCGATCGCTCAGGCGACGAAGGGCCTCTGCGCCCCCTTCGCCAACCTTGCCGCCGTGGGCGAGCCGGGCGACGAGACGTGGGCCGCGGGTTGCCTTCAATTCAATCGCAGCGTGATCGATTACATCCACCGCACGCCGAGCCTGAAGGTGGTGATCCTGTCGGCGCGCTACTTCCGCACGCTCCCTCGCTTTAGCCGGGGCGCGA
>CAXSDY010000035.1:0-18574 GCA_964235835.1 uncultured Sphingomonadaceae bacterium | reverse complement strand
AACCAAGGACCCGCTGATTAAGAGTCAGCTGCTCTACCAACTGAGCTATGCGTCCACTGCCGTGAGGCGGGCGACGAGCCGCGCTGCGGTCGTGCGGCTGGGCTCCTAACAAGGGCGGCGGCGAGGCGCAAGGCTCCCACGCCTGCATCTGGCACCAGTCGGACTTATGCGAGCCTGGACTGCGTCCGTTGCTGCCGCTCGAGCGCCATAAGGATGCCGAGGCAGATCATCACCGTCATCACGGCCGATCCGCCGAAGCTGACCAGGGGCAGGGGCACGCCGACGACCGGCGCCAGGCCCATGACCATCATCAGGTTGATCGTCACATAGAAGAAGATCGTTGCCGACAGGCCGGCGGCGGTCAACTGCGCGAAGCGCGTCTTGGCGTTGCTGCTGACCCGCATCCCCCACCGGATCACCATCCCGAACGCGAGGATCAGCAGCACGCCGCCGACCAGGCCCCACTCCTCCGAGAGCGTGGCAAAGACGAAGTCGGTATGGCCCTCCGGCAGGTAGTCGAGGTGGCTCTGGCTGCCGTTGAGGAAGCCCTTGCCCCAGACGCCGCCGGAGCCGATCGCGATCTTGGACTGGCTGATGTGATAGCCAGCGCCAAGCGGGTCGCTCTCCGGGTCCATGAAGATCAGCACGCGCTTGCGCTGATAGTCGTGCATCATCGAGAATGCGATCGGCGCGGCGGCGGCGAGCGCCACGCCGCTGCCGATGAACAGCTTCAGCGGCAGTCCGGCCAGGAACATCACGGTGATGCCGCACAGCACGACCATGATGCAGGTCCCGAGGTCGGGCTGAACGAGAATCAGGATCGCCGGCAGGCCGAGCAGCGCGAGGGCAGGCCAGATCGCGCGCCACTTGCGGATCTCGCTGGCCGGCAGCAGTTCGTAGAAACGGGCAAGCGTCAGGACGATCGCGGGCTTCATGAACTCGGACGGCTGAAGGCGGACCGGGCCGATCTCGAGCCAGCGTTGCGCGCCCTTGCTGACGAGCCCGAGCGCCTCGACGCCGACCAGCATGGCCGTGATCGCGGCGTAGATCGGGAAGGTCGCCGCCTTGATCGTCGCTTCGCTGAGCCACGACATGGCGATCGCCAGGGTGAGGAAAACGAGGAAGATGACCGCCTGCTTGACCGCCCAGGGATGGATCGACCCGCCCGCCGCCGAGTAGAGCACGACCAGCCCGAACAGGGCGATGCCGCCGACCATGAAGATGAGGTTCCACGGCAGCCGCGCGAGCGGGCGCGGGATGATCGAGGAACCGATCATGTCTTGGCGGGCGCTGGTCCGAGCCCGTTGGCCGCGCGCCACGCCGCAGTCTTGCGTGCGAGCCGCTCGTCGGGAGGGCCGCCGATGCTCCGCTCGAACGTGTCGAGCGCGGCGAGTGCCTTCTCCTTGTTGTAGAGAAAGGTGATCGTGTCCCGGATCAGCGGTGCCGCGACGGCCGCGCCGAACCCACCGTGCTCGACGATGGCCGCCGCGGCGTAGCGTGGGTTGTCGTACGGGGCGAAGGCCATGAACAGCGAATGGTCGCGCAGCTTCCACTGCGAAGCAGTATAGTTGCCGCGCTCGCCGGCGCTCAGATTATGGGTCTGCGCCGTTCCCGTCTTGCCGGCCATCTGGATGCCGTCCAGCGGCAGCTTGGCCCCGGCCGCGGTGCCGTGTTCGACGACACCGGCCATCGCCTTGCGGATGAAGATCAGGTGATCGGCGTCGACCGCGAGATGCGTCTGCGGGACGACCGGCTTGCTCTTGAGCAGGCGGGGAACGACCCGTTTGCCGGTCGCCAGGCGGCTCGCCATGACGGCGAGCTGCAGCGGGTTAATCAGGATGTAGCCCTGGCCGATCGACATATTAATCGTGTCGTACGTCTGCCATTCGCGATGGTATTTGCGCATCATCCATTGCGGGTCGGGAACGGTGCCGTAGCGCTGGTCGAAGGGCAGGTCGAACTCTTCGCCGAAGCCCATTGAGCGGACCATTGGCGACAACTTGTCCGCGCCGACCCGCCGGCCCATTTCATAGAAATAGATGTCGCAGCTCTGTTCGATGGCGCGCGTCATATCGACCGGCCCGTGTCGCTTGTCGCAGTGGAAGACGTGGTTGCCGAGCGGGTAGGAGCCGGTACAGTTTACGCGCTGGTTGCGGTCGATGCCGGCATTGAGGAGCGCCATCGCCATCGACGGCTTGATGGTCGAACCCGACGGGTAGAGGCTCTGCAGCGCCTTGTCGACGAGCGGCAGATGGTCGTCCTGCGACAGCATCTTCCATTCCGCCTGGCTGATCCCGTCGGAGAAGTTGTTGGGGTCGAACGAGGGCATCGACGGCATCGCGAGGATGTCGCCATTGGTCACGTCGATGACCACAACCGAACAGGACTGGTCGCCGATGCGCCGCGCGGCATATTGGTGCAGATCGGAGTCGATGGTCAGCTGGACAGTGCCACCACTGCGATCGGGCTTGGGGTCGAGTTCCTTGACCAGCTTGCCCCGGGCGGTGACCTCGACGCGCTGCCCGCCGGGCTGGCCACGCAAGGTCGATTCCATCGCCTTTTCAAGGCCTCCCTTGCCGATCTTGACACCGGGAATGATCAACAGCGGGTTCTTGTTCTCGCGCTCATATTCCTTGGCGTTGGCCGCTCCGACGTAGCCGACGAGCTGGCCGACCGTCGAGCCGCCCGGATAGTAGCGCGCGAAGCCCCGGGACGCCGCGACCCCGGCAAGCTCCGGCAGGTGCACGGTGATCGCGGCATAGTCTTCATAGGGGATGTTGTCGGCCACCGAGACCGGCTGGAAGCCACGGGCAGCGTCGAGCTCGGTGTTGATCCGCTCGACTTCGTCGGGCGGCAATTTCAGCAGCGCCGCCAGTGAAGACACGACCTTGGCGCGTTCGACGATCTGTTGCGGAACGAGGTCGACCCGGAAGCTGGAGCGATTGATCGCGATCGGCTTGCCGTGGCGATCGATGATCCAGCCGCGGCGCGGAGGCACCGGGATCAGCTGCACCCGGTTGCTCTCGGACATGAGCTCGTACTTGGCGTTCTGCGCCACGGCGAGCCACGCCATGCGTCCGGCGAGCAACGCGCCGAACGCCGCCTGCGCGCCGCCGACGAACAGCATCCGCCGTGAGAAGCTGAGGGTCTGGTGCGCGGCGGTGATCCGCTGCCACTTGCTCATGCGCCGAGCCGCCAGCGATCGAGCAGGTGGACCAGGCCGCCAGCGGCGGGGAAGGCAACGATCGAGACGAGCACCGCTGGCGCCATGACGGCAAGCGGCATGCGCGCGCCGCCCCAGGACGCCACGCGCCACTCGAACCATTCGTTGATGACGATCAGGACGGCGGCCATGACCCATTCGATCCAGTAATCACGCCACATTGTGCGCCGGTCCGCGATATCAAGCAGGATCATGGCCGCGGTCCACAGTGTGATGGACTGGCCGATCGGCGAGCCGGTGATCAGGTCGTTGGCGAGGCCGAGCGGCGCCGCCCACCATGCCGGCCCCGCGTCCGACCGCAGCAGCCGCCAGCCGATCAACATGAGGAAGCCGAAGTCGGGCGCCCAGCCCGTGTCGCTGATGATGGGCAGGAGCGAACAGAACGAACCGGCCAGCACGCTAAGCGCGGGGACCACCCGCACGCTTCGCCTGGGACCGCGGTCGATCGCTCCAGCCCGGTTCTGGAGTGCGGCGCGCACCATCATGGCTTCGCTTTGGCCGGAGCTGGGCCGGCCTTACGCTGCGGCGGGGGCGCGGGGGGCGGGGGCGGGGCCTGCTCCGCGATCGGTTCGAACGGCCGCTCGACGATCGCGAAGCTGGCGCTCGCCGGGTCAGCCAGCGGCAGCGCGACCGCGCCGTCGTCGTCCAGCTTGACGATGCGGGCGACGGGCACGAGCGGAGGGTAAAGCCCGCCAGTGCCCGAGGTGACCAGCAGGTCGCCCGGTCGGAACGGGTTGCGCCCGACCTCGAGCGGGCGGACGTCGAGCGTCCCGTCGCCGCGTCCGGTCGAGATGACCGGCAGTCCGCCGCGCAGCAGCCGCGCCGGGACGATGTTGGCCCGGTCGCTGATCAGCAGCACCCGGCTGGCGAAGCGGCCGGTCTCGATCACCCGCCCGATCAGACCGCCAGCGGAGCGCACCGGCATGCCGACCTGGACCCCGTCGCCGCTGCCCGCGGACAGCACGGCGAAGCGGCGCGGGCTTTCATAGCTCGAGCCGACGATGCGTCCGGTCGCGACCGCTTCCCGGCTGCGTTCGCGCAACTGCAGCGCCGCCTTCAACTGCGCATTCTCGAGGTGGATCGCCTTCGCCTCGACCATGCGCTGGAGCAGGGCGCGGTTGGTGCGCTTGAGCTCGCCATTCTGCCGCGCCGCATCCCAGTAATCGGTCGCCCCGCTCGCGAGGCCGCCCGCCGTCGAGCTGACCGCGTCGAGCACGGCGGTGAGTGGTGCCGTCGCGTCCAGGGCGGCTCCGCGCAGCGCGGCGTAGCTTTGCGGCGCGACCAGCGAAAGGGCGAGCAGGATCAGGCCGACGACCACCCCGGCCACGGTCGCGATCAGGCCGAAGAAAGCGCCATATTGCGCGCGTCGCGACCAGCCGGCGCGCGAGCCTGCTGGCGGCGCGACCGCCATCTACGTCAAGCGGTTTGTAGGACGCCGCGGAACTGCTCTTCCTCGAGCGCGCGGCCGGTTCCGAGCGCCACGCAGGTCAGCGGATCCTCGGCGACCGTCACGGGCAAGCCGGTCTCGTCCCGCAGCACTTCGTCGAGGCCCTGCAGCAGCGCGCCGCCGCCGGTCAGGACGATCCCCTGCTCGCAGATGTCCGCCGCCAGCTCGGGTGCGGTATTCTCCAAGGCGATGCGAACCCCCTCGACGATCGTGCCCACGGGCTCCGACAGCGCCTCGGCGATTTGGCCCTGGTTGATCGTGATCTCCTTGGGCACGCCGTTGACGAGGTCGCGGCCCTTGATGTGGACCGTCTTGCCGATCCCGTCGCCCGGCGGCTTGGCGATGCCCACTTCCTTCTTGATCCGCTCAGCCGTCGCCTCGCCGATCAGGAGGTTGTGGTTGCGGCGGACGTAGGAGGAGATCGCCTCGTCCATCTTGTCACCGCCGACGCGGACCGACGTGGTGTAGGCCAGCCCCCGCAGCGACAGCACCGCGACCTCGGTCGTGCCGCCGCCGATATCGACCACCATCGACCCGATCGGCTGCGTCACCGGCATGTCGGCGCCGATCGCGGCGGCCATCGGCTCTTCGATCAGGTAGACGGCGCTGGCGCCAGCGTTGGACGCGGCGTCACGGATCGCGCGGCGCTCGACGCTGGTCGATCCCGAGGGGACGCAGATGACGATCTCGGGAAACCGCCAGGCGCGCATCTTGCCGCCATGAACCTTGTGGATGAAGTGCTTGATCATCTGCTCGGCGACATCGATATCGGCGATAACGCCGTCGCGCAGCGGGCGGATGGCCTCGATCTGGTCGGGCGTCTTGCCCATCATCAGCTTGGCATCGTCGCCGACGGCCTTGACGCGCTTGACGCCGTTGATCGTCTCGATTGCCACCACCGACGGCTCGTTGAGCACGATCCCGCGACCCCGCACATAGACCAACGTGTTGGCCGTGCCGAGGTCGATCGCCATGTCGTGCGACATCCATTTGAACCAGCGCGTCCAGAACATCCGATGATCACTTTCTCTTGATCCGGCGGGCGGCGGCAGGCCGTTATCCCGAGGTGGGGTGGATATGGTAAAGAAGAGGTGAATCCAGGGAGAAATCAGCGCTTCGCGAGGGCTCCACGATTGGGCTAGGACAACGGGCCATGTCAATAAGAAGGCTGCCCTCCGCGCTGATCGACCGCATCGCCGCCGGGGAGGTCGTCGAGCGGCCCGCAAGCGCGCTGAAGGAGTTGATCGAGAACGCCCTCGACGCCGGCGCGACCAGCGTGGCGGTGCGCATCTCGGCGGGCGGGCTCGACCTCATCGAAGTCACCGATGACGGGTGGGGGATGAACCCGGCCGAAATGGCGCTGTCGCTAGAGCGCCACGCCACGTCGAAGCTGCCCGACGAGCGGATCGAGGATGTCGCCAGCTTCGGCTTCCGCGGCGAGGCCCTGCCGTCCATCGCCAGCGTGTCGCGCCTGACCCTCGAAAGCCGGCCGCGGGGCGGCGGCGACGGCTGGCGCATCGGCATCGATCATGGGGCGGCGGCGGGGGAGGGGCCGGCCGCCTTGCCGCCGGGCACCAGGGTGCGGGTTGAAGGGCTGTTCGAAAAGGTGCCGGCACGGCGCAAGTTCCTGCGCTCGCCGCGCGCCGAATATGCCGCCTGCGTCGATGCCGTGAAGCGGCTTGCGCTCGCCAGCCACGGCGTCTCCTTCCGCCTCGACCATGACGGGCGGCGGGTGCTGGCGGTGCAGCCGGGCAGCGCGGCGGCACGCGTCGCGGCCCTGCTCGACCCCTCGCTGGAGCGGCATGGCGTCGGCATCGACTATCGGCGGGAGCAGGCGACGCTCGGCGGGGTCGTGTCGCTGCCGACGTTCAATCGCGGCATGGCCGACCAGCAATTCCTGTTCGTCAACGGCCGGCCGGTCAAGGATCGGCTGCTCGTCGGTGCGCTCCGGGCCGCCTACCGCGACCTGCTCGCGCGCGATCGGCACCCCATCGCAGCGCTGTTCGTCACGCTGCCCGGGGACGAAGTGGACATCAACGTCCACCCGGCCAAGACCGAGGTCCGCTTCCGCGACCCGGCGGCGATCCGCGGGCTGATCGTGGGCGGCTTGCGCGCTGCACTCGAGGCCGAGGGCCACCGCAGCGCGGCGCACATCCAGGCCGCGGCACCCGTGCAGTGGACGAGCGCTCTCGCTGTGGACGTCCGTTCCGAGCATCAGTCCTCCCCGTCATCCCTGTGGAGCTCTGTCTCCCCCGCACCGCCGGCAAGGGTGCGCGAGGAGCATCTGGCGTTCGACATGAGGCCGGCCGCGCGCGCCGAACCCGCCATCGATCCGGTCCCCACCTATCCGCTCGGGGTGGCGCGCGGCCAGGTGGCGCGAACCTACATCGTCGCGGAAGCGGAGGACGGGCTGGTGATCGTGGACCAGCACGCGGCGCATGAGCGGCTGGTCCTCGAGCGCATGCGTACGGCGCGGCGCGGCGACGGGGTCGCGCGACAATCGCTGCTCATCCCCGAAAGCGTCGAACTGGACGAGGTCGATTGCGACCGCCTCGAGGATGCTGCAGAGGAACTCGCCGGGCTGGGCCTGGAGATCGAGCGGTTCGGCCCCTCGGCGATGCTCGTCCGTGCCATCCCGGCCGCGCTCGGCGGGGCTGATGTGAGCAGTCTCGTCACCGATCTCGCGGCGGAGATCGCCGAAATTGGCGGCGCCGTCTCGCTGCGCGACCGGCTCGATCTGGTCGCCGCGACGATCGCCTGCCACGGCTCCGTGCGCGCCGGTCGTGCGCTGTCAGTCGCCGAGATGAACGCACTACTGCGGGAAATGGAAGTGACGCCCAACTCGGGCCAGTGCAACCACGGTCGCCCGACGTGGGTCAAGCTCGCTCACGGGGACATCGAGCGGTTGTTCGGCCGGAAATGAAGCAGTCGACGAACCGCTTGGGGTGAAACGGAAGGACTGCAATACAGCGCGAGCCCTTCCGAGTGCACGCTTGGAGGACGCGCGCCGCATCCGTATAGCTAAGCGTTTGTGAAAACAGAAGGAATTTATTTCGGTGCCGGAAGGCCAGCGAGCCGTAGAAAAGCCGCCTGGATCGGTGCGGATTGGGCCCGCCGGCGGGCGCTTCGAAGCATCGGGTAGCCGCCACTCTCCTCCTGCGCCAACAGCTCGGCGAGCCGTCCCGAGCGCACCTCCTGCAAGATGTCGCGCATCCGCCCGCGTACGCCTTCGTCGACGATCCGCGGGCCGCCGATGACGGCGCCGAGTTCGGCGGTGTTGCTGATCGCCGCGCGCATCCCCGCGATGCCGCGCGCCTCGATCAACTCGGCGAGCAGCTTCAACTCGCCCACGCATTCCATGTAGGCGATTTCGGGCGAGATGCCGCCTTCGACCAGCGTCTCGAACCCCGCCTCGAGGATCGCCGGCACGGCGCCCCACACGACCGCCGCCTCGTTGAACAGGTCCGCATCGCACTCTTCCGCGAAGCTGGACCCGATGAGCCCCGCCCGGCCGCACCCGATCGCGTGGCCGTAAGCCAGCGCAATCGCGTCCGCGGCGCCCGTGGCGTCCTGCGCGACCGCCCACAGGGCAGCCATGCCCTGTCCATGCACGTACAAGGAGCGCAGGGCGGTGCCGGGGCCCTTGGGCGCGACCATGAACACGTCGAGGTCGGGTCGCGGGGTGACGAGCCCGAAGCGGATAGCGAGGCCGTGACTGAAGCCGAGCGCCGTTCGCGGCCGAAGAGCGGGCTGGATCGTCCGGTACACGCCCGCCATCGTCTCGTCGGGGACGAGGAGCATGACCAGGTCGGCAGCCGCGACGGCGGTCTCCAGGCCGGCGCAATCCAATCCCTCCGCGGCCGCACGCGCAGCGCGCGCGGACCCATCCCGCAGCCCCACTGTCACGTCTATGCCGCTATCGCGCAGGTTGAGCGCCTGAGCGCGGCCCTGGTTGCCGTAGCCGATGATCGCGATCCGCTTGCCCGCGAGCGGCGCGGGATCGATGTCCGGGTCTCGGCTGATCTGCATGGTGCGAGGCTAGCCCACCCCTGACGTCATTGCGAGCAGGGGGAAGGCAATCCAGGGTTGGAGCGTGGGCGTCCTCGCTACGCTTCTAACGAGGGGAGCAGCGCAGCTGCGTTTTCCTCAACTTGCGCGGTGAACCGCGGCCAGTCGGCGGGCGGCTGATGCGCGAACCACGTTACCTGCCGCTTCGCATAGTTGCGCGTCGCCTGCGCCCCTGCCGCAAGCGTCTCCTCCCGAGTTGCTTCACCCCGAAGCAGGGCGCCGACCTCACGAACGCCGATCGCTCGCATCACCGGCAGCTTCGCGTCGATACCTCGCCCGAGCAGCGCCGCGACTTCTTCAACGGCGCCGCTGTCAAGCATCGCCGCGAAGCGCTCGTCGCATCTCCGGTAAAGCCGGGCGCGCTCGGGCAGGAGGACGACGGGCCGAAGCGCGATCCTGTCCGCGATCCCGCCCGAGCGCGACTGCTGCCATTGCCCGATCGATCGTCCGGTCGACAGCACCACTTCAAGCGCGCGCGCGGTGCGGCTCGCGTCGGCGGGGTGCAGCCTCGCCGCGCCCTCCTGATCGACGCGCTCGAGCGCGGCGCGATTGTCTTGCGGAGTCGCGCTGCGAACCCTTTCGCGCACCTCGGCATCGATCACCGGGATGGGTGCGATGCCATCGAGCAAGGTGCGCAGGTAAAGCCCGGTTCCGCCCACCAGGATCGGCAGCCGGTCCTGCGCATGGGCCGCGTCGATCTGCGCTCCGGCGAGTGCGGCCCATTCGGCGGCGGAGCAAGGATCGGTGCCGTCGCGGAATCCGTACAGCCGGTGATCGGCCCGTTCCGTCTCCTCCGCCGAGGGCCGAGCGCTCAAGACTGCGAGGTCGCGGTAGACCTGCGCGCTGTCGGCATTGACGATCACCCCTCCACTGCGATCCGCCAGCATGAGGGCTAGCGACGACTTGCCGCTGGCCGTCGGACCGGCGATGAGCGCCACGGGAGGAAGCGACCTGTTCACCGCCACGCTGATAGCAGCCGACCGGCTCGACGATAGACTGGCGCAGGCGGCATGCCTGCGCTTCGCAGCGACCCGCGGCGCGTGGATCGAGCCGGGCAGTGCGCTCGACCTCCACTTCGCCGACGCCGTGCGCGCGGCAGAGGGGTGGGAAGGGGTCGACCTGCTCCCCATCACCGCTGGCCCGCGCATCCGGCGGCTGCTCGTCGCCGACATGGATTCGACGATGATCGGGCAGGAATGCATCGACGAACTCGCCGACTATGCGGGCGTGAAGCCGCAGGTCGCGACGATCACCGAACGCGCGATGCAGGGCGAACTCGATTTCGCCGGTGCCTTGCGTGAACGGGTCGCGCTGCTCGCCGGGCTGGACGAGCATGTGATCGCCTGCTGCCTCGCGGAACGGGTGCGCCCGAACCCCGGTGCCGCGACCCTCATCGCGACGATGCGCAAATTCGGCGCGCGATGCCTCCTGGTATCCGGCGGCTTCACTGCCTTCGCGGGACCCGTCGGCGCGATGTTCGGCTTCGATGAAGTGCGCGCCAATGTCCTGGCCGTCGCGGCCGGCAAGCTGCTTGGGACCGTCGACGGAGCGATCATCGACGCCGCCGCCAAGCGGACGGCTCTCGAAGAAACGCGGACCGCGCTCGGCCTCTCGCTCGAGGCAACTATGGCGCTCGGCGATGGCGCCAACGACCGTGCGATGGTCGAGGTCGCGGGCTGGGGAGTCGCCTATCGCGCGAAGCCGGCCCTCGCGGCAATCGCCGATGCGCGGCTCGATCATCACGGCCTCGACGCCCTGTTGTGGGCGCAGGGCATCCCTCGTTCGCAGTGGGTCGAGGCTTAGCAGCTCATTGGGCAGCGACTGCGAAACAGGCCTGTCCACGAGCGGCGAGGGCCGAGCAGGCTGCGCTCGCAGCTGACTGGCTGCCATAAGGCCCCGCCTGGAGCCGGGTGACCGCTCCGGCCGGAACGAGGAACGCCTGCTTGCCCGCCAGCGGGCCGGCCGCGAGCTTGCGGAACAGCGCTTGCGCGGTCGCCGGCTGACCGAATGCGCCGAGCTGAACGCGCCATCCTCCCTGCGACGAAGCGGGCGCTCGCGGGGCCACCGGCGCCGCAAGCGACCGTGAGGTCGTGGGCGCCGGCTTCGGACTTTTCACCGTCGCGCCTGCAACGGCCCGGCGGCGAACGTTGAGCGGGACGGCCTTCTCCATCTCGGCGAGTGTCGTGCGCGCCGGAGCGAGCCCCTGCGCCGCCGCGCGCGCGACATAGCTGTAAGCGGTCGCCGGATCGCGCCGGATGAGCCCGTCGCCGTTGAACAAGGCCGTCCCATAGAGCAGCTGCGCCCGCGGCTCGCCCGCATCCGCGGCCTGCTTCAGCCAGCGCAGCCCCGACAGCTGGTTGCCGTTCTCGAACTGCAGAATGCCCAATTGGGTCTGCGCATCGACATGGCCCGCGTTCGCCGCGGCGGTGTACCAGCGCATCGCCTGTCCAAGATCGATCGGAACGCCCTTGCCGAGGCGATACGCCTGGCCGAGGTTGAACATCGCGTCGGCGTCCCCCTGGGTCGCGAGTGGGCGCCAAGCCCCGACCGCCCCGGCGAAATCGCCCTTGCTCCACGCCTTGATGCCGCCCGGAACGCTCGGGCTCTGCGCCACCGCGCTCGCCGCGACGGCAAGCAGCGCAATTAGACCGACCTTAACCCTCATGCCACTCCATCCCGTCGCGCATTTTGCATCAAGCCGACAGTACAAGAGGCGTAAGCGGACGAGAAGGGGCGGCTCTTCGGCAAGGTCGGCTCAATGTTAACCAGACTTTAGGAGCTTTGGGGTCACTTGCCTCCCGAACCGTCATTTGGGCGAGGGGAAGAGAATGCGCGTTCTGGCTATGGCATCGCAGAAGGGCGGATCGGGCAAGACGACCCTGTCCGGTCACCTCGCGGTGCAAGCGCAGCTGGCGGGGGCCGGTCCGGTCTGCCTGATCGACATCGATCCGCAGGGATCGCTCGCCGACTGGTGGAACGAACGCGAGGCCGACATGCCGGCCTTCGCGCAGACGACCGTCGCGCGTCTGCAATCCGACCTCGAAGTGCTTCGCCAGCAGGGCTTCCGCTTGGCGGTGATCGACACCCCTCCGGCGATCACCATGGCGATCCAGTCCGTCATCGCGGTCTCCGAGCTGATCGTTGTCCCCACCCGGCCGAGCCCGCACGATCTGCGCGCCGTCGGTGCCACGGTTGACCTGTGCGACCGCGCCGGCAAGCCGCTGATCTTCGTCGTCAACGGCGCCACTCCCAAGGCCAAGATCACCTACGAAGCGGCCGTCGCGCTGTCGCAGCACGGCACCGTCGCTCCCGTCACCCTTCACCACCGCACCGACTTCGCCGCATCGATGATCGATGGCCGCACGGTCATGGAGGTCGACCCCAAGGGCCGCTCGGCCAAGGAAGTGGTCGAGCTGTGGGATTATATCTCCGACCGCCTCGAGAAGAATTTTCGCCGCACCGTGTTTGCCGCCCCCGCTGCGGGTCCGGGCATCGCGGCAGCGGCGGCGCCGCGTCCTGCCGGTGGCTTCGGCCGCCGGGTTGTCGGCCAGTAAGGAGTGGCGTCGGTGGGCGAACCCAAGACCTTTGCATCCCTCTCTTCGGGCCTGCTGGCGCGCAAGGGTGCGGCTCGCCCGGCCATGCGTCCGCAGGGCTTCGGCCAGATCGGCGCGACGCTCGAGGATCTCGGCTGGAACGACATGGGCTTCGAGCCGCCCAAGCCGGCGCTCAGTGCCGTGCGGGACGAGCTTCACGACGCCTTCGGCGAGGAGGCACCCGAGCCGACGATCCGTCACCCGCTCGCCGGACTGACCCCGTCCGGCGCGACCCCTGCCGGGCTGACCCCACTCGTGTCCCCGGTCCATGACCAGCACGCCGAGTTGGCCGAGCGTTTCGCCGGCTACGATCGCGAGGCAGGCGAGGAGGACGAGTTCGATCCGACTGCCGAGCCGTTCGAACTGCCTGCCGGCGACGTTGCTGCCGCCAGTGCGCCAAGCGAAGCCGCGGCTAAGCGCGCGCCGCGCCTGCCGCGACTCACCACTCCGCGCCATGCTCCGAGCGCCCGCGCCGCACCCGGCACGAAGGCCAAGGCGGCGTTCACCTTGCGCCTGGAACCGGCCCGCCATCTCAAGCTCAGGCTCGCCTGCGCAGTGACCGGACGCTCCGCCCAGATGCTCGTCACCGAGGCGCTCGACCAGTTGCTCGGCGGAATGCCGGAACTGGACGGCATGGCCGACCGGGCACCGTCGATGCGCAAGCTCAACTAGAAACAATCAGGGAGGCTCGTTCGATGAACGCATCCATTCGCTTCGGCACGGCGCTGACCGCAGTCATCATGTCCGCGACGCTCACCGGCTGTGCCGCGCACGCGCCCAAGAGCGCCTCGATCTTCGGCACCAAGATGGACAAGCAGAACATCGGCCTCGCGACCCGCGCCCAGCTTGCGATGGCCGAGAACAAGTTCGCCGAGGCGGTCGACCTGGCCGAACGCGCCGTTGCCGCCAGCCCGACCGACGCGGGCTTCCGCGGACTGCTCGGCAACTGCTACTTCGCGGCAGGCCGGTTCGCCTCGGCAGAGAGTGCCTATCGCGATTCTCTGACGCTTCTGTCGAACCAGCCGCAAGTGGTCCTCAAGATGGCGCTGGTCAGCGCCGCCCAGGGCAAGAACGGGCAGGCGATCGCCTTCCTCGAAGCCGCCAAGGACGTTCTCGATCCGGCCGACTACGGTCTCGCATTGACCCTCGCCGGTCAGCCGCAGCAGGCGGCGACCATGCTTCAGGAGGCGGCGCAGCAAGTCGGCGCCGACGCCCGCGTCCGTCAGAATCTGGCGCTCGCGCTGGCCTTCTCCGGCGACTGGACCACGGCCCGCACGGTTGCCGCGCAGGACGTTCCCGCCAATGAACTCGACGCGCGCATCCAGCAGTGGATGCAGCTCGCCAAGCCGGCGCGGGCGGCCGACCAGGTCGCTTCGCTCACCGGCATCACGCCCGCCGCGACCGATCCGGGTCAGCCGGTGCGGCTCGCGCTCAAGGATGCGGGCACGCGCCTCGCGGCCGTTACGCCGCCCGCCGTGGTGACCGAATCCGCCCCGACCGAAGTCGCGGAGACCGTCAGCGCACCGGCGATGGTCGCAGCGTCGGCCGGTTCGCTCGGCGCTGATCCGGCCATCCCGCCCGTCGTTCCGGTGGTTGCGGTCGATCAGCGTGCGCGGCGACCGATCGCAGCCGCCTTGCCGAAGGCTTCGGCTCCGCGCCCGTCGCTATCGCCGCGCGCCGCTGCCCTCACCGACGCGCGCGAACTCTACCGCCGCGCGGCGCTTCGCACCTCGATCCGCAGCCGTGCCGTCGTCCAGCTGGGCGCCTACGCATCGCGCGCGACGGTCGGGGCCGCCTGGACCCGGGTTTCGGCTCGGTTCGGCGCGCTGCGCGGCTATTCGCCGGTCGCGGCCCGCTTCGACGGCGAGCGCGGGACGGTCTACCGCCTGTCGGTCAACGGTTTCGCCTCGGCTCGCCAGGCGATCGGCCTGTGCACGTCGCTGAAGCGCGCCGGTGCGCCCTGCTTCGTCCGCAACGTCGCAGGCGATGCGCCGGTCCAGATCGCCTCGCGCTAACCCGCGACGCGTTCGGCGGTGAACAGGTCGAGGCAAGCCATGCGCACGGCCACGCCCATTTCAACCTGAAGCGTGATCAGCGACAGGTGGGGGTCGTCGGCCAAGGCGCCTTCGATCTCCACGCCGCGATTGATCGGTCCCGGATGCATGACCACGGCATGCGGCGCGGCCTGCGCCAGCCGGTCGGCGGTGAGCCCGAAGCGGGCGAGATACTCCCCGGGCGCGTCGCCCAGCGCCTCGGTCATTCGCTCGCGCTGCACACGCAGCATCATCACCACGTCGGCACCCGCGACAGCTTCGTCGATCGTCGCTGCGTGCGGCAAGTCGTCCGGCATCAGTGACGGCGGACCGGCGA
Source organism: uncultured Sphingomonadaceae bacterium (assembly GCA_964235835.1). Taxonomy (GTDB): domain Bacteria; phylum Pseudomonadota; class Alphaproteobacteria; order Sphingomonadales; family Sphingomonadaceae; genus Sphingomicrobium. The sequence continues at coordinate 3,873 of CAXSDY010000035.1, read as the reverse complement.
GCCGCAACTCCGCGCCGAGCCGGTGGAGCAGCTTGACGTTCGACCGCGCCACCCGGCTGTGCCGGAGATCGCCGCAGATCGCGACCTTCAGCCCGGCGACTTGCCCGAAGCGGTAGCGGATCGTCGCCGCATCGAGCAGCGCCTGGGTCGGATGTTCGCCGATGCCATCGCCGCCATTGATGACTGGACAATCCATGATCCCGGCGAGGGTCGCCGGCGCGCCGCTGATACCATGTCGGATGACCAGCGCGTCGGGCCGCATCGCGTTGAGCGTCCGCGCCGTGTCCTCCAGCGTCTCGCCCTTCTTGATGCTCGATTGTTCGACCTGCATCACGACGACCTGCGCCCCGAGCCGCTTGGCCGCGATCTCGAACGACAGCAGGGTGCGCGTCGAATTTTCGAAGAAGGCGTTGATCACCGTCAGCCCGTCGAGCCGCTTGGCGTTGCGCCGCGGCTGGCGATTGTAGGCGAACCAGCGCGCGCCCTCGTCGAGGATGAGCGCGATCTGCGCGTCGCTCAGGCCGTCGATCGAGAGAAGGTGCATGAGCGCTGCGCCTAGTCCGTGCGGGGCAGATTGGCCAGCGCGTCGATCGCTCCCTGCAGGATGTGCGCGGCGGCCAGCTTGTCGACCGCGGCGGCGCGCTTCGCGCGGCTGACGTCGGCCGCGATCATCGCCCGCTCGACCGCCTGCGTCGACCAGCGCTCGTCCCACAGCAGGGTGGGCAAGTCGAGCACGGCGAGATTGCGCGCGAACGCCCGCACCGACTGGGTGCGCGGGGAGTCGCTCCCATCGAGGCTGAGCGGCAGGCCGACGACCAGGCCGACGATGCCGTGCTTGGCGACGAAGGCTCGGAGCGCCGCGAGGTCTGCCGTGAACTTGGACCGCTGGATCGTCTCGGCCGGCCCGGCGAAACTCCATCCTGCGTCGCACAGGGCAAGGCCGATGGTCTTGGTGCCGACATCGAGGCCGGCAAGTTTGCCGCCTTGCGGAAGCTCCTCGGCGAACGCCGCCGGGCGATGCGTCAGTGCCACGCCGCCACGCGCCGCGCGGCGTCCGCCCGGATCGACCCCCAGAACAGCGCATAGTCGTAGACGTGGTAATTGTTGCCGGGCAGCACATAGCCGCCCAGCTCCGGGATGGCGCCGTCGACCATCAGCAGGCCGTTTTTGCAGGTCGCACCCACCGAGCCGCCGAGAAGTGTCGCATCGGCCAGGTTGGCAGTTGGCGCCAGCGTGCCCAGATTGGCCGAGGGCGGGGCCGCTCCGTCGCGCGTGCCGGTCAATGGGTTGACGCACAGCATGTCGGCCGGCGTCCGCTCGCCGCCCGCTCCCTTCGTGCCGGCCCAATTGTCGAGGATGAGCGACGCGTTGGCCGGATCACCGAAGGTCAGCCACGACAGGATGCAGCCGGTTTGGGCCGGCTGCACACATGGCGTGAGGTTGGTGGCGGGCACATCGGCATTGACTGATAAGGGCCAGCCGACGACGTAAGCGGCGACCAGCCGGTTCTTCAGGGCCGCCCGACGATCCACCAGCAGCCGCGACAGGTGCAGCCCCCCCTGGCTATGCCCGGCGAGGATGATCGGCCGCCCCTTGGGCTGGGCTGCCAGGAAGGTATCGAAGGCGGCAAGCACGTCGCGATACGCGAGGTCGAGCGCTTTGGAGGCGTCGGCCGACTTCAGCAGGAACGCGCCGAATGCCGCTTGGCGGTAACGCGGCGCCCAAATCTCGCCGACTTGCGAGAAGGCGCTGGCCTGGCTGCGCACGAACAGCGCGTCGCGGAACGCGGCGTCGCCGCCTTCGTCCGTCGCCGCATTCCACTTGTCTCTGAACAGGTAAGTCGTCGGATGGATGTAGAAGACGGCCGCAGTCTTCGTCTCGGCTGCCCCTTTGTAACCTTGGGGTAGCCATGCCGACGGATCATTCGCTAGTCCCGGCTTCGCAAGCCAGTTCGCGTCCGATCGATAGTCGGGGCCCGTGGGCACCGGCGGCGGAGCAAAGTGTCCGGTCGGAACCATCTGACGAGTCAGGACGCGGCCGCCGAACTGATAGATGGCGAAGCCGGCCGCCACGGTGATCACCACGAGCCAGAAGATCAGCATCAGGAAACGCCGGGCACACATTGCGGCGGGGGTTAGGGGAGGGCGCGCGGGCCCGCAACCGCCTTGCCCGCCCTAGTCGCCGCTGCTAGCCGCCCGCTCATGTCCGTTGATACCGACCAGGTCCGCCACATCGCCAAGCTCGCGCGCATCGCGATGAGCGACGCCGAGGTGGCGGCGCTGGTGCCCGAACTCAACAACATCCTCGGCTGGGTCGAACAGCTCTCGGCCGTGGACACCGAGGGGGTGGAACCCCTTGCCACCGTTATCGAGCAGAAGCTGCGCCTACGCGATGACGTGATCGACGACGGTGACGTGCGCGATCAGGTACTCGCCAACGCGCCCGACGCGCAACACGGCTTCTTTGCCGTGCCCAAGGTGATCGAATGACGTCCGAGCTCACCACCAAGTCGATCGCCGAACTGCGCGACGGTCTGCGCGGGGGCGACTTCTCGGCGCGCGAGGTGGCGGACGCCTACAACGCCGCAGTCGAAGCGGGCAGGGCGCTCAACGCCTACACGGTCGAGACGCCCGACGCGGCGCTTGCGGCCGCCGACGCAGCGGATGCGGCGCGGCCGGCCGGCGAACTGAAGCCGCTGTCCGGCATCCCGCTCGGCATCAAGGATCTGTTCGCGACCGAGGGGGTCGAGACCACCGCCGGCAGCGATATCCTGCGGGGGTTCAAACCGCCCTACGAGTCGACCGTCAGCGGCAAGCTCAAGGCGGCCGGCGCGGGCATGCTCGGCAAGCTCAACATGGACGAGTTCGCCATGGGCTCGTCGAACGAGACCAGCGCGTTCGGCCCGGTGCTGTCGCCGTGGCGGCGAAACGACGGCGGCAATGCGGCCTTGACGCCGGGCGGATCGTCGGGCGGGTCGGCGGCCGCGGTCGCAGCCGGGATGGCGCCCGGCGCCACGGGGACCGACACGGGCGGGTCGATCCGCCAGCCGGCCGCCTTCACCGGCATATGCGGCATCAAGCCAACCTATGGGCGATGCTCGCGCTGGGGCGTGGTGGCGTTCGCGTCATCGCTCGACCAGGCGGGGCCGATGGCGCGGACGGTGCGCGACTGCGCCCTGCTGCTCGAGGTGATGAGCGGGTTCGACCCGAAGGACGCGACCTCGCTCGACCTCCCGGTGCCCCGATGGGAAGCCGAATTGTCAGGCGATCTCAAGGGCAAGCGGGTCGGCATTCCGAGGGAATATCGCATCGACGGCGTGCCCGCCGAGATCGACGCGCTGTGGGACAAGGGCGTCGAGTGGCTGCGCGATGCCGGCGCCGAGCCGGTCGAGATTTCGCTTCCCCACACCACCCATGCGCTGCCAACCTACTACATCATCGCGCCGGCCGAAGCCTCGTCGAACCTGGCCCGCTACGATGGGGTCCGCTACGGCCTGCGCGAGGAGGGGGTGAAGACCCTCGACGACATGTACGCCGCGACCCGCGCCGCGGGGTTCGGGACCGAGGTCAAGCGGCGCATCATGATCGGCACCTATGTGCTCTCCGCCGGCTTCTACGACGCCTATTTCACCAAGGCGCAGAAGGTGCGCTCGCTGATCAAGCGCGACTTCACGCAGGCGTTCGAGCAGTGCGACTTCATGCTCACGCCGACGGCGCCGTCGGCGGCGTTCGGCATCGGCGAGAAGATGAGCGACCCGCTCGCGATGTACCTCAACGACGTGTTCGCCGTCCCCGCCAGCCTCGCCGGTCTCCCCGCGATGTCGGTGCCAGGCGGCCTCGACGCGCAGGGCCTCCCGCTCGGCCTCCACCTGAT
>CAXSDY010000034.1:3636-18778 GCA_964235835.1 uncultured Sphingomonadaceae bacterium | reverse complement strand
ACGAACTCAGGAGCGACGATGAGCAAGAGCAATCATCTGGGCGAAGGCGACAAGCTGACGCAGAACCAGAACAATTCAATGAGCGACGATCCGGGTGACGGCGGCCGCAAGTCGTTCACCACCGGCGGTCCGGGCACTGGCCCGGAGGGAGCGCCGGACGAGCAGGGCGCGGAGCGGCTTGAAGAGCTCGGTCGCAAGGGATCGAAGCAGGACTAGGCGCCCGCCGTTATGTAGCTTCCTCGAGCTGCGTGAAGGTCACGGCCATGATCGGCCGAGTGGCGACCTCGCCGCTCAGCCTCTTCTCGACGAGGGTCAGCTGCTGTGCCTCTTTGCCGCCGATCGGCAACACTAGCCTGCCGCCGGGCGCGAGCTGCGCGATCAGCGCCGGCGGGGTTGCGGTGGTCGCCGCGGTGACGAGCATTGCGTCGAACGGCGCGTGTTCGGGCCAGCCGCGTGTGCCGTCGCCGACGCGCACCTTGACGTCATAGCCGAGGGTGGCGAGGCGCACGCCGGCCGCCTCGGCGAACTCCTCGACGATCTCGACGCTCCAGACGTCGGCGCCCGTCTCCGCCATCACCGCCGATTGGTAGCCGAGTCCTGTCCCGACCTCGAGCACCCGGTCGCCGGGCGCGAGATCGAGGAGGTCGAGCATCACCGCGCCGATGAACGGCTGCGACACGGTCTTGTCGAACCCGATCGGCAACGGCGTGTCCTGATAGGCCATGCCCATCAGCTGCGGCGCCACGAACAGGTGGCGCGGCACCTTCAACAGTGCCTCGCGGAGCAGAGTTTCGGGTTGCGGCCTGCCAAGCTCGTCGCTCGCCAGGTCAAAGTGCATGTCGATCACCTCGACCATGTGCCGGCGAAGGATCGCCAGATGCTTCTCCGTTACCGGTTTCATCAGCCGCTCCTGCGCTACCCTGGCGCGCTTCGGGTCAGCGGGGTCCGCCATCCCCGGTAGGCACCGGAGCGCCCAGCTTGCGCGCGATCGCGGCGACCTCCTCGTCACTCGGCGGATTGGGGAGGTCCTCGCCGGGCGCGAGCGCGTCGTCGGGAATGCCGGGGCCGGTTCCCGCGATCGTGTCGTTCAAGGGGCGCGCATTAGTGCCGCCGCCCTGCTCTTCCTCGTTGCCCGTCATGGCCAGAACTCCTTCGCCCTCAAAAGCATGGGAGAAGCTAGAACCGGGCGTGCCGCATGACGTTCCCACGGCGGCGACGTTCTGGAGCGGGCGAAGGGATTCGAACCCTCGACCCCAACCTTGGCAAGGTTGTGCTCTACCCCTGAGCTACGCCCGCTCGGCGCCGGACCGGAGCTTCCCGAGGGAGCCGGTGGGTGAGGCGGGGCGCTTAGCATCGGCCCTACCATGCGGCAAGCCCTGCTCGGCCGCCACGCCCGGGGCTCATTGCCCTTGTGACCGCACGGCGCGCGGCACATATGGCCGCATCGGCAAGCGGAGACCGGCGTGGCGTCCCTGAACATGAGCGAGGCAGAGCGCGAGGCGCTCACGAGGTTCGAGCGGGATGTGATCACCCCTTCGATGACCAGCCTGGTCATCCTGGACTTCTGGGCGGATTGGTGCGGCCCGTGCAAGCAGCTGTTGCCCGTCCTGGAGAAGGTGGCCGCTGACCTCGCGGATCAGGGCGTGGTGCTCGCGAAGGTCGACGTCGAGGCCGACAAGCTAATCGCCGCGCAGTTCCGCATCCAGTCGATCCCGACCGTCTACGCCATCTTCCAGGGGCAGCCGGTCGCTGATCTGACAGCGTATCGCACGGAGGCGCAGCTGAGGCGCGCGCTCGAGCAGCTGTTGACGCAGTTGCCGGTGCAAGGACCAGCCCAGGACCTCGCCGCCCAGATTGCGCCGCTGGTCACGATGGGCGACGACGTTCTCGCCGAAGGAGATGCGCCCCGGGCCGTGAGCATTTTCCAGCAAATCTTCGACATGGCGCCGGACGATCCGGAGGTCATCGGCGGGCTCGTTCGGGCGCTCGTGGCCGATCATCGGATCGAGGAAGCCCGCGGCATCCTGGCAGGTGCAACACCCGATGCCTTGAAGCATTCCGCGGTCCAGCGAGCGAAAGCTGCGCTCGAGCTTGCCGCCGTGGTTCCGCCGAGCGGCGACGTGGCGGAGCTCGAAGCCCGGGTCGCGGCGGCTCCCGACGACCATGAGGCGCGGATCGAGCTGGCCAACGCGCGGATCGCTGCGGGCGATCGGGACGGGGCAGCGGACGCCCTGATCGAAAGCATCGCGATCGACCGAGCCGCCAACGACGGAGCCGCGCGAACCCGTTTTCTGAAACTGCTGGAAGCGGCCGGGCTGGAGGATCCCTGGGCCCGGGCGCAGCGCCGGCGGCTGTCAGCGGTGCTGTTCACATGACCAAGCCCGTGCGAATTCCAATCTTTCCCCTCGCGGGCGCCATCCTGTTCCCGCGAGCGCAGTTGCCGCTCCATATTTTCGAGGAACGCTATCGCGAGATGATCCGCGACGCGCTTGCGGGCAAGGCCCAGATCGGCATGATCCAGCCGTCGGACGCTGGCGAGCATCCATCGCTCTACCGCGTCGGCTGCATCGGCGAGCTAGTGGGCGTAGAGGAGCTGGACGACGGCCGGTTCAATGTCGTGCTGCAGGGCTCGACCCGTTTCCGCCTGATTGCCGAACCCGATGTTGGGAGCAGCTACCGTCAGGCCGACGTGGACGCTGCGGCGTTCGACGACGATGATCCGCCGCCACTCGCGCTTGCCGTGCGCAGCGATGTCGAGCGCGAGGCGCGGCGGTTCGGCGATGCGCTGGGACTGGCGGTCGATTGGGAAGCAGTCAGCCGCCTGGACGACGAGATGCTGGTCAACGCGATCGCGCAGGTCGCGCCGTTCGATCCGGGCGCCAAGCAGGCGCTGCTGGAAGAGCCGACGCTGGCGGGCCGGGCAGAGCTGGTCGTCCAGTTCATGCAATTTCAGCGGCTCGCTCCAGGGGGCGCGGACTCCGGCCAGACCCTGCAATAGGCGCGATCGTTCAGACCGGCAGACCGCGCAGCAGGAGCGGCAAGTCGCCGCTGGTGCCGCGCGCTTCGGCCTTGAGCCGGTCCTTGAGCGGGCCGAAGCGGTCGATCACCCCCATGCCAAGACGTCGCACGGCCGAGGCGGTCCGGCCCGGGACGCCGTACAGTCGGGTCAGCCCGTCGGTCGACATGGCGACCATCAGCGTGTCGAGACTGCGCCAGCGCTGGTAGCGGTCGAGGAGCTGCCGATCCCCAAGGTCGAGCCCGAGCCGCGCGCCTTCGACCAGAACTTGGGTCAGCGCGGCGGCATCGCGGAAACCCACGTTGAGGCCCTGCCCCGCGATCGGATGGACTGCGTGTGCCGAATCGCCGACGAGCGCCAGCCGGTCGGCAGTGATCCGGGCGGCATGGTGAAAGCCGAGCGGGTAGGCCGAGCGAGGTGAAAGCATGCGAACCTCGCCCAGGAATCCGCCCATGGCGCTCCTCGCTTCGGTGGCGAAGTCAGCATCGGACAGGGCTAGCAAGCCCTCGGCATCGTCGTTCCGGACGGACCAGACGATCGCCGAGCGATGCCCTTCGGCCCCATCGATCATTGGCAGGAGCGCGAAGGGGCCAGTCGGATAGAAAATCTCGTAAGCCACGCCATCGTGTGGGTGGTCATGGCCGATGGTCGAGACGATCGCCCGGTGATCGTAGCGCCAACGTGCCATCCTGATGCCCGCAGCCTCTCGCGTCGGTGAGTGGCGGCCTTCCGCACCGACGAGCAGCGGGGCAGTCAAGGTCTCGCCGTTGTCCAGCAGCACCGTTACGCCGTGCGGTCCGCGTTCGGTCGAGGTGGGCTGTGATTTGTAGCGCAAATTGATCGCGCTGCCCGCCTCGGCCCGCGCGCGCAGTGCCGCACGGAGATGACGGTTCTCGTGCATCCAGCCGAGCGGTTCGCCATCCTCGTCGGCGTCGAACGTGAGGCTGCCGGGCGCGAGGCCGTCCGACGTGCGGATGCGGCGGATCGGCCCGCCCGGTTCTGGCAGGTGAGCGCTGATCCCGGTCACGTTGAACATCCGGCGCGAGGAAGACGACACCGCACTGGTCCGTCCGTCGAATGCCGCATCACGCCTCGTGTCGGGGTCCGCCGGATCGACGACCGCGACGCTCATCCCGCCGCTGTCGAGCGCGGCGGCGAGGGCAAGCCCGACCAAGCCGCCGCCAAGGATGATCACGTCGCTGCGCACCATCGGCCGCGTCTAGGCGGCGCGAAGCGATGAGGAAAGCCTTGCGCGCGGAGTCCCGCAGGGGCCATTGTCGGCTCTAGGGATCGCACAGGGGTTGGCGAGGGCAAGATGGCGACCGTATTACAGGGATCTCAGGCGCGCGAGCTGGGGCCCGAGTGGCGTGCCAACCTCGTGGCCTCGCTGCGGGCGTTCGGACGCAAGACGCTGGGCGCAGTCCTGGTCGGACTGAGCATCGCGCTGGCACTCGCATTGGCCACGCACAACAGCACCGATCCGAGCCTGACGACCGCCGCCGGCGGCCCCGCGAGCAACTGGCTTGGCGCGTTCGGCGCTTATGGAAGCGACCTGCTGCTACTGCTGTTCGGGCCAAGCGCGGCGCTGCTGCTGCCGGTCACCGCCCTGGCCGGCCTCCGCGTCATGCGCGGCGTTCCGGGCCGGCTGGGCCGGTCGCTGCTTGTTGCGAGCGCCGGCTTGCTCCTGCTCGGCATCGCCGCGGCGCTCGTCCGCGGATCGGGCGTGTCGGGGCTGCCTGCGGCCTGGGGCGGAGTCCTGGGGTTGGCTGGTGCGCACGCGATCGATGCGGGACTGGCGCTGATTCGCAATCCTTCGATTGCCGGACCGCTGCATCTCATGTGCGTAGCGTTGCTCGCACTTGCCGGGCTCGCCGTGCTTTGGCTGGCCTGCGCGATCGGCGAGCAGGAACGGAGCTGGGCGACGCACCTGTTCCGCCGCGATCCGAGCCCGCCGACTCCGAAACCGGCGCGCAAGCCACGCGAAGTGCTGGTCGAAAGCAGCCTGCCCGCCCCGCCCCGCTCTCGCCCCGAGGTCGCGGTCACCCCGGCGACAAGCGCGATCGCCCCAGCCGCAGGCCGCAAGGATGCCGGGCGCAAGGCTCGCGCGCAGACGAGTTTGGCGTTGGGCGACAGCTATCAGCTGCCGCCCCTCGAGCTGCTCACTGCTGCCCCGGACACCGGGCGAACGCAGGTCGACCGCGCGGCGCTGGAGCGCAACGCCCGATTGCTCGAAAGCGTGCTCGAGGATTTTCACGTCCGCGGCGACATCGTCGAGGTCCGGCCTGGTCCGGTCGTCACCATGTACGAGCTCGAACCGGTCAGCGGCATCAAGGCGAGCCGCGTGATCCAGCTCGCCGACGATATCGCGCGCAACATGTCGGCCCTGTCCGCCCGCGTTGCGACAATCCCCGGGCGAAGCGTGATTGGCATCGAATTGCCCAACGTGAAACGCGAGACGGTGGCCCTGAGCGAACTGGTCGGCAGCCAGGCGTTCGAGGACCAGAACATGTCCTTGCCGCTGATCCTCGGCAAGAACATCGCCGGCGACCCGGTCATCGCCGACCTTGCTCCGATGCCGCACCTGCTGGTCGCTGGCACGACCGGCTCGGGCAAGTCGGTCGGGCTCAATTGCATGATCCTGTCGCTGCTCTATCGGATGAGCCCGGACGAGTGCCGGATGATCATGATCGATCCCAAGATGCTCGAGCTGAGCATGTACGAGGACATTCCGCACCTGCTAGCGCCCGTCGTGACCGAGCCGGGCAAGGCGATCCGCGCGCTCAAGTGGACCGTCGAGCAGATGGAGGAACGCTATCGAATGATGGCCAGCCTGGGAGTGCGTGCGCTCGCCAGCTACAACCAGAAGGTGCGGGAGGCGAAGGCGAAGGGCACGACGCTCGGCCGGCGGGTCCAGACCGGCTACAACGCGGAAACGGGACAGCCGGTCTATGAGACCGAAGAGCTCGACTATGACATACTGCCGCAGATCGTGGTGATCGTCGACGAGCTGGCCGACCTGATGATGACCGCCGGCAAGGAGGTCGAGTTCCTGATCCAGCGCCTGGCGCAGAAGGCACGAGCCGCCGGCATCCACCTGATCATGGCGACGCAACGGCCATCGGTCGACGTCATCACCGGCGTCATCAAAGCGAACCTGCCCACGCGCATCAGCTTCCAAGTCACCAGCAAGATCGATTCGCGCACGATCCTGGGCGAGCAAGGTGCCGAACAGCTGCTCGGCAAGGGCGACATGCTGTACATGCCTGGCGGGAAGCAGATCATGCGCGTGCATGGACCGTTCGTCAGCGACGAAGAGGTTCGCTCGGTCGCCGAGCATTGGCGCAAGCAGGGCGTGCCCGACTACATCCAGGCGGTCACAGAAGAGCCCGAGGACGGCGGTTACGTGTTCGACGGCCAGCCCGTCGGCGAAGACGATGCCGAGACTGCAATGTACCGCAAGGCGGTGCAGGTCGTCGCCGAGAGCCAGAAGGCCTCGACCAGCTACATCCAGCGGCAGCTAAGGATCGGGTACAACAGCGCGGCGCGTCTGATCGAGCGGATGGAGAAGGATGGCATTGTCGGGCAACCCGATCATGTCGGCCGGCGCGAAGTGCTGATGGACACCGACGGGCATCCGCTGTGACGCGAATGCGCGAGCCCAGGTGAACGGAGGCCGACTGCCGAGTTCAGCACGAATTCAACTCCGATGCGCCATGATGCGGGCTAAGCCTTCTAGGAGTATCTCGATGTCGTTTCCGTCCCGCCTCGTGCGCGCGCTCGCGCCTGCGGCAATCGTCGTCGTGGCCGCGCCAGCCGCTGCCGCCCCCGATGCCGCTGTGGGTCAGGTCGAGCGCAGTCTCGCCGCGACGCAGTCGATGACAGCCAGCTTTGTCCAGACGGACGGCAAGGGACGCCAACTCACGGGCAAGTTGATCCTCAGGCGCCCCGGTCGAGCCCGGTTCGAATACGGCGCGAACGCCAACATGCTGATGGTGGCGGATGGCACCAACCTCTACTTCCTCGATTATGAGGTCGGGCAGAAGAACCGCTGGCCCATCGCCAAGTCGCCGCTCGGCCCGTTGCTGTCGGCCAACCCGGACCTTCAGCGGATCGCCCGCCCGATGCCGACCGAGGATAGTCGTGTCGTGCTGATGCGGGTGCGAGACGCGCGCCGGCCGGAGTTCGGGACGCTGATCCTGGCGTTCGTCAAGCAGCCGTCCGCGCCTGGCGGACTGCAGCTCGAGGGTTGGACCGCGATCGACGCTCAGAACAAGAAGACGACCATCAAACTCGCCCAGCAGCGCTATAACGTTAGTGTGCCGGACGCTTCTTTCACGTTCGCCGAGCCGCAGAAGCGGGCGGGCGGCTAACGACAAACGCCTGATCTTCGATCGAAAAACGTAGCGAACAGCAACCTGTTCATCGCGGCGACAGGGACCTCCCGCTAAACGATCCTGGATCGCAGCAACCGCCAGGGGTTTCCCCCTGTTACCCTGGGCGGCTGCGATCGCCTTGCGTGACGAACGCTTGGTCGGCCCTCGCTCCACGCCCCCGGAGCGGGGGCCTTTGCGTATTCGGGGTCCGGCGCCAGATGGATGCTCCTTTGCTTTACAGCCGCCTGACGGGGTAAGCGCTCGCCCAATGACCCGCCTCAAGCTCGCTTCCTGGAACATCAACTCGGTCCGCGCCCGCGCCCACATCATCGAGCGGCTGCTGGTCGAAGAGGAACCCGATGTCCTCTGCCTCCAGGAGACGAAGGCGCTGGACGGGGTTTTCCCGTGCGATCTGTTCCACAAACTTGGGTACACGCATCAGCTGCTGCACGGGCAGAAGATGCACCACGGCGTGGCCATTCTGAGCCGGCTGGCATTGTCCCAGGACCGACGGCACGACTGGCAGGATAATGGGGAAGCCCGGCACGTCGGCGCTCGGCTCGACTGCGGTGTTCGTATCGAGAACGTGTACGTGCCGGCTGGCGGGGACGTCCCCGACCGCGCCCTCAATCCCAAGTTCGGGCAGAAGCTGGACTTCATCGGACGCATGACGCGCTGGTCGGAGAAGTTGGCTGAGCCGACTTTGATCGTCGGTGACTTCAATGTCGCGCCGCTGGAATGCGACGTGTGGAACCACAAGGCACTGCTCGACACGGTCAGCCATACGCCGGTCGAAATCGCAGCCCTGTCGGCCTTGCAGCAGGCGCACGAGTGGGTCGACCTGGGCCGCAAGTTCATCCCCGCGCCGGAGCGCAACTTCACGTGGTGGAGCTACCGGGCTGGCGACTGGGCTACGAGCGATCGCGGCCGGCGGCTGGATCATGCCTGGGCGAGCCCGACCCTGGCGCCGCAGGCTCACGCGCATCGCGTCCTCGAACCCTGCCGCGGCTGGCAACGGCCGTCCGACCATGTGCCGCTGATCGTCGAGCTCGAGCTTTGAGGAACCCGCCGTCGCTCGAAGCCGCGCTCGCCGCGGTCAGGGCGGGCCGGGCGGTGCGAATCGAGCCCGGTCCGACCATTCTCTCGGTCGAAACGGGCACAAGCGCGATGTTGGCGCTACTCGATCCCCGCGGCAGCGCCCGGCTGTTGATCAGTGGCGAGCGAGCGGCGGCGCTCGGAATGGCGAACGAGGCCGCGGCGGCAGTGCCGGGCCGGCCAGTGCTCATCGCCCGAACCGAATGGTTCGACTTTGCGAGTGCCCGCTCCGTGGTAGACCCGGGCCAGGATTTCGCCCGCGGCCCCACGGGGCCGCTTGTGCCGGAGGCGCTGACAGACGAGGCTGGCGCCGAAGCGGCGCTTGCCCTCGTTCGCCACGCCGGGCTCCTGCCTGCGGCGTGGGTGCTTGACGGGGCCGATGAGAACGCGCTTGCCGTCGCGCGTTCCAGCATCACCGAAGCACGCGCCGAAGCGATCATCGTCGCTCGTGCCGCGCTGCCGGTCGACGGCGTTGCAGCCTGTCAGATCGTCGCCTTCCGCGACTCCGCCACCGGGGACGAACACGTCGCGCTTGTCTTCGGCAGTTTCGCCGGCAAGCCCCCGCTCGTGCGACTGCACAGCGAATGCCTCACGGGCGACGTGTTCGGGAGCTTAAAGTGCGATTGCGGCCCTCAATTGCGCGGCGCGCTGGACTTGCTGTCGGCCGCGGAAAGCGGCGTTCTGCTCTACCTGCGGCAGGAAGGGCGGGGGATCGGTCTAGCCAACAAGATCCGCGCCTATGCGCTGCAGGACCGCGGATTGGACACGGTCGATGCCAATCGGCGGCTCGGTTTCTCGGACGATTCGCGGGATTATGGAATGGCGGCCGCGATGCTGCGGGCGCTGGGTGTGGCCGAGGTCCGCTTGCTGACCAACAATCCGACCAAACTCGCCGGCCTAGAGGCAGCCGGCATTCGGGTGGTCGAGCGCGTTGCACACCAGATGCCGGCCAATCCGCACAACGCCGATTACCTCGCAACCAAGCGCACGCGCAGCGGCCACCTAGCCTAGTCCTCGAACAACGCGGTACCCACGCGGATCGCGGTCGAACCGAGCATGACGGCGGTGCGGTAGTCGGCGGACATGCCCATGCTGAGGCCGCTGACGTCATGATGCCGCGCCAGTTTCGCGAGGAGGGCGAAATAAGGCCCCGGCTCCACAAGTGCCGGGGGGATCGCCATGAGCCCGGCGAGAGGAAGCGGGCTCGCCCGCACGGCCGCGACCAGCGCCTGCAAGTCGGCGAGGGCGCACCCGCCCTTCTGCGGTTCCTCACTGATATTGACCTGAACGTAGACGCGCGGGGTTCGATCAACCTTCCGCGCAGCCGATACCAAGGCATCCAACAGTGACGGCCGATCAAGCGAGTGGATGGTGTCGAACAAGGCGACCGCCTCCGCAGCCTTGTTCGATTGCAGTCGACCGATGAGGTGCAGACGCACGTCGGGGTAACGGTCCAGCAGGGGCGGCCACTTGGCCTGCGCCTCCTGCACGCGGCTCTCCCCGAAGTCGCGCTGACCCGCTTCGAGCAGCCCGGCGATCTCGCCGGCCAACCGCGTCTTGGTCACGGCGATGAGCGTGACGCCCGTGCCGTCCCGACGTGCAAGCTGTGCTGCCCGCCCGACTTGATGATTGATGGAAAGCAGACGGGCAACAGGGCCTTCGCCCGTGATTTCCGGGCCAATCGGCATCACCCGAGCCCCTAGAATCGGAAAGCAGTCCCGACGTAGACCGCCTGGCTGTCACGGCGCTGGTCGGTGATGGTCGACAGACGATCGCGTTCGATCTTGTAGCGAACACCGCCGGTTACCGCTAGGTTACGCGTGAGCGAATAGGCACCGCCAAGATCGAGCGAGACGTTTTCGTTCTTCACGATTGCCGGAGCCTGAGTGCCGTCGCCGCGATCCGCGCCGAGCGCGACGCGTCCGGTGAAGCGCTTCAGATTATACGAGACGCCAAGTGCGGCGCTCTCGCGGCCGCCAATCGGCGAGCCGGCTGCGGTGACCTTGGCAACGTCGCCCGACACGGCGAACCGACGCCAGCCGACCGCAACGCCCAGGTTGTATGTGGCCGGCGCAAGCGCAGTGATCGACGTCGCTCCACCAACACCGCCGTCGTGCGACGCGCCCGGGTTCACGGCGCGGGCGCGGATCGCGACGCGGACCTGCGCGGGGCGGCCCCTGGCCGCGGCCGGCGTGAACCGGAACTCGCCCGCGGTGGGTGCGCGGCTGGCAAAGGCGGCGGCGAGCCGCGGGTCCGCCGAAGCGGGCGTGAAGCTGGAGAACGGATCGAAGCTGACCGAAACAGCAGGGGCGCGCTTGCCCTCACTCCGCGCCAGGAGCACGGCTGGCGTGAAGGCGAGCACCGTCGCTGCTGCCAAGGCAACCCGCCACGCTGCTTTCGACTCGCCCTTACGGCTCACGTCAGTCCTCCCGTTGAGGGGAATATAGCCAGACGGGGTTCGTTGTTCCAAGTGCCGAGTCCGATTCGCAGGCCGCTGTGGCCGATCGGCCACGAACGAGCTGCTGATCGTTGCCGAACGACTGCGCTTGCCGCCGCACCGGGGTCTGCTTACACGGTGGGCGAACTGGGGGCGCTTGCCCGCCGACATCACCGAGGTTCCATCCCATGCGCCGTTCGCTCCCCCTTGCAATCCTCATAGTCGCCGGGCTCTCCGTCGGAGGCTGCGCCAAAGATCGCCGGGTCCCGAACACCCTTGCGCCGTCGAAGATGACGACGATCGGCGTCAACGCCTATCTGTGGCGCGCGGCGATCGACACGTTGTCCTTTGCACCGCTGGTGCAAGCGGATTCGAACGGCGGCGTCATTGTCACCGACTGGTATTCCACCGCCAGCGCGCCCAATGAACGGGTCAAGATCACCGCATCGATCCTCGACCAGGATCTGCGCGCAGACGCGCTGCGGGTGGCAGCGGCCCGGCAGGTTAACCAGAACGGCGCATGGGTCGACGCTCCGGTTGCGGCCGCAACGGTGCAGAAGCTGGAAGACATCATCCTGACCCGTGCCCGCGACCTGCGTCGCACCGCCATCGGTGGCTAACCGACCATCGTGACCGAACGCTTCGACCCGGCGGCCGCCGACGCCCGCTGGCAGGCGCGCTGGGCTGCCGCAGGCGGGTTCGCCGCCGATGCATCCTCGCCCAAGCCCAAGACCTTCGTGCTCGAAATGTTCCCCTATCCGTCGGGGCGCATCCACATGGGCCATGTGCGCAATTACACGATGGGGGACGTGCTCGCGCGGTTCCGCCGCATGCAGGGTTTCGAAGTGCTCCACCCCATGGGGTGGGACGCGTTCGGCATGCCGGCGGAAAACGCCGCGATGGAGAAGGGCGTGCATCCGGGTAGCTGGACCCGCGCCAACATCGCCGCGATGCGCGAGCAGCTCAAACGGCTGGGCTTCGCGCTCGACTGGAGCCGCGAGCTAGCGACGTGCGACCCTGAATACTACGGGCATGAGCAGGCGCTGTTCCTCGACCTGTTCGAGGCCGGACTGGCCTACCGTCGTGAAAGCGAGGTCAACTGGGATCCGGTGGACGCGACCGTGCTCGCCAACGAGCAGGTGATCGATGGTCGCGGCTGGCGTTCGGGCGCGCTCGTCGAGCGGCGCAAGCTCAACCAGTGGTTCCTGCGCATCACGGACTTCGCACCCGACCTGCTCGACGGTCTCGCGACGCTCGATCAATGGCCGGAGAAGGTCCGGCTGATGCAGGAGAACTGGATCGGCCGGAGCCAGGGCCTGCAGTTCCGCTTCGACCTGGTCGAGCACGAGGGATCGGTCGAGGTCTTCACGACCCGCCCCGACACGATCTTCGGCGCAAGCTTCGTCGCCATCTCGGCCGGTCATCCGCTCGCCGAGCAAATTGCCGCGCGCGATCCGAAAGCTCGCACCTTCATCGACGAATGCAGGACCGGCGGAACGACGGCGGCCGAGATCGAAACGGCGGAAAAGCGGGGGTATGACACGGGCATCGAAGTGGTTCATCCGCTCGACCCCGAATGGCGGCTGCCAGTGTGGATCGCGAATTTCGTGCTGATGGATTACGGGACGGGCGCCCTGTTCGGCGTGCCCGCCCACGATCAGCGCGATTTCGAGTTCGCGACCAAGTACCGGCTCCGCATCCGCCGGGTGGTCGCGGCGAGTGCCGGCGAAGCCGGTGCTCCGCTTAGGGATGAGGCCGAGACCGGCCATGGAGTGGCGGTCAACAGCCGCTTCCTCGACGGCCTTCCCACCGACAGGGCAGGCGCCGAGGTCATCCGCCGCGCGGAAGCCGAGGGCTGGGGCCAGGGCAAGACCCAGTTCCGCCTCAGGGACTGGGGCGTGTCGCGTCAGCGCTATTGGGGCACCCCGATCCCGATCATCCATTGCCCTTCGTGCGGGCCGGTTGGCGTTCCGCGCGATGAGTTGCCCGTGATCCTGCCGGAGGACGTCAGCTTCGACGTTCCCGGCAATCCGCTGGACCGGCATCCGACATGGCGTCATGCCGCCTGTCCGCGATGCGGCGAAGCGGCGCGGCGCGAAACCGACACGCTCGACACGTTCGTGGATTCCTCGTGGTATTTCATTCGCTTCGCCAGCCAGCCGGCGGACGCGCCGTTCGATCCTGCCGAAGCCGAACAGTGGCTACCCGTCGCGCAATATATCGGCGGCGTGGAGCATGCGATCCTGCACCTGCTCTACGCGCGGTTCTGGACGCGGGCCCTGCAGCGGATCGGGCGGATCGGTATCGCCGAACCGTTCCTTGGGCTGTTCACGCAAGGGATGGTGACGCACGAGACGTACAAATCGCTGGATGGCCGTTGGCTTGGGCCCGACGAGGTCGACTTTGGCGGCGGCGGGGGCGTGATCGAAGCGGCGACCGGCACGGCCGTAGAACGTGGCCGCGTCGAGAAGATGTCGAAGTCAAAGAAGAACACGGTCGATCCCGGCCCGATCGTGGAGCGATATGGCGCCGATGCGGTTCGCTGGTTCATGCTGTCGGACTCACCGCCCGAGCGGGACCTCGAATGGTCGGAATCGAGCATTGAGGGCGCGGCCCGGTTCGTCCAGCGCGTATGGCGGCTTGTGACGAGTATCCATCTGGCCCCAGAGCACAGCGATTCCGCTGTCGACAAGCGCTTGCACCGGGCAATCGCGGCGATCACCACCGCGATCGAAGGCTTGCAGTTCAACAAGGCGGTGGCTGCCGCCTACGAACTTGTCGGCGCTTTGGAAAAAGCACCGCCGTCGGTGAGCCGCGAGGAGGCCGTGCGCACCCTGGTTCGCCTGATCTCGCCGATGGCGCCACACCTGGCGGAAGAGAGCTGGCAGCAGCTTGGGGGCACTGGCCTGGTGGCCGACGCGACATGGCCCTCGTTCGACCCGGCGATGCTGGTCGACCAGGAAGTCACCCTGGCCATTCAGGTGAATGGCAAGCTGAGGGACACGATCGTGGCCGAGCGCGGACTGGACCGTAGTGCGACGGAGGCGCTCGCTCTATCGTCGGAGAAGATCCAGCGACTGCTCGAGGGGGCCGTGCCGCGCAAAGTCGTCGTCGTCCCCGACCGCCTCGTGAACATCGTCGCATGATGCGCGTGTCTCTCGCCTTCCTGGCTGCGATGGCGCTCGCCGGGTGCGGCCTTCATCCGCTGTATGCCGGCGGCGAGCGTGGTGCGGCGGCAACCGGCCTGCGATCGGTGGAGGTCGGGCTGATCCCGCAGCGGGCCGGCTGGCTGACCCGCAATGCACTCGTCGATCGCCTGGGCGGCGAGCACCCGAACAGCTTGTATCGGCTGGAGGTCGAGCTGGACGACAGCATCACCGGCTTCGGCATTCGCGGCGATAGTGCGACGACGCGCGAGCGGCGCACGCTGCGCGCCCGCTACCGCCTGATCGAGCAGGCGAGTGGAACCGTCGTGCTGGACGCGACCGCCGGGTCCGACGCGGGCATCGACGTGGTGAGCTCCGAATATGCGACCGTAGCAGCGGAACAGACTGCCGCCGAGCGCCTCAGCGCGCTTGTGGCGGACCAGATAGTCGCCCGTCTGGCCCGCTACATGACGGCCACGCCGCCACCTCTGTGAAAGCAAACAAGGCGAGCCTGGCGCGCGCGCTCGATCGGCCGAGCACGACGGTCCGGTTCTATCTGTTCCATGGCCAGGATGAGTCCGCGTCGAGGATCCTGGCCGAGCGACTGCTGCGCGGCTTGGTGGCGGAGAAAACCGTGGTGGCCGGGTCCACCGTCCGGGGAGACCCCGCCCTGCTCGCGGGCGAGGCAGCGGCAATGGGGCTGTTCGGAGAGAGGCGGGCGCTGTGGATCGAGCCGGCCATGGACGAGATCAGTCCTGCCGTCGAATGGCTACTGACCTCGCCAGCAATCGAGAATCCGACGATCGCGGTCGGGGGGGCTGGCCTGCGAAAAACCAGCGCGCTGGTGAAGCTCGCTGACTCAAACGACGCCGCCCTCAGCTACGCGTCTTATCCCCTTGCAGGTGGCGATGCCGAGCAATTGGTGGTCGAGCTCGGCAACGCCGAGGATGGCGGCGGCAGCCGGGTTCATGAACATCACGCGGTCGTCGGCGTCGGTGGTGAGCACGGCGTCGGCGATGGAGTGCAGCGTCGTCGCGAAGCGGCGCTCGCGCGTGGCGAGCGCGCTCTCGAGCGC
>CAXSDY010000034.1:0-3626 GCA_964235835.1 uncultured Sphingomonadaceae bacterium | reverse complement strand
AGGTCGGATCGCCGCATCGGCGGGCTACGACCAAGCGGTGATCGCGTCCGAGATCGAAAAATACGCGCTGTTCCTCGGCGCCGCTCCGAGCGCCCCACGCGAGCTGCAGCCCGAAGCACTTCAAGCGCTCGGGGTCGACAGCCAAGGCGATCTGCTGGCCATGGTGAACTTAGCGCTCGACGGTCGGACGAGCGAGCTTTCCAACGCGCTTCAGAGCCTTGCAGGCTCGGACGTGATCGCGATCCTGCGCACGTTCCAACGGCGACTGCTCCAGCTTGCACCGATGCGGGCTCGGATCGAAGGCGGCGAACGGGTCGATGCCGTCATGGCGTCAGCAGGTAAGGCACTATTCTACAAGGAAAAGCCAGTCGTTCAGACGTTGCTTTCGCGGTGGAGCGCCGCTCGTCTCGCTCAACTCGTCGAACGCATCGCGGCGTTGGAACGCACCGCGATGCTCACCTCGGTTTCAACGGCTGCTTTACTCGGCGAGGAGTTGCTCACGATCGCGCGCAACGCCCGGCGCTAGATCGGTTCGCCTGAGAGGCGTTGGCAGATCATGTCGAGCTGATCGAGGCTCGAATAAGCGAGGCTGACGGTTCCTCCGCTGCCTGCGTGGGCGACCTTTACTTTCAGGCCGAGCATGTCGCCGAGCTGCCGTTCCAGCGCGGCGAGGTCTGCGTCGACCGGCCGTGCCTGTCCGGACGATGCTCCGCGGGAGCGTAGGGGCTTGGCGGCGCGTGCGCGGTCTTCTGCCTGCCTCACGGTCAGGCCCTCGTTGGCGATTTGTCGAGCGATCGCCGAGGGGTCGGGAGCGCCGATCAGCGCGCGGGCGTGGCCCATGCTGATCTCGCCGTTGACAAGCATGGCACGGACATCCTCGGGCAGGTCGAGGAGCCGAAGCAGGTTGGCGACGTGACTTCGACTCTTGGCGACCAGGCGTGAGAGGTGCTCCTGCGTGTGCCCGTGCCGCTCAATCAGCTTGCGATAGCCTTCGGCCTCTTCGATCGCTGAGAGGTCCTCGCGCTGAATATTCTCGATCAGCGCGATTTCCGCCGATTCGGCATCGCCGAGCGGCTTGACGAGCGCGGGGATCAGGTGAAGCCGAGCTTTCTGCGCAGCCCGCCAGCGGCGCTCGCCGGCGACGAGCTGAAAACCTCCGTCGATCTCGCGCACGAGGATGGGTGCGATGACCCCGCGCTCGCGGATCGACTCAGCGAGTTCGTCGATCGCGTCTTCGTCGAAGCGAGTGCGCGGCTGGTTGGGGTTCGGGTAGATTCGCGCGACCTCGATTTCGCGCACACTGCCGGGCTGAGCGTCACCGTCTTCCAAATCGGGGCGTGGTGCTTCACCGATCAGGGCCGACAAGCCGCGGCCGAGCCCGGGTCGCCGGCTCATGCCGCCTCCGCCGAGGTGCGTTGCAGGCGGGCAAGCAGCTCACGCGCCAAGCGAACATAGGCTTCGGAGCCCGAACATCTGAGGTCGTAGATCAAGGCCGGCAATCCGTGGCTTGGTGCCTCCGAGAGGCGGACGTTGCGTGGCACGACTGTGTCGAACACCGCCGCGCCCAAGCACGCACGAACGTCTTCCGCTACGGCCTGGGACAGATTGTTGCGGCGATCGAACATCGTCAGGGCGACACCCAGAATCGATAAGGACGGGTTGAACGAGACGCGGATGCGTTCGACGGTTTGGAGAAGCTGGCTGAGCCCCTCCAACGCGAAGAACTCGCATTGGAGCGGCACAAGCAGTTGCTGCGCGGCCACCAGGGCATTGACGGTGATCAGGCCGAGTGATGGAGGACAATCCATCAGGCAGATGTCCCAGCGTCCGGGCGGCGACAGGTCGAAGGCTCGCGCGAGGCGATGGGTGCGTTGGTCCTGGCTGACCAATTCGATCTCGGCGCCGGAGAGATCAACCGTGGCCGGCAGGAGGTCGAGCCGCGGGACCTTGGTTGTGACCACACAATTCGCAATGCTGGCATCGCCGAGCAGCACGTCATAGCTCGAGCGGCGCCGCGCAGACTGGGGGACGCCGAGGCCGGTGGATGCATTCCCTTGCGGATCGAGATCGGCGAGTAGGACCTTCCAACCGATGGCGGCAAGCGCAGTCGACAGATTGATCGCAGTCGTGGTCTTGCCGACGCCACCCTTCTGGTTGGCGATTGCAATGCGGATCATCGCGCCTCCTTCGGTCTGACGCCTTGCGCGACCAGGATCGACGAGGCGTCGTCCGTGCGGCTTGGCACCAGGCGGAAGTCACCGTGCCATGAAGCGCGCACTTCATCCAGTTCCTTCTTCGCGCTCCGACCCTTCGGCAGCAGCCAGATGGTTTCCTGAAGGGACAGGTGGTGAGCCATGGCAAACAGCTTCGCAGCGGGTGCAACTGCACGCGCCGTGATCTTCTCGAACTTCTCGCATACTCCGGCAGGCTTCCCCCGAACGACGGTGACGCATTCGAGGGTGAGCTCTCGTTTCACCATTTCGAGAAATTCAGTCCTGAGCCGCCGTGGCTCGATCAGCGTGACCGGGTCGTTCGTGCAGATCGCTATAGGGACGCCGGGCAGTCCGGCGCCTGATCCGATGTCACACCATGACCCGGCGTCCGGTGCCAGCGCGGGGAGCTGCAGCGAGTCGAGGATATGGCGGCACCACACCGATGCTTCGGTAGATGCGGCGACGAGGTTTTGCTGCTTGTTCGCCAACAGGAGCAGGTCGCAATAGCCAGAGAGCTTATCCAATGTTCCACGTGGAACATTCTGCCCGATGAACGTACTCACGTCGTCGATCATGCTGCCCCGTCGCGTGCGAGGGCGAAGTGAAGCGCGGAGAGAGCCGCTGGCGTGATGCCGGGCACGCGTGCTGCTTGGCGGAGGTTGTCGGGAGATGCAGCGTGCAACCGCTCGATCATTTCACCCGAAAGGCCGGGGACGCGGGAATAGTCGAAGCTGTCGGGCACGCTGATGAGCATGTCCCGGTGGAGCATCGCCCATTCACTTCGCTGTCTGATGAGGTAGGGCGCGTATTCGGCATCAGCGACAGCCTCGCGCGCGACTGCATGGTCAGGCAAGCGGGAGATCACTGCGGACCGTGTCCCAGGCTTGCGCAGCCACGCCGCGAGCGAGCGACGCTCCGGCGAACCGTCGGCCGCTAATTCTGTTTCACTGACCTGTTTCGAGAGCAGATGCTCTACTTCCGTACGAGCTCCCTGCTGCTCATCAAACCACCGTTGCCGAGCTTCACCGACGCAACCCGCTGCCAGCGCGGAATCGCTCAGGCGAGTTGAGGCATTGTCGGCGCGCAGG
Source organism: uncultured Sphingomonadaceae bacterium (assembly GCA_964235835.1). GTDB lineage: Bacteria > Pseudomonadota > Alphaproteobacteria > Sphingomonadales > Sphingomonadaceae > Sphingomicrobium. The sequence continues at coordinate 325 of CAXSDY010000034.1, read as the reverse complement.
TGAAGCCGGAACTCGGACCGGGCGGTCAGCATTCTGTAGGGTTCAGAGATTCCCTGAAGCGTCAGGTCGTCGATCATCACACCGATGTAGCTGGATGAGCGATCGAAGGGGACACGGTCAAGATCGAGAGCGGAAGCGGCAGCGTTGAGGCCGGCCACGAGGCCCTGCGCCGCAGCCTCCTCGTACCCTGTCGTGCCATTGATCTGGCCGGCACAGAACAGCCCCGCGATGTCCCGGTGTTCCAGCGTGGAGCGCAATCGCCGTGGGTCTATGTGAGCATATTCCACCGCATAGCCTGGCCGTGCAATCTCGGCGCGTTCCAGGC
>CAXSDY010000033.1:0-19052 GCA_964235835.1 uncultured Sphingomonadaceae bacterium | reverse complement strand
GAACGCACCTGGTTGCCCTTCGCGTCCAAGGTGGTCGCAGCCGTCACCGCGCCGCCGCAGTTGGTTGGCACTGCGGGGAAGCTGCTGTCGGTCGGTAGCGGATCGTTGATGGTGACGAGCGTCAGCGGGTTAGCGCCGCTGGGGAGCGTCGATGGCAAGTAGAAGAACGCGGTTGCGTTGAGATAAGTCTTCTTCTCGTGCGTGTAACGGATGCCGCCCGTGAGCGACCAGGCGTCGGTCATGTGGAAGGTCGCCTGGCCGTAAACAGCGCGCGAATAAACCTTCACCCGTTCGAACTGGTAAGTGCCGTTGTTAGACGCCGCCGTGATTGGTGCGGCCAGAGCGCTCGACACGATGGTGCGGGGCAACTGCTGGTTGATGAAGCCATTGACCAGGTTGTCGTTGAGGAAGAACCCGCCGATCACATATTCGAGACGCTGGTTGGCGCGCGAGAGCAATTGCACTTCCTGCGTGAAAGTGTCGGCCTGGGTGCGTGCGAAATCGATCGCAATGGTCGATGCGGAAAAGTCGGAATCGGTCGTGCGCTTGCCGCGATAATGGACATAGCCAGTGATCGACTTGAGCGAGGCCGGACCAAAATCATAGCTCGCGGTCAGCGAGGTCGACGCCTGGTTGAGGTCGCGGAACGGCTTGTAATTGTTGCCGATCGCTTTCCAGTCATTGGGGTACTCAATCGGTACACCGAGATCGACGCCCTGGCCGACCGCGATGGTCGGGCTTGCCACTGTCGCCGTGCAGTCGGGAACGCCATCGCGGTTACCGGCGCGTTCGTTGAGGCCGATATAGCTTGCGTTGAACAGTGTCTGGCACGAACCAGGATCGATATAGCTGCCGATCTGCTTGTAGCCGAACGCCGAATTGCCGTTGCCTCCCTGATGGACATAGTCACCGCGCAGCGTGGCGGAAAAGCCCCCCGTGTCCCACTTCAGCGCGCCGCGGACGTCCTTCTTGTTCTCGTCGAATAAGCCGGCGCCGGGGTTAACCTTGTCCTTGACCCACGGGTCAGCATTGTCGGTGACCACGACGACGCGCGCCGCCAGGTTGTCGGTGATTGGCACGTTAACGAAGCCTTCGAAACGCACCTTCGAATAATTGCCCGCCGTCAGCGTCGCACCATAATCAAATTTGTGGGCCGGCGCGTTGGTAGTAACAACGATGTTGCCGCCGAACGTGTTGCGGCCATAGAGCGTACCCTGTGGGCCGCGCTGCACCTCAAGGGTTGCCACGTCGGCGAAGCCCAAGGCCGCCTGGCTTGTGCGCGATTGGTAGATGCCGTCAATGAAGTAACCGATCGTCGGGTCGCCGGTCACGCCGTTGTTGGCTGTGCGCACGCCGCGCATTGCCGGCCGGACGTCCGAGCCGGTCTGGCCGAAACTGAAGCCGGGGACGAACTCGTTGAGGCGCGAGATGTCGACCACGCCGCGCGCCTTGATGGTTTCGCCCGAGATTGCGGTGATGGCGAGCGGAACGCTCTGCAGGCTCTGCTCGCGTCGCTGCGCGGTCACCACGATGTCTCCGATCCCGTCAGCAGACTCAGTGGTGGCTGGAACATTGACCCCTGCTGCTGCTGCCGTTGCGCCGGCCGGCGTGCCGGTCTGCTGTGTCGGAGTCTCAGCAGGGACCACGGTGTTCTGCGCGCGTGCCGCCTGACCGGATATGGCGATGGCGAGAACCGAAGCTCCCGTAGCAAAATGGCGAATCGACATGCTGCCCCCCTGATTGTTGTGTGTGAGCGGACGCTATCGGGACAGATTGGGGCTGTCCATCGTTTCTTGCATTCGGATTACATCTGGTTTGCGGCCGTCTTCTAGCGATCGACTCGGCCAAACTACCGGCTAACTATCTGAATTGCCGGGATTCTAGATGTTAGCGTCCACTGAATATGCAGCCTCAGCTCCGTTGCAAAACGGTCACAGCCGAAAAAAGAGCACGATTTCCGCTGCAATTCGAGCACCGATGTTGCATCCGGATTTGGATTCGCGCCGCACCCTACCCAAGGCGCGCCGAACGGCCCTCGATTAGCTGTCCGTTAAATAGTCGCCGTTCGGCGGGAAGCTCCGGATCCTCGATCCGCTCCACGAGCATCTTCACCGCAGCCTCGGTCATCCGGCGCACGGGCTGGCGGATCGAGGTGAGCTTGTAACTTGCCCAGGTGGCTGCCCCCGAACCGTCGAACCCCACGACCGAGACGTCCTCGGGAATGCGCAGGCCAAATCCCTCCCGGGCCGCGTCGACTACGCCGATCGCCATAAGGTCATTGACGCACACGATCGCGTCATAGTGCGCGCCGCCGGCCATCAGTTCGGCCAATGCGGCGCTGCCGCTCTCATAGCCGTAGTCCCCGCGCACGACGGGGACGTCGGCGATGCCCGCCTCGTCAAGGCGCATGAGCGCCGCGCGCCGGCGTTCCTCGCCGACATAGCTGTCCGCCGGCCCGGCGACGATCGCAAAGCGTCGGTGGCCCGCTGCTAGCAGGCCATCGACGAGCTGGCGCTGCCCGGCAACCGAATTGCATGCGACCGACGCCGCTGCAATCTTGTCGGCAACACGGTTATAAAGCACCAGCGGCACCTCGCGATCGATGAACAGTCTAACCTGCTCGTCGGAGAGCGCCGCCGCGCAGATCACACCGTCGACGCTGTGCCGCCAGATTTGGTCGAGCACCTCGTCAACATCGCTTTCGCGGCTGAGCGAGAACAGCAGCATGCGCAAGTCGCGCACCATGAACTGGCGCGACAACTCAGCGAGGACCTCGGGATAATTCAGCGCCGTCAGGCTGGAGATCACGACGGCGACCAGGTTTGTCCGCCGCGAGATCAGCGCCTGCGCCAGGGCGTTCGGCCGATAGCCGAGCTCGACGGCGGCTTTGATGATCCGCTCGCGCGTCGCGGGCGCAACACTGCCGCTTGGCGCGAAGCAGCGCGACACCGCCGATTGCGAAACTCCGGCTAAACGCGCCACGTCATAAGATGTCGCGCGCCGACCCTGTCGTGCCGGTGCCACGATCATAGGCAAAGCCGGTTTGTCGTCCTTGCGCCGCGTCACTCCGATCTCCCCCGTGACATTTGCATTCGCATTCACTAGTACTGCCAAAGGCGGCCGCAGCGCAGTGCGGCGGTCCAACGGAGGACAATGCACATGGCCTTAGCGGCGCCTAAAGGGTTCGAGCACACCGCCAGCTATGTCAAGGCGCCCGCACGCGACTCGCTTGTGGATACCGGCGACGTCGTTGCGATCGTCGAGGGCGTGCTGGCCGATGTGCGGACGCGCGGTGATCCCGCCGTTCGCGACTATTCGGTCAAGTTCGACCATGCCGATCTGGAACGGTTCGAGGTCGCCCAGCAGGATCGCCTCGCCGCCGTCGAGGAGATGGAGGCACAGACACGCGCCGACACCGAGTTCGCGATCGACAATGTCCGCCGCTTCGCCGAGGCGCAGCTTGCCACCATCCTGCCCCTCGAGGTCGAGCCGCTGCCGGGGCTGCACCTCGGCCACCGCGTCATTCCGATCGAGCGCGTGGGCTGCTACGTTCCCGGCGGTCGCTTCCCGTTATTGTCGGCCCCGATCATGACGATCGTGCCGGGCAAGGTTGCCGGCTGCGACGAGGTCGTCGCCTGCCTGCCGCCCAACGCACACCGCGCGATGATCGCGGGCTGCCATTTGTCGGGCGCTGACCGGATCTTCCGCATCGGCGGCGCGCAGGCGATCGCGGCGATGGCGTTCGGCACCGAGAGTGTGCCACGCGTCGACAAGATCGTCGGCCCTGGCAATGCCTTCGTCAACGAGGCCAAGCGTCAGGTGTTCGGCCCTGTCGGCATCGACCAGCTTGCCGGCCCCTCGGAGATCTTCGTCCTCGCCGACGCGACCGGCGACCCGCGCCTGATCGCCACCGACCTGCTGGCGCAGGCCGAGCATGACGTGCGCACCCGCGTCGGGCTGATCACCACCGATCGCGCCGTTGCCGAGGCGACGGCGGCAGAAATCACCCGGCAGCTCGAGACGCTCAAGACCGCGGCGATCGCGGGACCGAGCTGGGAGAATTACGGCGAGATCGTCCTGTGCGCGGACGAGGCGGCTATGATTGCCTATTCCGACGATGTGGCCGCCGAGCATCTCCAGGTTCACACCGCTGACGCCCACGCTCTGGCCGCGAAGCTGCGCAACTATGGCTCACTGTTTATTGGCGAGCACGCGAGCGTAGTCTATTCGGACAAGACTGTCGGCACCAACCACACGTTGCCGACGATGGGCGCCGGTCGCTATACCGGCGGGCTTTGGGTCGGATCGTACGTCAAGATCGCGACGCACCAGTGGCTTGAAGAGGCCGCGGTGCTAAAGGTAGGGCCGCCAGCATCGCGTCAGAGTGCCAGCGAGGGCCTCGATGGCCACATGAAGGCAGCGCAGGTTCGCGTCGACCGCCTGCACCAGATGGCAACAGACTGATCGCTTCGTATCGCCACCGTATGTGATCGGGCTACCTCGGAGTTTCAGGCTGTGGCAGGTGCCTGGAAGATGGGCCGGGCAGGGTTGTCGCCGCCGCGAACCACGAAAACCACGGCATCAACCGAGGCCGTGTTGCGGAAGGCATGCTCAAGCTGGATCGGCACGGTGAAGGTGTCGCCGGCACCCAGAATGACGCTGCCATCGGTCCAGCTGACCTCGAACGTTCCTGACTGCACCATCAGCACTTCGGCCTCGCGGCGCGAATGCATCGGCGTATAGGCGCCCGTGGCGAGCGTCAGCTGGCGAAGGTTGAAGCCGTGCGGCCACCATCCGGTGATCGGGCCCGGCGCAAAACCGTCGTCGGTGGCCTGCGGCACGATCAGGCCGGCTTCCTCGACCCCGGCTGCGGCGAGCGGCGAGGCGGGGTTGGCGACCGCATCCCCGGCGCGAACTACGCACTGCGCGAGCTTCTCCATCGGCGGGGTCGCCAGCGCATCGACCTCGTCCTGGCTTAACCCGCTATCGATCTCGATCTCGGCAAGCGCGGCGGCGCCGCCAGCCAGGGTATCTATCAGGCGGCCGCCCTTGGCGAGCTTCAGGCCGTGGCCCTGCGCCGCCTGGAACACCGCCGGCGCCCAGGTCACCTTGCCGGGATCGTCCTCGCCAAGGACGGTGAACAGGAAACCGACGCCTTCGTCGACCTTTTCGAACCCGCGGAACATGTGAATCGGCACGGACGCTACGTCACCGGGACCAATTTCGAGCGCGCCATCCTCCCGGTTTGGGCCGAACAGCAGGCGCCATCGCCCCGAGTGCACGATGAACACTTCGGCGGTGTCATGGCTGTGCTGCGAATTGACGCAGCCGAACGGCTGGCGAGCGGCGCCGATATTGAAGCCGTGCTTTTTGGAGATGTGGACATGCTGCTCGGGGCTCTCCGAAACGCCGGCGCCGATGATCGTGAAGTTCTCCTTCTCGGTCGATCCAGGCGTGCGGGTGTCGAGAAATGCGGTCCGGCACGGCAACAGATCGGCGTAGCGTACGAGCCGCTGACCCAAGGCGTCAGGGAGCAAAGGCACAGTAATCTCCAGTTTGCGAAAAGGTTGCATTCGGATGCAACCTAACTACGATGGATCGAGCCGGGATACAAGCGAGTGGAATTGAACGGAATGCATGTTACCAGCCGTTGCAACGATCCCGCGCCTGCCGCAAGGGCAGCGTTGCCGCTGGTGCTGTTGCCAGGAACTCTGTGCGACGCGCGGCTGTTTGCGCCGTTGCTCGCCCGGCTCGATCTTGGCGAGCGCGCCGTGATGCATGTGGATTTCGACGGGACGCGATCGATCGATGAGGCGGTCGCGCAGCTTCTTGCAACGGTGCCGCCACGCGTGATCCTGCTCGGTTTTTCACTGGGCGGCATCGTCGCATTGGCGCTGGCGCGTGTCGCGCCCGATCGGGTTGCCGGGCTGGTGCTGGTCGGCAGTACCCCGCACCCGGTCGATCCATTCACGCACGCCGCCCGGCGCGCCGAGGTCGCCCGCGCCCGCGCGGAAGGCATCTCGGCCCTTACGCGGGCGATGCTGGTGCCCCGCTACCTTGCGAACCCCGCGGACGTTCGGAACGCGGCGCTAATCGTTGCGATGGCGACCACCGCCGGTCCCAAACGATTCGCCGACCAGACCGAGCTAGCGCTCTCGCGCAGCGACGCGCTCCTCTGGTTGCCTGAGCTTGCCATGCCGGTCCTCGTCGCCGGTGGCTCGCTCGACGGCATCAATCCTCCTAGCGTCCAGATCAAGATCGCCGAGGCACTGCCCGACGCGGAACTCGCCTTGATCGAAGGCGCTGGCCACTTCACACCGCTTGAACATCCCGACATCCTTGCCGCGCATGTCACGGCGTGGCTGGCCCGGATCGACGAGCGCGAAGCTTCGCAGATCAAGGAGACACAGCGATGAGCGACGCACCACAGGCAGAGTCCCGCCCGGCCAACACCAAGGGCAAGCCACCCGGCGACGATCCCGCCGCCGTGCTCCAGGTCGAGCGGCGCGACTTCACCCAACTCGTTCCGACTGACCGGCCGCGCGTGCAGTCGCTGCGCGGCTTCGATCCCGAATATACGGACATCGTCGATTACATCATCCGCTGCACGCACCGGATCTGGGACGAACGCGACGTCGGACTGATCTACACGCACTACACGCACAACTGCGTTCTCTATGGTGTGCTCGGCACGGTTTATGAGCGCGAGAGCGTGGTGCGCGAGACGATCCAACGGCTGGTTGAACTGCCCGATCGGCGCGGCATGGCGATCCAGGTGATCTGGCGCGGCAACGATGTTGACGGCTTCTACACCAGCCACATGACGCATGGCACCGGCCGCCACACCGAATACGGCCTGTGGGGCAAGCCGACGGGCCGCACCTATACCACGCGCACCGTCGCCGACTGTATGATTTTGGAGAACAAGATCTATCGCGAGTGGGTCGTGCGGGACAATATGGGGCTCTATCTCCAGCTGGGACTCGATCCGCACGAAATCGCGGAGAAGCTCGCGCGGCAAAAGATCGCCAACGGCGAGACGATGCTGCAGCTGTCCGAAAACCGCCGGATGATCGGCCAATATCCGCCAGAAGCCCAGGCGGACGTCTCGATCGCGCATGACGATGGCGAGGCCGAGCTGCTGCGCTGGCTCTACACGATCTACAACCAGCGCATGTTCGGCACGATCGAGAAGGTCTACGCCCCGACCTGCCAGTGGCACGGTCCGCTGATGCGCGAGCTCTACGGCCCGGCATCGGTGCTGCACCAGACGATGCGACTGGTCGCGCTAATGCCCGATTGCGTGTTCGTCCCGCAGCATATCTGCGCGATCGACAGCGAGGAAGGCGGCCGCAAATACGCGGTGCGGTGGATCTTGGACGGGCATCATCTCGGCTATGGAGCCCTGGGCGCGCCGAGCGGACATCGGCTATTCGTAATGGGTGTCACGCATTTCCATGTGATCGACGGCAAGATCGTTGATGAGTGGGTGCTCTACGACGAATTCTCAATGCTGGTGCAGATTAAGATGGCCGAACTGCAGAAGGATTTGCCAGTTGGTTGAGCCGACGAGTAGGAGCAACGAGCTGCCACGGTTGTCCCGTTGGCGCTCGCTCCTCGGCATGCTAGAGTCTATCACGAGCACGCACGCGCGATCGAACAAGAGGCTTACCGTGCGTGCGCTTCGACGATCATTTCTCATCTTGCCGGGGCTGCTGTTCGCCTTCGCTGGCGTATCGGCCGAGACGCCGGCCTATCTCGCCGCCCGCACCGTTCCCGGCCCCGCCACGGATGGTCAAGAGATCCATTTCACGGTGCATCGGCTCGGCCGGGACCATGCCGAGGGCGTAACGGCGCTCGACATAGACGAGGACGGCTATCTCGATGTCGCAAGCGGGGCTTATTGGTACCGCAACCCTGGGGCGGCGGGCGGCACGTGGCTGCAGACACGCTTTCGCGAGGTCTCGACGTTCGGAGAGTTCGTTGATGACACGGGCGAGTGGAGCATAGATGTTGATCATGACGGACAGCTCGACATTGTCACGGTCGGCTGGCGCGAAGATGGAGTCTTCTGGTGGCACAATCCCGGGCCCACTGGGGGAGCCTGGCGGAGGAGATTGATCGCAAGCAGCAAGAGCAGTGAGGGAGGCGTCTTAGCCGACGTAAATGGCGACGGCGTCCCCGACCTCGTGGTGGCGCACTATGTGCCTTCAGGCATTCTTTGGATAGACTTCTCGAAGAACAATCCGGTTACGCGAATGATAGGTGGCCCAAAGCAGGACGGTCACGGCGTTGGCGTCGCTGACCTTAATGCCGACGGTAAGGCCGACATATTGACACCGTTTGGTTGGTTCGAAAACGCTCCCTCACTGCGAGGCGCGTGGCAGTGGCATCCTGATTGGCGGATGGCCCCCGCTGGCTTTCCCATCCTCGGCCGCGACGTCGATGGGGACGGGCGCTGCGACATTGTTTGGGGGGCTGGTCATAGCTACGGGCTTTATTGGTTGCAGCACACGGGGACGCGGGCACGTCCTCATTGGCGCCAGCGCCTCATCGATGAGAGCTTCTCGCAGGCGCACACGCTGGCCTTGGCGGACCTGGATGGCGACGGTACGCCTGAACTCGTAACCGGAAAAAGATATCGCGGCCATGAGGGCAACGATCCGGGAAGCTACGATCCGATCGGCTTGTTCTATTACCGTATCGTGGGCGGCCGATTTGTGCGCCACGTCATATCGCTCAACGGCACTGCCGGCGTAGGCACTCAGATACTCGCGGCGGATTTAGATCAAGACGGCGATGTAGATCTAGTAACCGCGGGTAAAACGGGGCTGCACCTGATAGAAAACCTGAGGTGGAACAGGGTAAGCCGAGAGCAGCGGGAACGAGAGTTATTGATGAATTGATGAAAACATTGGCGCGGTTTGGCAGAAGGCCTCTTGATTACACCTCTGTTTGCAATCGCGTATTTAGCTCATATTAATCGGTAACACCTCGAAGACTGGCGAGTCTCGCTCGCGTGTCGATTGCGAACACATTATCCTGAGTCGGAGACTCCCGGCATCGAAAGCACTCAAGCGGCATGAACCTTGTAGCAGCAGCACGGCAACCAACCTTGGGAGATGAATGAATGGCGTGGACGGCTCACACCTCATCGACAGATCCCCAGCTTACCGAGGAGGCTGATCGTGGCGTCAACGCACCAGATCTGCGTGTCTTCGTATTTGCTCTGTTCTTCATCTTCGGCGGGATCACATCGCTCAACGACGTGATCATCCCCAAGTTAAAGGAGCTGTTCACGCTCAACTATGCACAAGCGCTGCTGGTGCAGTCCGCGTTTTTTGCGGCCTATGCAATCATCTCTATTCCAGCAGCGGCGATTGTACGGCGCGCTGGCTATATGGGATCTGCGGCGATCGGTCTGCTCACCATGATGGCGGGATGCCTGCTGTTCGTACCGGCCTCGAGTTCCGCAACCTTCGGCGTGTTCCTCCTTGCGCTGTTCGTGCTGGCGAGCGGGATCACAGTCGTCCAGGTGGTCGCCAACCCGCTCATCTCGCTGCTCGGGCCACCGCGCACCGCGCACGCCCGGCTGACCTTCGCACAGGCGTTCAACTCGCTCGGCACTACGATCTTCCCTTATATCGGCTCCATTCTGATCCTTGGAACCCTGGCGACGATCGACCCCAAGACGCTGTCCGGTGCCGCCCTCGACGCCTATCGCGCGGCCGAGACCCGCGTGGTGGTGCACACCTATGTGGGACTCGCCGTCGCGCTCGCGATCGTCGCGGCGGTAGTCTGGACGCGTCGTAACCGACTGCGCGAGGAGCGCGAAACGTCCGGCAGCATCCTGCGCGCGTTCGACCTGCTGCGCCGACCGCGCTTCGGGCTGGGCGCGCTTTGCATCTTCTTGTATGTCGGCGCCGAGGTCGCGATCGGCTCACTGATCGTCAACTATCTCCAGCAGCCGGGGACGCTGGGCCTGACAGCCGTCGCAGCGGGCAAGCATGTGCCGTTCTACTGGGGCGGCGCTCTGATCGGCCGCTTCATAGGGGCGTGGGCGCTGACGCGGGTTTCGCCGGGCAAGGTGCTGGCGAGTGTCGCCATAGGGGCGATCACTTTGATCCTGATTTCGGCCAACACCAGCGGTGCCGTCGCTGCGTGGTCGTTGCTCGCGATCGGGCTGATGAACTCAATCATGTTCCCAACGATCTTCAGCCTTGCGAGCGAGGGGCTGGGGCGGCGAGCGGCGGAAGGGTCGGGCGTGATCGCCACGGCGATCGTCGGCGGCGCGGTTATTCCGCCGCTTACAGGCGTCCTCGCCGATGTGACCGGCAGCCTTGCGATAGCGCTGGCGCTGCCAGCCACCTGCTATGCCCTCATCGCCGGCTTCGGAATATTTGCGCGCCGCTCGGTCGCCGTGACGAACTGACCCAGGCTGGCGGTGCACACTGGACCGACGCATGATCATCGCCCGGCCGGGGGCCAATTTCAATGCCCATACCTGCTGTGGCGGCACTGCGTCGCTTGCGCCAGCAAGGGTGCGCGGGTGAGCGTCGCGCGTGAGATCGTCGCCGTCGATATCGGCGGCACGCATGCGCGATTTTCGATTGCCCGTGTCCAAGGAAGCCGCATCGTCTCGCTCGATCACCAGTCGACGCTGAAAGCTGCCGAGCACGCCAGCCTCCAGACGGCGTGGGAGGCTTATGCCGCCGCGCTGGGCCGAACGCTGCCGCGCGAGGCCGGTATCGCCATTGCCTGTCCGGTCCAGGGCGAAGTGCTCAAGCTGACCAACAATCCATGGATTATCCGACCGGCGCTGATCGGCGAAAGGCTCGGGCTCGATCGGTTCAGTCTGGTCAACGATTTTGGCGCGGTCGGCCACGCGATCGCACACATTGGGCCAAACCACCTTCGTCACCTGTGTGGACCAGGCGCGCCAATGGGTGACGACGAAGTCGTGACCATCGTCGGTCCCGGCACGGGCTTGGGCGTCGCGTTGTTGCTCCGGCGACACGGTCGCACCGACGTTATCGAAACGGAAGGCGGACATGTCGACTTCGCCGCGCTCGACGCGATCGAAGAAGCTATCTTGCAGCGGTTGCGTCAGCGATATCGCCGGGTTTCGGTGGAACGGATCGTCTCCGGGCCTGGGCTCGCCAACATCTACGAAGCGCTCGGCGCGATCGAAGGCCGATCGGTCACGACGTTCGACGATGCTGCCCTATGGACTGCGGCCCTCAGCCATACCGATAGCCTCGCCGTCGCGGCGTTCGATCGCTTCTGCTTGAGCTTTGGCGCCGTGACGGGCGACATCGCGCTTGCGCAAGGCGGAACGCAGGTTGTGATCGCCGGCGGTCTTGGCGTGCGCATCGCCGATCGGTTGCCCGAGTCGGGATTTGCCACGCGGTTCTGCGCCAAGGGTCGCTTCGAAGACCGAATGGCGAACATTCCAGTCAGGCTCATCACGCACCCTCAGCCGGGGCTGCTGGGTGCAGCCGCAGCCTATGTTCAGGAGCATCCCGCGTGAACGACATCGGGACGGTCACACGGCTTGCGCCGGTACTCCACGTGCTCGTCGTCGAAGACGAATCGCACGCGGTCCCTGTGGCGAAAGCGTTCGTTGCAGGGGGACTGAAATTACTCGAGGCGACGCTGCGGACGCCCGTCGCGCTCGACGTGATCGCCGAGATGGTGAAGGTGGTGGGTGCGGTGGTCGGCGCCGGCGCCAGCACCGTCGTCAACGAGCGCCAGCTGGGCGAGGCGATTGCGGCCGGCGCGCCGTTTATCGTCTCGCCCGGGCTAACCGAAAAGCCGCCCCGGGTAGCCATCGAACGCGGCGTGCCTATCTGTCGCGCGCCGCCAGCACTGCCGATATCATGCTTGGTCTCGACCTCGGCCCTACCCGGTTCAAGTTCCTCCCGGCCGTTTCGGCCGGGAGCATTCCTGCGCTCGCCGCGCCCTTCTACCAATGTCGATTTTACCCGACTGGGGGTATCACTCAGGCTACTGCGTCCGATTGGCTCGCTGAGCCGCAAGTCCTTTGTGTCGGGAGCAGTCGGCTTGCGCGGAGCGGCGCTTCGATGCAACAGGTCGCGGACGCAGCGCGTATTCTACGAGACTTCGCGCAATGCCAAGCGAAGAGCAAAGAGCCCCTTTATTGAAAGGCGTCGTAGCATGACGGCGCGGTGTCCTGGAACATCCGTCGTTGATCTATTAGCCACGCAGACAGAATTCAACCGAAAACCTTTTTTTGCCGTGGTCAAATGCCGCAGTTTGCCGGCGCGGCAGGGCAGTTCGCCGTGACCCTGATTCAGATTTGGTCCTGTGCGCTGCCTGCCGTTGGGGTTGTTCAATCATCGCGTGGGGCGACCTCCGTTCCCTTCCGGCGTGTCGGGATGCGCACTGGAGTCGACGTCCAGCTGCTGCGGAAGGAAGCGCTCATGCGCGGCATAGTGGCGTCTGCAATTGCAAATGGAGTTCTGCAACGACAAGCCGGGGGCCTTGGGGATCGTGTCCTTGCGGCACTTGTACGACAGAGAGGCCGCCAAGTACGTCATGTTAACCGGGGACGCCCGCTCAGGCGTGCGAAATGACGGGCAAACGTTTTGAACGACTCACCGATCGCCAGCGAAAATATCTCCGGCAGGTCTTCCAGCATCGAAACTCGCATCAGATCGCCTTTGCCGCAGGCGTCAGCGCGCGCGCCGTCGATAAGCAACTCCAAATCGCCAAAAACATTCTCGGAACGACGAGCAGATTCGAAGCGGCGCGGCTCTTTGCCGAGCACGAAGCCGGGGTAGAAGGATTCTACCCTGCAAGCATTGCACCTTCACGCCGCCCCTTCTGGCCGCTCCCTATGCCCGTGCCGACCAGGGCGCGTCCGACCAATTATCTGACGTGGCGAGAAGTGCTGGCCTGGGGCGTGATCATCGCGATCGCTACCCCGGTCGCGATCACCGTCGCAGCGATGCTGATTGTAGCCCTCGCCTTGATGTTCGGCATCGACAAACGATGAACGGCTCGCGCCGGAGGAGATGTTATGAATACTGACCTGTCAAAGACGAGCCGTTTGGTGGCGGACGAACTGCGCCGCGCAGAGTGCTCGATCAATGCCGCCACGCGCGACACGGCACAGTTTCTGCTGACTACACTTGAAATAACCCAAACCCGTGGTCTTTCGCCGAGCGTCGCACATCGGACGGTGCGGGCGACCGTGGACGCGCTAAGTGCACTCGTAGAAGGCCAGCAGCAATTGGCTGTCCGCGCCCACGCTAGTGCCGAAAAAGCTGGTACTGGTCTCGGCCTGGCGGTTGTCGACTGGGGCGAGGGCGCGCCAAAACCTGCGATCACCGACGAAGACATGCCGGTTCGCGAATTAGCATGAAGACACAATTTGGGTGTCGGCGACCCGCACAATGACACTTCGTTTCTTGCTCGCCCTGATCTTCAACGGTGTTCTCATTGCGACCTGCCTCTACGCGGCCGTTCGTGGGGGGCGGCCCGAACGGCTCGGGGCGGGCATCAACATCGCGGCCTCGGGCCTGACGACGGCGCTGCGCCTGGCCAACGCGTCTTTCTACGCACCCGCCGCATTGATCGTCCTGTTGATCGACGCATTGGTTATGGCCGGCTTCTACTGGCTGGCCATTAAGACCACGCGCTTCTGGCCCATTTGGGCGTTCGGCTTTGCGCTCGCCAACCTCTTCGTCAGCGTGGCAGGCGGCATGCTACGTAAGGTACCCTTGTTTGCTTATCACACTGGCTTGGGCGCGTACGCCTATCTAGCGCTGGCATCCCTCGCGATCGGGACCTTCTGCGCGTCGGATCTTACCGGCTCAGCGCGCACTGGATGGCGGAGAACGAAGTATTTGCCTGCGTTGTCGCGCGAAACGAATGGCGCCAGTGCGGCTCTGCGCGTAGACGATGGTTTAACGAGAAACCCCTCGCCGTGACATCGTCCTGTCGCCTTTCCTCGTGCCGATCGCAACTCTTGAGACGCGCCTTTTCGACAGTGTGCGCGTCTCGCCGAATGATGGCGCCGGACGATTTGTCATGACAGGCCGGAGGCGTGCGAGCAGCCCTCGTCGAACGTCCAAGCGACCCGACTTCAATCAGCTCGAAACCTTCCTCAAGGTAGCCGAAGCGCGCAGCTTTGCCGGCGCGGCGCGGCAGCTGGGTGTGAGCCAACCCGCTGTCAGCCAGACCATCGCCCGGCTGGAGGAACTCTACGGTGGCGACTTGTTCGAGCGTCGCCGAGGAGCGCCCGTCGCACTAACGCTTATGGGTCGGGCTATCTTGCCGACGGCGAAACTGCTGCTGTTCACCGTCGATCAGCAAATTGCACGCGCGCTTGCCACCGCGCAGAGCATGCGGGGATTACTCAACGTCGGCTTCTATTCCGGCCTGGCCTCCGGCCCCCTCGGTGCTGGCATCGCCGAGTTCTGCGACACGCGGCCCGATGTCGAGCTTCGCCTCTTCGAGGGAGCACCGCACGACCTCTACCGTCAGCTCAACGAGCGCATTATTGACATCATGTTCGTCACGCTGCTTCCGGAACTTGCCAGCGCCATCAACGTCCAAGAGAGACTTTGGGACGAACCCCTGGTCGTCGCGCTCTCTGATGACCACCCGCTTTCCGCCAAGGACAGCCTGCGATGGGCGGATCTTTCATCGACACCGATAATGCTGCGGTCCCATCAAGGTGACCTCTCAGCCTATCGCGCGACTGCGGCTCGAATGGGTGATCATCAGTTCGATTGCGATCTGCACGACGTGTCGAGGGGTGCGCTGATCGAAATGGTGCGCCTTGGACTGGGCGCCACGATACTACTCGATTCTGCCGCGGTGCCCCGCGACGGCGTCGCTTTTGTGCCGATTGTCGATTCGCTTGCTCAGGCGGAGATTCAAGCAATCTGGCCGAAGGACGACAGCAACCCCCTTCGTCACCGGCTGCTCTCCTGCGTCCGCAAGTATGCCGCAACTAAGCAACCGTCGTAGTCCATCACGACTCGGCCCTGCCTTTGCCCGGCTTGATGAGATCGCAGGGGTCAATGGCAAGCGCATCCGCAAATCGACCGAGCAGCGTAACGCTCGGCGACACTCGACCGCGCTCGATCGAGCCGAGGTACCGCAAGCTGATCCCAAGACGATGCGCCATCTCCTCTTGCGTGCGCCTTTCGTCGTTCCGTATCAGGCGAAGATTCGTCGATAAAATGTCCTTGAGGTCCATCCAACGCTGAGTCACAGCGTCGGCACGATCGTTCTAGGAACGATCGTGCCTATTCGTTAACGTGGAGGTTTGCTAAATATGATGACAGGATTGCCGATGTCCGAACCGCCACAATCGTCAGCACCGCGCCACAACGAAGCCGAACGGCTGATCGAGCTTGCGCGCGAGTTGCTGAGCCGTCCCGATGAAGAGATGGTCGTCAACTATCTCGATCACGCGATCGAGGCTCTGCATATGATCGGGAGCGGCCATTGGTCTCCCTTCCATGATAGCTCGCGCGACCCGGTCAAATGCCCGTCCAAGGCGTCAGCACCAGATCGCGGCTCACCAGCACCCGCACTCGCGCGCCCGGACGAACAGTAATCCTCGGCTGCACGTCAAGCTGGCGTCCGACGATCTTGTCACCAGCACTTTCGACCGATCGGCCTGCGCTCTCGCGAATGGCCGAGGCGATCCCGCTGTTGCCGCCGCTACTCGCCGTCGCCGCGTTAGCGCCGACCCCGAACAGCGTGGACAGCAAACCCGCCAGCAACAGCTTGCCCGTATGCCTGTCGATGCGGTCGGCTAATCCCGACTGTCCGGCGGCATCCGTTCCCACCAGCCTGTCGAGATCCATCGAGCGACCATCGGGCAGGATCATGCGCGTCCAGACCACGAGCGCCCGTGACTGGCCATAACTCACCCGCGCATCGTAAATGCCGATCAGCCGCGTGCCTTGCGGAATGAGGCGCGTGCGGCCGCTCACCGTGTCAAAGACGTCTTGCGTCACTTGCGCCACGACCTGGCCTGGAAGGTCGGACGACAGCCCCGTGATCAGAGCGGCCGCGATCGTGGAGCCCGCCGACACGACATAGCGTCCCGCTGGCGCCGTCAGCCTCCCGCTGTTCACGGTCGGCTCTCGCATCCCGCCGGTGACGAACGCTGACTTACGGTCCTGGCCATCGCCGTTGGGGGCTTGGGCTGATTCACCCGTGGCCGGCTGGCCAGGAGAAAAGGTTCGCGGTTCAGCGCTGGCGCTCGTGATCCTCGCGCCTTCGCTCGTGCCGGCGAACAGCTTGCTCGCCCGCGCGCTGTCGCGCTGCTGGCGTTGACGCTGCTGCTCGGCCGCGGCCTCATTGTTGGCCGGGTTCGGCGAGTCAGGTGTCCCGCCGGAAAGCGGGGACGTGGTGACCGGCCCGGGAACGGCCTGTGGCGCACCGATCCCTGCCGGTGCCGTCCGGGCGAGATCGCCATAATCCTTGGGCGCGTCAGCGAGCGCATCGGTGTTGCGCCGCTCGACCGAGACGGTCTCTTGCGCCGCCTGCGTTCGGTGGCTCGCGGTCAGGCTATAGCCCAGCGCCGCCGCCACGCCCAGCGCGCCGACGCCCGTTAGTGTGGCCAGCGCCTGTCGAGACAGGCGGCGCGGTGTGGGAGCCTCGGCGCAGGTTGCGATCGGAGACCGCTTCTCGGCCGCGCCGTCGGCGAGGTCGTCGCGTTCGTTCACGACCGCTGCTCCCGCTTGGCGGTGCGCTCGATGCGGACGATCTGTTGCTTCTTGGTCCCGAGCCTCAGTTCGGCGGACGAGAACAGCCGATCGACCACCATGTAGCGGCCCGACACGCGGTAATTGACGAGTTCGGCCTTGTTGCGCTCCCCGATCAGGAACAGCGGCGGCAGTTCGCTCTGCGCGATCGTCTCGGGGAACAGCAGGTAAGTCTTGGCACCGTCGTCGAACACTTGGCTTGGCTTCCACAGCGGATTGCTGCCCGAAAGCCGGTACGAGAAGTTAAGCTTGGCCGGATCGATGCCCGCCTGGACCTGGGCGTTCGTGATGGCGTTTGCCGCCTCGATCCGGCCGCGGATCGCGATCAGGTCATCCTGCGGATAGGACCAGCCAGCGCTCGCCATGTAGGTCGAAGCCGTCGAGCGGAGCTCGACATGATAGGTCCGGCGGTCGGTATTGATAACGAGGTTGGTCCTGAGGCCCGGATCGGTGGGCTTGACCAGAATATGCGTGCGACGGCTGGCACCGCTACCGCTCGCCGCCTCGCCGATCACCCAGCGCACCGTGTCGCCGGCCGCGACCGCACCGCTATCCGACAGCGTCTCGCCCTCCTGAAGCACGATGTCGGTGACCTGACCGACCGCGGCATAGATTTGGTAGAGCCCGCCCGGCGCGTAGACGAACAATTGGGTCGCACCTTGCCAGCCGGCGCGTCGCGGGCTCACCCGCGCCGATTGGGTGGCGGCAGCGACTGGACGCGCCGATGACGACGTAGGCTGCTCCAGCGCCGGGGCGGCCGACAGCAGAAGAGGCGTGACGAGCAAGAGGGTGCGCATGGTCATTCTCCGAGATCCTGGGACCAGTTGATGGCGTGGACGTAGAGCCCGAGCGGGTTAAGGCTGAGCGTGGCCGCATCGGTCGGGGTGCGGACGACGATGGTAAGGATCGCCGACCAGCGGGTGGTGGCGGCGAGTTGGCCGCGCACGTAGCGGCGCTCGTCCCATTCGATGCGGAAGCTGTCGGCGGAGGCGCGCACGACGTTCTTCACGTCGACCGACACCTGATTGTCGGCGAGTCCGGCAAAAGGGTCGTTCGCCCGGGCATAGTCGTTAAGCGCGGCCGCGCCCTGTTCCGTCGTGAAATCATACGCCGCGCCCAAGTTCTGCCGCAGCACGATCGGGTCGGCAGGCCTTGAGCGGACGTGCTCGATGAACCGCGCCAGATGCCACGCGATCTGCGGATCGGTCGGGCGATAGTCCGACGTCGCCGGTGCAACGGCTCGCGCCGCACCGAGCCGGTCGACCTCGACCACATAGGGGACGATGTGTGAGCCGAACCGCAGCCGCAGATTGTCGACCACCGACAGCGAGAGCAGCGCGCTCGCCCCGAACGCCATCAGCCGCCAGCTATGCGCCTGGACCCGCGCCGAGCCGATGCGATCGTCCCAGGCCTGGCCGGCACGCTGATACGGAGTCTCGGGAACGGGCTCGCGGCCGAAGCGCGACGAGGAACGGCGGAACGGGTTCATGAACGATCCTCCAGGGAGATGTGAGCCGACCCGCCATGGTGATCGGCGGAGCGAAGCGTTTGGGCGGCGAGCGTCGCGCCCTGGACCATGGCTTGACGGCGGCGCAGCCGAGTGGCCCAGGCCGGAGCCGGCGCTCCAGCGGGCGCGACGGATGTCGGAGTCACCGATGCGGCCGCCGTGCTCGCGTCCGCCCCGCTTTCGGCCGCGCCAGCACTGGCGTCAGCCGCCGTCGCCGACGCTGCGCTGTTCGCAGACGGGCCGACACCACCATCGCCTGCACTCGCGGCGGCACCGCCTTCCGGCGCTCCGGACGGCGGGGGAACCGCCGGAGCGCCGCCCGTCGGCGCCGGGGGAGCGGGTCGCGTCGACGAGGACCCGCCGCCAGAGCCCGAGGAAATGGGAGAACCGGCGGATCGGGAGAGGGTGGAGGCAGCGGCCGATCCTGCGCGGCTGGCAAGGCCTGCGGCTCCGGCCACCCCCATGGTGGCGGCAGCACCGATGCCGGCAACAGTGGCGCCCGTAGCAACCGCGGCCCCAGCCCCAAGCTGCGGGCCGCCCGAGATCAGGCCGGAGGCGATGCCTGGCCCGAAGATGGCCAGACCGAGCAGCGTGAGCGCGGCAAGCGCGAGGCTGACGACCTGCTCGATGGTTGGCGCCGCGCCACCGAAGTCGATCACGAAATCGCGGAAGATCGTCGAGCCGATGCCTATGATCACCGCCAGCACCAGCACCTTGATGCCGGTCGCCATCACACTGCCGAGCACTCGCTCGGCTAGGAACGCAGTGCGGCCGAACAGCCCGAACGGCAC
>CAXSDY010000032.1:0-19116 GCA_964235835.1 uncultured Sphingomonadaceae bacterium | reverse complement strand
GCGCCGCCGAGGCGCGGATCGACGTCGCCGAGGTGCAACTGGCGCTGGCGCGAGGCGCGGCCGCGCAGCAGCAGCGTCGGCTGGCGGAGCGCCAGGCGCCGGTCGCGGCGCTGCTTGCCGGGCTGATCAGCATGGGTCGGCGGCCGCCGTTGCTCGCCCTGGCGGACGGCTCCCCCGAGGAGTTCGTGCGGGTGCGCGCCTTGCTCGACGCGACCATGCCGATCGTGCGTGCGCGGACCGCTGGGCTGGCGCAGGATCTCGCCCGGGCGCATTCGTCGGAACTCGCCGCAGCGGCCGCCCGGGACAGTCTCACCCGCGAGCGCGCCGGGCTCGATCAGCAACGGGCGCGGTTCGCCGAACTCGAGCGCCAAGCGCTCTCGCGCCAGGCGCAACTGACCGGCCAGGCGCTGGGTGCGGGTGACGTGACCCTGTCCGGCGGCGAGGCGGTGGCGACGCTCGGGTCGGAGGCTAGCCGGCGCAGCGCCGCACTGGCGCAGGCGCGGCGGCTGGCCCAGCTGGCTCCTCCGCCCTCCCGGCCGACGCGTGACGACAGCCGGGCAGCCGACCCGCCGCTCGCTTACCAGCTGCCAGTGGATTCTCCCCTGGTCTCGGGCCTGGGCTCGATCGATGTCAACGGCATCAGGTCACGCGGCCTGACCTTGGCCAGCGGCAGAGGTGCCGGCGTGTTCGTCCCGGCCGACGGAACGATCGCGTTTTCCGGCCCCTTCCGCCGCTCGGATGGAGTCGTGATCATCGATCATGGCGGCGGATGGTTGAGCCTGCTCGTGAACGTCGCGTCGACCTTGCCCAAGGGCAGCAGGGTCCGGCGCGGCGACCCGCTTGGTCGGGCGCTGGGGCGCGTCGAGGTCAGCTTGTCCCGCGGCGGCGCGAATGTCTCTCCCGCCTTCATCGCCGCTTCATCTGCGATGCTGTCCAATACCAACAAACGCGGCTAGTCTCGCCCGCGTCTTCGCTTCCGAGGTTGTCCGATGCGTTTCGCCAAGCTCCTTTCCTCGCTCGCCGTGGTCGGCGCGCTGACCCTTGTGCCCGCGACCACGAGCACGCTCGCGGCGGCGGACACCGATACGTACAAGGAGCTCGAGACGTTCATGAGCGTGTTCCAGCGGGTGCGCGCGCAATATGTCGACAAGGTCGACGACCATGTGCTGATCAAGGGCGCGATCGACGGCATGCTGGCGGCGCTCGATCCTCACTCGGCCTATGCCGAGGGTGCGGACTTTCAGCAGACCAAGACCACGACCGAGGGCAACTACGGCGGGCTGGGCCTGAGCGTCTCGGCCGAGGATGGGGCGGTCAAGATCGTCACGCCGACCGAGGACACGCCGGCCGATCGCGCCGGTCTCAAGTCGGGCGACTATATCACGCATGTCGATGGGCAGCTGCTGTACGGCGCGACGCTCGACGAAGCGGTCGAGAAGATGCGCGGCGCGCCGGGCACCAAGGTCAAGCTGACCATCGTGCGGCCCGGGCGCGATAAGCCGTTCGACGTTACGCTGGTGCGCGAGCGGATCGAGCTCAAGCCGGTCAAGTGGGAAGTGCGCGACGGCGTCGGCGTCATCAACATCAACAGCTTCTCGGCCCAGACCGGCACCGCGACCGAAGCGGCGCTGATGGCGATCGACAAGGCGACCGGCGGCCGGCCGATCGGCTATGTCGTCGATCTTCGTTCCAATCCGGGCGGATTGCTCGACCAGGCGGTGGCGGTCAGCGACGCGTTCCTCGATCATGGCGAGATCGTCTCCGAGCGCGGCCGCGAGAAGACCGACATCGAACGCTTCTACGCCCACCCCGGCGACCTCGCCCACGGGTTGCCGATCGTCGTTCTGACCGATGCCGGGACGGCCTCGGCGGCGGAGATCGTCGCCGGCGCGCTGCAGGACCAGCGGCGCGCGATCGTGCTGGGCGAGAAGAGCTTCGGCAAGGGCAGCGTGCAGACCGTCATGCCGATGAGCGCGGCCTCGGTGCTGCGCCTCACCACGGCGCGCTACTATACCCCCTCGGGCCGGTCGGTGCAGGCGGGCGGGATCGATCCGGACATCCTCGTGCCGCAGCTCAGCGATCCCGACTACAAGGACCGCCCGCGCCTGCGCGAGGCGGACCTGCGCAAGCATCTGCTCAGCCAGACGAAGGTGGACGACAGCCTGCTGGAGGAAGACACCACCCCCGACCCGCGCTTCACGGCGACGGCGGATCAGCTCAAGACCGCCGGGGTGAAGGACTTTCAGCTCGACTATGCGCTAAAGACGCTGCGGCGGCTCGCCGGGCCGGTCGCGGCCAAGCCTAAGGTCGCGTCGCGCTAAGCGCATGGCGGGCGAGGCGACCTTCCCGACGATAGGCGCGCGTGGCGGCCTGTCGTCGAGCGCGGCGGCCCGGCTGCTCGCGCTGCTCGTCCCGGTCGGTCTGCTCGGCGGCGCCTTGTTTTCGCAGTATGTCGGCGGACTGTGGCCATGCGAGATGTGCTGGTGGCAGCGCTACCCGCACGCGGCCGCCATCGTGCTCGCCGGCGCCGCCTTCCTGTTCGCCGCCGACAGCCCGCGCGCCCGGTCACTGACGGCGCTCGCGACCCTGGCGATCGCGATTTCGGGGGCGATCGGCGTCTATCACGCCGGCGTCGAGGCACATGTCTTCAAGGGCTTCACGACCTGCTCGACGATGAGCAGTGGTGCCGGCCGCACGGCCGACCTGCTCAAGCAGATCATGAAGGTGCCGCTGATCCAGTGTGACCAGGTGCAGTGGCGCTTCCTCGGCTTGTCGCTCGCCGCGTGGAACGCCGTCCTGTCGCTGGGCGGGGCCGGGCTGATTGCCGCGCTGTTGCTCGGGCGGCGCCGCGCGTGACCGGCTCGGCGCCCGGAGACCGCCGGCCGAACACCGCAGCCATGCTGCGCGTGGACCAGGCCGGAGAATATGGCGCGACGCGCATCTACGCCGGCCAGCTCGCGGTGCTCGGCCGCGGCACGACGGCCTCGCACCAGGTCGCTCGCATGGCGGCGCAGGAGCAGCGGCACCTCGATCGTTTCAACGCCCTGATGACGCAGCGCCGGGTCCGGCCGACTCTGCTGCAACCAATTTGGAGCGTCGCGGGCTTTGCCCTGGGTGCCGCGACGGCGCTGATGTCGGAACAGGCGGCGATGGCGTGTACCGAAGCGGTCGAGACCGAGATCGACCGCCACTACGCCGACCAGCTGGTGGAACTGGGCGAGTCCGATCCGGAGCTTGCCGCCGATATCCTCGACTTCCAGGCCGAAGAGCTGGAGCATCGCGACACCGCCCGGGCGCATGGCGCCGCGGACGCGTTCGGCCACCCCATTCTGACGACGGCGATCCGCGCCGGCTGTCGGCTCGCGATCAATCTGTCGAAGCGGATCTGAGCAACCTGGGCGCGGCGCGGCCGTTGACCCTGTCGAAAGGACACGAGAATGAAAGCCCTGCTCTCCTGCTTAGCCGGCACCGCGATCGCCGCGGGCTCCCTGGTCCTCGTTCCCGCGGCGGCGCTTGCCCAGACGCGCAATAGCGAGGTCATCGTCTACGGCACCGACCCGTGCCCGCGCGAGACGGACAGCACGGTCGTCGTCTGCCGCCGGCTGCCGGAGACGCAGCGGTTCCGGCTGCCCCCCAACCTGCGTCCCGCCGCGCCGCCGCAGACCCGCAACTCGTGGGTCAACCGGTCGAAGGCGATGGCCAATACGACCGGCGTCGGACCGATGGCCTGTTCCGCAATCGGCCCGGCGGGCCAGTCCGGATGTGCGTTGCAGGAGATCAACCAGGCGGTGCGCGGGCAGCGCGAGGCGACTCAGGCCGACACGCCCGCCACTCGGTAGGGCGCGTGGCTGACCCGGCAACGGCCGGACGCCGGGCATGAGCCTGGCCGAGGCGACCCCGGAGCTCGATGGCGTCCTGGACGATCCGCACGACCGTGCGTTCCTCGGTCATCCTCGGGGGCTCGGCTATCTGGCGGTGACGGAGGGGTGCGAGCGCTTCTCCTACTACTCGATGCAGACCCTGCTCGTGCTCTACATGGTCAAGTATCTGCTGCTGCCCGATCACGTCGGCAGTGTGGTCGGACTCGGCTGGCTGCGATCGCATTTCTACCGCGGCCTGAACGGCCAGCCGCTCGCTTCGGCCATCTTCGGGACCTACACGGCGCTGGTCTACGCGACCCCGATCCTTGGCGGGATCGTCGCGGATCGGCTGCTCGGCCGCAAGGTCACGTTGATCGCAGGCGGCGTGCTGATGGCGATCGGTCATTTCCTAATGGCATTCCAGGCGAGCTTCTTCCTGGCCCTGTTCGCGCTGGTGCTGGGCGTCGGCATGTTCAAGGGCAATATCGCCAGCCAGGTCGGTGCGCTCTATTCGGCAACCGACCTGCGGCGCGCGATGGCGTTCCAGATCTTCTACATCGCCATCAACGTCAGCGTGATCATCGCGCCGCTGATCGCCGGGACGCTCGGCGAGGAGGTCGGCTGGCACTGGGGCTTCGGCGCCGCCGGCGTGGTGATGGTCGCGGGGCTGCTGATCTATCTGTCGGGTGCGCGCTGGTTGCCGAGCGACGACGTTCGCCGTCGCGATGCGAGGGCCCGACCCCGCGCGAAGCTCGGCGCCCAGGACTGGCGCCGGGTGATCGCGCTGATCATCCTCATCCCCGTGCTTACCCTGGCGCTGCTCACCAACCAGGAGATTTTCAACGCCTATCTTGTGTGGGGCGACCAGCACTTCCAGCTCACGTTCGGCGGGCGGACATTGCCGACGAGCTGGCTAATCACGCTCGATGCGGCCTTGAGCTTCTCGATGCTCGTGGCGGTGGCGGCATTCTGGACCTGGTACGGCAAGCGGCACCGCGAGCCCGACGAGGTCGGCAAGATGATCATCGGCAGCCTGTTCAGCATCGCCGGCGGATTGTGCCTGGTCGCCGCCGCGCTGAGCACCGCATCGGCCGGCGGCAAGATCGGCCTGTTCTGGCCGGTCATGTTCCACCTGCTCAACAGCATCGCGTTCGCCAACATCCTGCCGGTCAGCCTGGCGCTGTTTACCAAGGTCGCGCCGCGGGCGATCAGTGCGACCGTGGTGGGCCTCTATTATCTCGCCTTCTTCGGCGCGAACGCGGCGGTCGGCTGGATCGGCGGGCTGTACAGTTCCCTGCCGACCGCCACCTTCTGGCTGATCCACGTCGCAGCGGCTGCCGCCGCCCTGTTGGCGTTCGGGGCGTTCAAATATCTGGCGATGCCGCGGTTGATGCCGGAGGTTGCCGCGTGACGGACGCGCTCCGCTCGCCGACCAAGCGCGCGCAGCCGATCGGCGCCGATGCCTACGAGAAGCTTCTCGCGGCTGGAGCCGTTATTCTCCTCGGGTTCGTGCTCGTCGCGATTGCCCGCGGCCAATACGAATGGAACAGGGTCCCGGCGATCGTGTGGGCGCATCTCGCGACCATCCTGGTGGCGCTTGCCTTGACGCCGGTCGTCCTCCTGCGGAGACGCGGCGACGTCGTCCATCGCCGGCTCGGCTGGGTGTGGGCAGGCGCGATGTTCCTGACGGCGGTGCTCTCGCTGTTCGTGCGGCTCAGCAATCATGGGCACTTCAGCCTGATCCACCTGCTGTCGGCGTTCACGATCCTCCAAGTGCCGATCCTCGTCGTCGCCGCGCGCCAGCACAACGTCGTCCGGCATCGTCGCGCCGTGCGCGCGATGGTCACCGGCGCGCTGCTCATCGCGGGGTTCTTCACCTTCCCGTTCGGGCGCCTGCTCGGACACTGGTTGTTCGGCTGAGCGGACGGATCTAAGCGGGTCGTCTCGGGGGAGCGTGGCCGACGCGCCAGGTTGCGCCTCCCTGAAGCTTGAGTCCGGCCAGCGTCGTGGTCTCGCCCCCCACCATCCGATCGAGCGCGGCGCTCAGATCGGGCCCGCGCGGACCGGCCGCGCCGAGGCGAGCCAAGGCTGCGAGGAGGAGCCGGCGCTGCAGCTCCCGCGGAAGCCCCCGCGGGTCGAGCGCGATCGCGCCGTCCGCCTCGCTCAGCCGATCCCCGAGCAGTGGCTTCAGCGCCCACTCGAGCGCCTCGTCGGCCTCTCGCAGATAGGTCGCGGTGCTCGCAAGGCGCGGCACGTCGGCCCATTGCGCGCCAGCCATCCAGCGCCGGACGCGGGTCCGATCGTGTCGCTCGTCCTCGTTCGCCGGATCGGCCACGGGCTTCACGCCGGCCTGTTCGACGATCTGCCCCAGTGTGCTGCGGCGCCAGCCGAGCAGCGGGCGGATCAGCTTCACCGCGGGCGCGCTGGGTCCGCCGGGCAAGTCGGCGACCGGCCGAATGCCAGACAGGCCGGTGACCCCCGCTGCCCGGCCGAGGCGCATCAGCAGGGTCTCGGCCTGGTCGTCGCCATGATGGGCGGTCGCGACTGCTGCCAGTCCGCGCCCGGCCGCCCACTCGCCCAGCAGGGCATAGCGTTCGGCCCGCGCGCGAGCCTGGACATTGCCGACGGGGCGACTGAGCCACCGCGCCGTGAGGATCGAGTGCGGGATGCCGAACTGTGCGCAGGTCTCAGCCACCGTTTGCGCCTCCTCCGCACTGCCAGCACGCAAGGCATGGTCGACCGTGGCGGCCTCGATCAGGCCGGGCCGGACGTGGTGGGCGAGAAGCAACAGCGCCAGGCTGTCGGGCCCGCCGGATACCGCAATACCCACGCGAGCATCGGGCGCGACCAGCGTGTCGAGATCGGCAGTGAAGAGGGCGAGGAGGTCCGGGCTCAGCCGCACTTCGCCTGCGCGCGCGCCGGGGGAATCATGGCCTTGAGCTGAGCGCGCATGGTCGTGCCGTAGACATCGGTCAGTTCCGCATAGGCTTTGCAGGCCTGGCCCGGCTGGCCCAGCTTGACCAGCGATTGTCCCAGATAGAACAGGCTGTCGGCCGCCCGCTCGCCCTTGGGATTGCTGCGGTAATTGGCGAGCAACGCTTCGGCGGCGGCCCGCGGCTGGCCCTTGTCGAGCAGGGACCGGCCGATGAGATTGTTGGCCCAGCTGACCCGTCGGTGCCCCGGAAAACTGGACGTCATGGCGCGCAGCTGCGTGATCGCCTGGTCGTATTTCTTGGCGTTCCACAGCGCAAAGCCGTCATTGTAGGCGGCTTCGCCTCCCGCCTCGAAGCTGACGGGCCCGGCTGCGGCCGTGCGGGTCGCAACAGGCTCTGGCGGCTCGGCGGCCGGCGCCGCCGCCTCCGCCCGTGCGCGGGAGGGTGCCGGCGCTGCGTCGCGCGTCGTGGCCGGCGCGGGGGCGGCGCCGCCCTCCAGTGCCTTGAAGCGGCTGTCCTGCTCGGCGCGCAAGCGGGCGAGATCGGTCTCCATGACGCTCAGCCGATGGCTGTTCTCCTCGCTGGTCCGCACGAGGTCGGACATCTGCTTCTCGACCGCGTCGAGCCGGGTCGTGAGCGTATCGACCGAATCCTTGGTCGCGGCGGGGGCATCCGAGAAGCCTGCCGCGTCCGCCGGTTCGCCCTTGGGGAAGACGACCCGGTTCACGCTGCGCACCTGCCGCTCGAGGCGGTGGACGCGATCCTCGACGGTCGGGGGATCGCGGGAGATCGCCGGCGCGGCGGTCAGCAGCAGGGCAATGAAAAGGGTGGCAGTGTGTCGGCGCATGGAGGGGTTCCCGGCAGTCAGGCGGCCCGCCGATGATGGCGCGCCGCCGCTTTCATCGCAATGAACTATCGCGCTGCGGCGGCAGCTTCCGGAGCAGGCGCGGCGGTGGCCCCACGGGCGAGGTCGGCCGGGAGCAGGCTGACGGCGCTGACACTATGGCCCGGCGTGCCGATCGGCGGAACATCGCGTCCGCCGACAGTGATCCTGAGCGCCTCCGGCCGCCCGGTGTCGAGGAGCGGCGCGGCGATGCTGGAGGGTACCGCGAACGTTTCGCCCTGCTTGAGCAACGATTGGCGAAGCGTGGCTCCACCGGGTTCATGAACCTTGATCCAGGCGTCCTGAAGCGCCGTGATCACGACCGGGCCGGTCGCCGCGGGCGCGGCCAGCGCGGTCGGTTGGGGAGGGCCGGCCGGAGGCGCGGCCGTCGTTGTGGCACCGGCGTCCGGCTCAACCGGCGCGAGCTCGCGCTGTCGCAACCAGCTGAGCACCGCTAGGACCAGGACGACACCCAGGATTGCGCCCAGGATCAGCCATTTGGGCATGGTGCGCTTCGGATCGACGGGCTCGAACACCTCGCCCTGCGAAAAGGTCTGGCGCGTGCCGCCCATCTCGGCGCGCAAGTCATCAGCGACGGTCGCGCGATCCAGGCCGACCACGGCGGCGTAGTTTTTCGCGAAACCCAAACAGTAGGTCGGCGCGGGAAGGCTCTCCCACTCACTCGCCTCCAGGCTGGCGAGGTGCCGCACCGGGATGCGGGTATGGGCGGCCACATCGTCGAGGGTCAACTGCTGGGCCTCCCGCGCAGCGCGCAGACGCTGGCCAACGGTCTCGCCTGGCTGTTCGGTTTCTTCCATGCTCCTCCTCTAAACCGCTCGCTTGTGGAATGCGAGAGGTCCTTGCCTCAGTCCAGCACCGCGCCGTGCTTGCGCGCCCATTCACCGAGCACCCGGCGCATGTCGCGCGGCGGCCTGGCGAGCAGCGCGGCCATCTTGTCGCGCACCGCGGCGCCATCGATCGAGCGGACCATCGCCTTGACAGGACCGACCGCCGCGGGGGTGATCGAGAACTGGTCGATGCCGATGCCGATCAGCGCCATCGCCTCGAGCGGTCGGCCGCCCATCTCGCCGCACAGCCGGACGGGGACCCCGGCGGCACGGGCCTGGTCGGCGACCCGGCGGAGAAAGCGGAGGATCGGCGCTCCCAGCCAGTCGTAACGCGCCGCGAGCCGCGGGTCGGCGCGGTCGGCGGCGAACAGGAATTGGGTCAGGTCGTTGGTGCCGATCGACAGGAAGTCGAGCCGCGGCAGGAGGACGTCGAGCACTTCGGCGAGACTCGGTACCTCGAGCATCGCGCCGAACTCGACCCGGCTCGGCAGCGGGCGCTTGGCCTCCGTGGCCCATTCGAGCTGCTGCTCGAACAGCGTCCGAGCCTCCTCATATTCCCACGGCTCGGACACCATCGGGAACATCACCCGCAGGACCCGGCCAGCCGCGGCCTCGATCAGCGCGCGGGCCTGCGCTTTCATCAGGGTGGAGCGCTCCAGGCTGAGGCGCAGCGCGCGCCAGCCCATCGCCGGATTCTCGCTCTCGTCGCGCCCGTCGGCCAGATAGGGAAGGGCCTTGTCGCCGCCGATATCGAGCGTGCGGAACACGACCGGCTTGTCGCCAGCGCTGTCGAGGACCGAGCGGTAGAGCCGCTGCTGGCTCTCGCGCCCGGGCAGGGTCGCGGCGACGAGGAACTGGAACTCGGTGCGAAACAGGCCGATGCCTTCGGCGCCCGAGGCCTCGAGCGCGGCGGCATCGTCCGGCAGGCCGGCGTTGACCATCAGCGTGACTCGCTGGCCGTCGCGGGTCAGCGACGGAAGCGAGCGGAGCGCCGCGAACTCGGCACGGCGCCGCTGGCTGGTCGCCATGCGGGTGTCGAAGGCGGTCGACAGCGCACGCGTCGGGCGCACCACGACGGCACCGCTGTCGCCGTCGACCAGCACCGTGTCGCCTTCGTTGGCGATGTGGCGCATGTCAGCGATGCGCCCGATCATCGGCACCCCCATCGCGCGCGCGACGATCGTCACGTGGGCCGTCAGCGAGCCTTCCTCGACCACAACGGCCTTCAGTCGGCGGCGATCGTATTCGAGCAGTTCGGCGGGCCCGAGGTTGCGCGCGATCAGGACGGTGTCACGCGCCAGCCCGGTTTGCGCCGCGGTGCCCATGCGCCCCGACACGATGCGGAGCAGGCGGTTGGCGAGGTCGTCGAGGTCGTGCATCCGCTCCTTGAGGAGCGGGTCGTCGATGTCGCGCATGCGCGCGCGGGTGCGCTGCTGGACCCGCTCGATCGCTGCCTCGGCGGTCAGGCCGCTGTCGATCGCCTCGTTGATCCGCCGGCCCCAACCCTCGTCATAGGCGAACATCTTATAGGTCTGGAGGATCTCGGCATGCTCGCCGACGGTGCCGAACTCGGCCTCGCGGGTCATGTTCTCGATCTGCTCGCGCATCCGGCGGAAGGCGTCGTAGACCCGCGCCCGCTCTGCCTCCGTGTCCTCCGCAACGGTCTGGTGCACGATCACGCGCGGCTGGTGGAAGACCGCGACGCCGCGTGCCATGCCGGCCACCAGCTTGAGCCCGGCGAGGCGCACCGAACCGGTATCGCGCGTGGCACCGCGGCGCGTGGCATCGACCAGCCGCGCGCTCGCCAGCAGCTCGGACAGGACCATGGCGACGGTCTGCAGCGCCTCGATCTCGACGTCGTCGTAGCGGCGCGGGTCGGCGTGCTGAACGGAAAGGACGCCGATCGCCTGCTCGCGGTGGATGATCGGCACGCCCGCGAAGCTGTGGAAATGCTCCTCCCCCGTCTCAGGCCGATAGACGAACTCGGGATGGTTCGAAGCTTCGGCAAGGTTGAGGATGCGGCCTTCGCGGGCGATCGTGCCGACCAGGCCCTCACTCAGCGTGAGGCGGGTGACGTGGACGGCTTCCTTGCGCAGCCCGTGGGTAGCCGACAGCTCCAGCAAGCTGTCGCGCAGCAGGTAGATCGAGCAGACCTCGCTCTTCATCGCCGTCGCGATCAGGTCGACGACATGGTCCAGCTTGGCCTGGGGCGATCCGCGCTTGGCCATCAACGCATGAAGCCCGGTGAGTATCTCGCGTGCGGCGGTGGCGGCGGTGGCGGGCATGGCGCAGCGCTAGCAGACGCGGGCCGGACACGCCAAGCGCGCCCTCTTGGTCCGGAACGGATGCGCTCGTTCGGGCATTCTCGTTACGGTGGGCGTAGACAGGTGGTGCGCATCTGCGCAGGGAGCAGCCGGGATGCGCTCCGGACCGCTCGAGCTCGATCGTGCCAACGCGGCGCGAGCTGGAATGGGTGTCCCGGCTGCTGCCGAACCGATCAGGCGCGGTCTTCCAGCGCGGCGCTCGCCTGGCCGACGAGTTCGGCGATGATGCTGGCGACCGGTTCCTCCCGCTTGACCATGCCGACCGATTGTCCCGCCATCACCGAGCCGCTTTCGACGTCGCCGTCGATGACCGCGCGGCGCAGCGCTCCCGCCCAATAACGTTCGATCTGAAGCTGGGCTTCGGCCATCTCGAGCGCACCACCATCAAGCGCATTCGCGATCTCGCGCTGCTTGGCGGCGAAATTCTCGGTCTCCCGGTTCTTGAGCGCGCGGACCGGGATGACCGGCAAGCGGACGTCGAGCTGGACACTTGGCACGGCGTCGCGGGCGGAGGCGCGCAGGAACGCGCGCTTGAAGTTGGCGTGGGCGATGCTCTCGGTCGCGCAGACGAAGCGGGTGCCGAGCTGTACGCCGACCGCGCCCATCTCCAGATAGGCGGCGATCGCCTCCCCGCGCCCGATCCCGCCGGCGACGAACACCGGGATTTCGGCCGCGACCTCGGGCAGGATCTCCTGGGCCAAGACGGACGTCGAGACCGGCCCGATGTGGCCGCCGGCTTCCATGCCCTCGATCACCAGCGCGTCAACGCCCGAGCGGCGCAGCTTCTTGGCGAGCGCGAGTGCCGGCGCGAATGCGATCAGCTGGGCCCCGCTCGCCTTGATGCGGTCGATGGCCCCTGCCGGCGGCAGGCCGCCGGCAAGCACGACGTGGCCGACGCGATGGCGCGTGCAGACATCGATCAGATCGCTCAACTGCGGGTGCATGGTGATGAGGTTGACGCCGAACGGCCGGGCCGTCCGCTCCTTCGTGCCGGCGATCTCGCGGTCGAGCAGGTCGGGGGTCATCGCCCCGCACGCGATCACGCCGAAGCCGCCCGCGTTCGAGATGGCGGCGACCAGATTGCGCTCGCTGACCCAGCTCATCGCGCCGCACAGGATGGCGACCTCGCAGCCGAGGAAATCGGTGCCGCGCTTCATCAGCTCGGCAAGCCGGGCGCTGCCCACCGAGCCGTGCATGGCTCGAGGTTCGGCGATCAGGCCTTCTCCGCTCATGCGGGCGCTCCGTCGGCCGAGCTCGGGGCGTCCAGCCCGAATGCGGTGTGCAGGACGCGCACCGCGAGCTCCGTATAGTCCTCCTGGATCAGCACCGAGACCTTGATCTCCGAGGTCGAGATGGCGAGGATGTTGATGCCGCGCTCGGCCAGGGTCTCGAACATCTTGGCGGCGACGCCCGCATGCGACCGCATGCCGACCCCGACGACGCTGACCTTGACCACATCGGTGTCGGTGATGATTTCGGCAAAGCCGACCGGACCCTTGATCTTCTCCAGCGCATCGCTGGTCTGGGCCAGCGAGGCGCGCGGAACGGTGAAGGTGATCTCGCTCGTCTCGCCATGACGCGGCGCGGTCTGGACGATCATGTCGACGTTGATGTTGGCCCCTGCCAGGGGACCGAACACGGCGGCCACCGTGCCTGGCCGGTCGGGCAGGCCGACGAGGGTGATCTGCGCCTCGTTGCGATCGTGGGCGATGCCCGTGACGACATTGCGTTCCATCTCTTCTCCGTCCGGATGTTCGCCGACGATCATGGTGCCGGGCAGGTCTTCGAAGGACGACAGCACCTGCAGCGGCATGTCGAAGCGCATCGCCAGTCCGACCGACCGGGTCTGCAGCACCTTGGCGCCGACTGAGGCAAGCTCGAGCATTTCCTCGTAGGTGATGCGTTCGAGCTTGCGGGCGCGCGGCACGATCCGCGGGTCGGTGGTGTAGACGCCATCGACGTCGGTGTAGATGTCGCAGCGGTCGGCGCTCATCGCGATCGCGAGCGCCACCGCGGACGTGTCCGATCCGCCGCGCCCGAGGGTGGCGAGTGCGCCTTCCTTGGTCATGCCCTGAAAGCCCGGGATAACCGCTATGCCGCCGTCGTCGAACACGCGCTCGAGCACGTCGACGTCGATGCCCTCGATCAGCGCGCTGGCGTGGCCCGAGGCCCGGATCGGAAGCTGCCATCCCATGTAGGAGCGGGCGTTCAGACCCATGCCCTGCAGCGTGATGGCGAGCAGGCCGCTGGTGACCTGCTCGCCGCTGGCTACGACCACGTCATACTCACGCGGATCGTAGAGCGGCGCCGCTTCCTTGCAGAACTGGACCAGGCGGTCGGTTTCCCCCGCCATGGCGGAGACCACCACCGCGACCTGGTCGCCGTTGTCGACCTCGCGCTTGACGCGCTCCGCGACGGCCCGGATGCGCTCGATCCCCGCCATCGACGTGCCGCCAAACTTCATCACGATGCGGGGCATGGGCGAGCGGCGTTCCTTGGTTGCGGCGCGGCGTCCTGTTAGGAACGGGCCATGGTGAACACAAGCATGCAGCCATTCCCGTCCTCCGGCGCGCCGAGCATAGTGGCGCGGGAGGCAGCACACTTCGGCGCGATGGCGGGGGACTGGTGGGATCCGGACGGGGCTTCCGCGATGCTGCACCGCTTGAACCCGGTGCGGCTGCGCTTCGTGCGGGCTCAGATCGACCGGCACTGGCTTGGCGATGAGCGGGCGATGCGACCACTGCTCGGCAAGACCGCGCTGGACGTCGGCTGCGGCGCCGGGCTGCTCGCGGAGCCGCTCGCCCGGCTGGGAGCGGCGGTGACCGGGATCGACGCTGCCCCCGAACTGATCGCAGCGGCGCGGGAGCATGCCGCAGGGCAGGGTCTCGCGGTCGACTATCAGGCAACGCCGGTCGAAGATCTGGCCGGGAGGTTCGACCTCGTCACCGCAATGGAGGTGATCGAGCATGTTGCGGCGCCCGCCATGTTCGTCGCAGCGCTGGCGCGGCGCCTGGCGCCCGGCGGGCTGCTGATCCTCTCGACGCCGAACCGGACGGCCTGGTCGAAGCTGCTGACGATCACTCTGGCCGAGGGTTCGGGGCGCATCCCGCGGGGGACGCACGACTACGACCAGTTCATCCCGCCGGAGCGCATGCGGCAGTTGATGGGCGAGGCCGCGCTAACGGTCGGCGATACCGCCGGGATCGCCTTCTCGCCGGCGCGCGGGCTTCACCTGAGTGAGGACCTTCGCTTGAACTATCTGATCGCCGCGACCCTCGGCTGAGCGTTGCGGTCGGGCTAGAAGTCCACCTTGTCGTAGTGGGCCGGCGGCACGATGACTTCCATCCGCTCGCCCAGCAGCGGTCGGAAGGCGGGCCGCGACTTCATCACCGCGTACCAGTCCTTGGTCTGCTTGTGCCCGCGCCAATCGAGTGCGCCGAGGTAGTCGATGACGCTGAGTTGCGCGGCTGCGGCGAAGTCCGCCAGGCTGAGCCCGGCGCCGGCCAGCCAGCGGCGGTGATCGAGCAGATAGTCGAGATAGTCGAGGTGGCCATTGGCGACCCGCATGGCGTCCCGCAGCACCCGTGTGTCCGGCGACTCCCGGCTGACCAGCCGCTTGCGCATCCGTTCGAACATCAGCGGCTCGACGACCTCGCGGAACAGCTTCTCGTCAAACCAGGTCGTCAGGCGCCTGATCTCGGCGCGGGCGACCGCATTGCCGTGGATCACCGGCATCTTGTCGACGGTCTCGTCGAAATACTCGACGATCGCCTGGCTGCCGATCAGGGTCACGTTCTGCTCGGTCTCGACCAAGACGGGCGTCTCGCCAGCGGGGTTCAGGTCCATGAACTCGTCCCGTCGATCCCACGGGTTCTCGCGCACCAGCTCGTGTGCGATGCTCTTCTCGCCAAGCACCAGGCGAACCTTGCGCGAGAACGGACACAGGGGGAACTGGAACAGCTGCCACATGCTGCAGGGCTTTAGCGCGACAATGCGCGGCGTCCACCGCCCACCGCTATCCGTGCCGGATCAAGCGATGGCGCGAACCCGGAGTTGGGCGACGAGCCGGTTGCTTTCCCACAGCTCGCACAGCGCAACTCCATCGAGCGACCGCGCCTGCGCCACGGCGTCGGCGTCATCCTCCGCCGTCAACCATTGCGCGGACTCGATCTTGCCCCTGGGATCGAGGCGGTAGAGGCGATAGTCGGTCATCATGTTTCCCCACGACGAGCTATCTCACAACGGCGCTCCACCTCCGAGTCCGCGAGCGGACATAACGATAATTTAATTCGGCGCCGTACCGAGATCGCACGCAGCCGCGCTCAGGGCTGCAACAGAGTTCCGAGGGTCAAGGCGTTTCCCAGTGCCGCGGAAGAGGCGGTGTTGTCGAACACGCACCAGGCCGCATCGCCTCGCCCGATTACCGGCTGAATGACGTCGGCGATGCCGCAGAGCCGGTCCGGATCATAGCTGGAGCGGTACATCTGCGGGGAGCCGTGCAAGCGCCAGTAGGCGAGTCCCCGCCAGCCGCCGGGCTCCGCGGCCGCAGGGACGACCGCCGGGTCGGCGGCCACTCGCGCCACCCGGAGCGATGCGAGGAGCGCGTCGGCGGCAGGGGTGAACCACTCGGCATGCCGCGGCTCGCAGGCAATTTCTCCTGTCACGCGCCTTCGAAGTTGCAGGAAGAAAGAACTGGCGAGTTCGGGATCAAAGGCCAGCGATGGCGGAAGCTGAACGAGCGTCACGCCATGTTTCGCGCCGAGCGGCTCAACGTCGAGCGCGAACTCGTCGAGCAGAGCCGCGCAGTCCACCAGCTTGGCCTTGTGCGTGATCGTCTTGGGGATCTTTACGGCAAAGCG
This sequence comes from uncultured Sphingomonadaceae bacterium, assembly GCA_964235835.1. Taxonomy (GTDB): domain Bacteria; phylum Pseudomonadota; class Alphaproteobacteria; order Sphingomonadales; family Sphingomonadaceae; genus Sphingomicrobium. The sequence continues at coordinate 3,409 of CAXSDY010000032.1, read as the reverse complement.
GAACGTCTCGGGCACGCTTGCGGCCCACCGCGCCCAAGTTCCCGGCCGGTGCCGCCGATGGAACGAGGAGTTGATCTCGGCCCCGGCAAACCGCGTAGCATAGCGCTCGAGCGACGTTCCTGACTCGGGGAAGCTCGACCGCCAGGCTGGCGGAATGCTCCACCCGGCCGTGCCGATGGTCAGGGTAGGGGCAGGCGGCTCCACACGGTGCTCAACGCATCAGACCGGCCGAGCGCAGCGCCGCCTCGATCGTTGCCTGGACCCCGACGGACGCCCCCGGCAACAGGTCGTCGCCCGGTTTGGGATGCTCCGGCTCGAGGACGCGGGTCGCAGGGGCGGCGCGCGGCCTGACGTGCTTGAGCAAGCCCCAGCCCTCGGCGATCCGCATCGTCGACGAGATGCCCACATCCAGCATGTGCGGCATCGCCGCGCCGATCCCGTCAGGACCCGCGGTCTTCAGCGGCGTGCCGTGGCCCATGCCGGTGATCCGATAGTCCTCGATCGCGACGCGCCCGCTCTCGTCCAACCACTGGCGGTGCGGAAAGCCGTTCACGACCCCTTTCCGGTCGGGTCGCTCCCCGGCGCCATGGAGGGATCGCCACTGGCCGATGATCGCGTCGGCATTCGTCACGTCGACCGTCGCGTCGGCCGTGCCGTGCCATACGGATACGGTCGGCCAGCGCCCGCGATGGTGCGAGGCGCGCCGAACCAGCGTGGCGTAAGCCGCATCGTCGACATGGCCGTGGCCTCGCATCCGCTCGAACGCCTGGGGCACAGACGCCGCCGCGCCATAGGGCAGGCCGGCGATGATCGCTCCGCCCGCGAAAAGTTCGGGGTAGGTGGCGAGCATCACCGACGTCATCGCCCCGCCCGCCGACAGCCCGGTGACGTAGATGTGCTTCGGGTCGATCGCGTTGCGCTCGACGATCGCGACGATCATCTGACGGATGGACAGCGCCTCACCGGCATCCCTGGCGGTATCCTGCGGGCTGAACCAGTTGAAGCACAAGTTCGCGTTATTCTCCCGCTGCTGCTCCGGGAACAGGACGGCGAAACCGGCCCGCTGGGCAAGTTCGGACCAGCCGGCCCCACGATCGTAGCCGGCCGCCGTCTGGGTGCAGCCGTGCAGCACGACGACGAGGGGGACAGGGGTCACCCCCTCCGGAACGAAGGCCCAGCTCTTCAACCTGCCCGGGTTGGAGCCGAAGGAAGTCAGCTCGCTCAGCCGCGCGTGAGGCGCCGACGCGATCCCGTCGGAAGCGGGAACGGCTCGCTGGGCCAGCGCCTTAAGGCGGCTGATGGTACTGCCGAGGCTTCTCTTGCGCATGGTCGCTCCCGTCGCTGCTTGACGCAAAGCGACACCGCCTCTTTGCTGCAGTGCAACATATGGGCATCAGCCTGATCGATGCAACCGTCCATGCGGACGGTCTCGGTTCAGGACGCCAGCAGCCAGGTCAACGCCGCTGCGCCGGCCAGGATGCGGTACCAGGCGAACGGGCCGAAGCCGCGCCGCGTGACGATGGCCAGGAATGCCTTGATGACCACCAGCGCGACGAGGAACGACACGACGAAACCCAGCCCGATCTTGTCGAGCCCGATCGGCCCGAGGTTGTGCCGGTTCTTCGCGAGCTCCAGCACCGTCGCCCCCAGCATGGTCGGCAGCGCAAGGAAGAAGCTGAACTCGGCGGCCGTGCGTCGCTCCACGCCGAGGCTGAGCGCTCCCAGGATCGTTGCGCCGGAGCGGCTCACCCCCGGCACCATCGCCAGGCACTGGACGAAGCCGATCGCCAGCGCCTTCGTCCACGGAATGGCCGACACGGACGCGATCGTCGGGGTCTTGGCGGTCCGCTCGACAACCAGGATCGCGATGCCGCCGACGATCAGGGCGACCGAGACGATCTCGGCCGAGCCGAGCATCGCCTCGATATATTTGTGGACCGCAAGCCCTATGACGGCGGCCGGCGCAAAGGCGATCAGGACGTTGCGAACGAAGGCGATCGCCCCCGGCTCACGGCGCAGGAGCCCCTTCAGCACCGCCACGATCGTGCGCCAGAACAGGACGACAACCGCCAGCATCGCCCCAAGCTGGATGACGACGTTGAACACCTTCCACGTCTCGGGATCATAGCCGAGCAGCGCGTTGGCGAGGATCAGGTGGCCGGTCGAGCTGACCGGCAGGAATTCCGTGACCCCCTCGACGATGCCGAGCAGGATGACGACGAGGATGATCGGCACGGGCGCTCCTTGGGCGAAGAGGTCGTTCAGGCGGCCGGCGCGCTCTGCTTCATCGAGGCACGGGAACGGAAACGGCCACCCTGGTGAAAGCGATCGAGCCACTCGCCGGCCACCGCGGCAAGCGGTGTCGGCTGGATCCCGAACGCGTCGAGACCAGCAGCTCCGGGAGCCACGAGGTTGTCCCGCTGCAGCATGGCCCACTGATCGGTGGTCAGCGGTGCGCCGGGCAGGAACCCAAGCTTGGCGAGCAGGTGCGCGGCGAAGTCCGGAACCTCGGCGATATCCGGCGACTTGCCCGCAAGCTGGGCGACCTGCTCGTTCAGCGCTCGCATGGTGACGACTTCGGGACCGCCGAGCTCGTACGTCCGGCCGCCATGCGCGGCGGGCTCCAGCACCGCCGCGGCGATGGCGCGGGCAAGGTCGCGGACATAGATCGGCTGGAAGCGGGTGCGCGGCGCGACCACCGGCAGCACGGGCAAGCCCGCCATGCTGGCGAACCGGTTGGTGAGCTGGTCCTCGGGCCCGAACACGAGGCTTGGGCGGATGAGCGTCGCTCCAGGGAGCGCCTCGCGCACCGCCTGCTCGCCGTGCGCTTTCGAGCGGCCGTATGCCGATGGGCTCGCGGCATCGGCGCCGATCGCGCTCACCTGGACGAACGCCGACGCGCCGGCGTCTCGCGCAGCGACAGCGGCCGTGCGCGCGCCGTCAACGTGGACGGCCTCGAAGCGACCCCTGAGGATGCCGACCAGGTTGATCGCTCCATTGGCGCCGTCCAGCGCCTGCGCAACGCTGTGCGGATGAGCCAGGTCGGCCGCCACGAAACTGACCTGTCCGACGGCCGCCAGCGGCTGAATGAAGTACGCTCGGCGCGGATCGCGCTGCGCGACGCGCAGGCGGACGCCGGCACGGAGCAGGGCCTCGCTGACGTAGCGGCCAATAAACCCGCCTCCGCCGAACACCGTGACAAGCATTTGCTGGCGGTCGATCATGGCCGCGTCCTTGGCGCCTCCCCGCCGCATTGACAAGCCGCGCCGCGCCCCTCTAAGCGCCGCCGCCTACCGACAGAACGATGTCCCTGTGCCCAGGTGGCGGAATTGGTAGACGCACCAGCTTCAGGTGCTGGCGATCGCAAGGTCGTGGAGGTTCGAGTCCTCTCCTGGGCACCATTTGTTCT
>CAXSDY010000031.1:4602-19967 GCA_964235835.1 uncultured Sphingomonadaceae bacterium | reverse complement strand
GGCTGCGCCTCACGCCCGGCCCGTGCCATAGCGAAGCGATGATCGACGAGCTGGTGGGCGCGCTGAGCGAGGTGTGGAGCCGCCTCACCCTGGAAGAACGCCGCGCCGCCTGACGCTGGCGAATCCCCGCCGCTTGGCCTAGGGCGCTGCGCATGCAAATCGCCATCGGTTCCGATCACGCCGGGTTCGCCCTGAAGGAAGAGCTTGCCGCCTGGCTGCGCGAGAGCGGGCATGGCGTGATCGACCTCGGCCCGGAGAGCACCGCCTCGGTCGACTATCCCGAATATGGCGCACGCATGGCAGCGGCGATCGCCAGCGGACGAGCCCCCCGCGGCATCGCGATCTGCGGGTCAGGCATCGGCATCTCGATCGCGGTCAACCGCGAGCCGGCCTGCCGCTGCGCGCTCGTCTCCGAACCGCTCTCGGCCGGCCTTGCGCGCCAGCACAACGATGCCAATGTCCTGGCGCTCGGCGCGCGGATCATTGGACCGGAGATGGCGCGCGCCTGCGTCACGGCCTTTCTCGACACCGACTTTCTGGGCGGGCGCCACCAGCGCCGCGTCGACATGCTTTCGCAGCAGGAGCACGCCTGATGGCCACCGCCGCCAACCTCAACGACCAGCCTGACGGTTTCTTCACCCACTCGCTGGCCCAGGCCGATCCGGCGATCGCCGACGCGATCGGCCTGGAGCTCGGCCGCCAGCGCGACAAGATCGAACTGATCGCGTCGGAGAACATCGTGTCTCGCGCGGTACTCGAGGCGCAGGGCTCGGTGCTCACGAACAAATATGCCGAGGGCTATCCGGGCAAGCGCTACTATGGCGGCTGCGAATATGTCGACGTCGTCGAGCAGCTGGCGATCGACCGGGCCAAGGAACTGTTCGGCGCCGGCTTCGCCAACGTCCAGCCCAACAGCGGCAGCCAGATGAACCAGGCGGTGTTCCTGGCGCTGCTGCAGCCGGGCGACAGCTTCATGGGGCTCGACCTCAACGCCGGCGGGCACCTGACCCACGGATCGCCGGTCAACATGTCGGGCAAGTGGTTCAAGCCCATCCCCTATGGCGTGCGCCGCGACGACCAGCTGATCGACATGGACGAGGTCGCGCGGATCGCGCGGGAGAACCGGCCCAAGCTGATCATTGCCGGCGGCACGGCCTATTCGCGCACGTGGGACTTCGCCGCGTTCCGCGCCATCGCGGACGAGGTCGGCGCCTATCTGATGGTCGACATGGCGCACTTCGCGGGCCTGGTCGCGGGCGGCGCGCACCCCAGCCCCATCCCCCACGCCCACGTCGTCACGACGACCACGCACAAGTCGCTGCGCGGCCCGCGTGGCGGCATGATCCTGAGCAACGACGAGGCGATCGCCAAGAAGATGAACTCGGCCGTCTTCCCGGGGCTGCAGGGCGGCCCGCTGATGCACGTCATCGCCGCGAAGGCGGTGGCGTTCAAGGAGGCGCTCGAGCCCGAGTTCAAGACCTACGCCAACAACATCGTCGCCAACGCCCGCGCGCTCGCCCGCGCGCTGCAGGACGAAGGGCTCGACATCGTCTCGGGCGGCACCGACAACCATCTGATGCTGGTCGATCTTCGCCCCAAGCAGGCCAAGGGCAAGCATGCCGAACATGCGCTCGACCGCGCCTCGATCACCTGCAACAAGAACGGCATCCCGTTCGACCCGGAAAAGCCGTTCGTCACCTCGGGCATCCGCCTCGGCACCCCCGCCGGCACGACGCGCGGCTTCGGCGAGGCCGAGTTCCGTCAGATCGGCGGGCTCATCGCGGAAGTCGTCGATGGCCTGCGCACCAACGGCGAAGCGGGCGACGCTCAGGTCGAGCAGTCGGTCGGGCGCCGCGTCGAGGAGCTCTGCGCTCGCTTCCCGATCTACCCGGAGCTCTGACTCGATGCGCTGCCGCGCGCACGGCACCGGCCCGCGCCCCCACCCGGCCGCCCGTCAAGGATACTCTGTCTGGGCGGCCGGGTGGGGGCGCGGGCCGGTGCCGGTCTACTCACGATAATGCGCTGCCCGTTCTGCGCGCATGAAGACAGCCAGGTGAAGGACAGCCGCTCGTCGGAGGACGGCGCGGCGATCCGGCGCCGGCGGCAATGCGAGGCGTGCGGGGCGCGCTTCACGACGTTCGAGCGGGTCCAGCTGCGCGATCTCACGGTCGTCAAAAAGGACGGCAAGCGCGAGCCGTTCGACCGCCGCAAGCTGGAACGCTCGATCGCGCTTGCCTGCCGCAAGCGCGACATCGCGGCCGAGCGGATCGAGCGGCTCGTGTCGGGCATTCAGCGGCAGCTCGAGACGCAGGGCGACGATGTCCGCGTCGACCGCATCGGCGAAGCGGTGATGGCCGGCCTCAGGGCCCTCGACCACGTCGCCTACATCCGCTTCGCCAGCGTCTACAAGGACTTCACGGAGCCGCAGGATTTTGCGGAGATCGCCGGGAGCGTGGAGGCGCCCGACGAGAAGACGGGGCGGTTGCTGTGAACTCGCTCAAGGGGACCCGCTCATCCTGGGTAGGGGAGTGAGCGAAGCCGAAGGCCGCGTATCGAAGGACGAGCGAAAGCCGATCATCGTCCTCGTCCGCCCGCAGCTCGGGCAGAACATCGGCAAGGCCGCGAGGGCCATGCTCAATTTCGGCCTGACCGAGCTTCGCCTCGTTGCGCCACGCGATGGCTGGCCGAACCCGCAGGCGGGGCCGGCGGCGAGCGGGGCGGATGCGGTGCTGCAAGGCGCGCGGCTGTTCGACAGTGTGGCCGAGGCCGTCGGCGACTGCGCAACGGTTTATGCCTCGACCGTGCGCCGCCGCGATCTGATCCTGCCAGTCGTCCGCCCGGAGGAAATGGCGGCCGAGATCCACGCGTCCTCCGGCCGCTCGGCGATCCTGTTCGGGCCCGAACGGTCCGGCCTTGCCAGCGAAGACGTCGCGCTCGCCACCATGATCGTCACGGTCCCGATCAATCCCGCGTTCGGCTCGCTCAACCTTGCCCAGGCGGTAATCCTGCTCGCCTACGAATGGTCGAAAGGCGAAGCGCTGGCCCAGCCGCCGGCGAAGGATGCCGAGGCCCCGGCCGCCCATTTCGAACTGGAAGGGCTGATCGGGCAAGTCGACCGCGAGCTTGAGGATGCCGGCTACTTCCACCCGCCCGAGCGCGCCACCACCACTCGTCACAATCTTCGCACGATCCTGTCCAAGGCGCGCTGGTCAGGGCGCGAAGTTCAGGCGGTGCGGGGCATCGTGCGGGCGCTCGTCAACGGACCGAAGCGGCGGCGCTAGCGGCGGATGCGGTCATACTCGATCAGTTCATGAGCAATGGAAGTTTCGATGATGTCTTCATAGAGGCGCGCCAAGAGCGAGCGATCGACGCCAAGTTCCAGAGCCGCGTCGTCCACCTTGGCCTTGACCTCGGCTTTGCGCGCCTCGTCGCGGACGGCGGCCCGCTCGCCCTTGATCCGCGCGGCCGCATCCATGTAGCCGAAGCGCCTGGCGATCAGCGCCACCAGGCGCCGATCGACGTCGTCGACCCCGGCCCGGACTTCGGTCATGGTCGAACAGTTTTCGGGATCGCGCACACTCGTCATGCGCCGCCCATCGCAAGTCGCGTCGACGAGCACAACCTTGACCAGCGGCGCCCGCCAGCCTAAGCGCGCCCCTCGCAATCGACCTCACACCCCGGTGAAGTGATGGTCCTGCCGGTCAATCGGACCGGTGGCGCGATCCGGGACGCACGACAACAGCAGATTGGATTTCACGTGAGCAAGCGTTCAAGCGCCAAGTATAAACTCGATCGCCGCATGGGCGAGAACGTCTTCGGACGGCCGAAGAGCCCGGTCAACAAGCGCGAGTACGGCCCCGGCCAGCACGGCCAGCGCCGCAAGTCGAAAGTTTCAGACTTCGGCATCCAGCTGCGCGCCAAGCAGAAGCTCAAGGGCTATTACGGCGACGTCACCGAGAAGCAGTTCAAGCAGACCTTCCAGCAGGCCGAGCGGATGAAGGGCGACGCCTCGCAGAACCTCATCGGCCTGCTCGAGCGCCGGCTCGACATGATCGTCTATCGCGCCAAGTTCGCGCCGACGATCTGGTCGGCCCGCCAGATGGTCAGCCACGGCCACATCCGCGTCAACGGCGTGAAGTGCAACGTCGCGTCGCGCCGCTGCGACGTCAATGACGTGATCGAGCTCGGCCCGAAGGCGCAGGAGATGGCGCTGGTCATGGAGGCCCAGGGCCTCGCCGAGCGTGACATCCCCGATTACGTGGCGCCGGACGGCACGGCCAAGGTCCAGTTCACCCGCGTGCCCAAGCTCGACGAAGTGCCCTATCCGGTGCGCATGGAGCCAAACCTGGTCGTCGAGTTCTACTCGCGCTAGGCGTGTTTTGAGTTAGAACGGCACCGGCCCGCGCCGGCCGGTGCCGTTCTACTGAAAGCGACATCGGGGGCGCGGAGGCAATCCGCGCCCCTTCTCGTATCCGCTACTTGCCCGCCGCAGCCAGGAAGTCGCCCGAGCGCTGCAGCACGGTCGCGAGCGCGGCCGGATCGCGCAGGCTATGCTCGAGCTTGTCGAACACGACGAGCTCGCTGCGGCCACCCGCCGCCCGCAGCTTGGCATCCATCAGGCGCGACTGCTGGATCGGGACATTCAGGTCATAGGTGCCGTGGAACATGAGCACCGGCACCTTGATCCGCGCCGCGTTACGGGCCGGGGAGCCCTCGGCCAGGTTAGCGCCGCCGCCGACGCGGTCCTGCTCCACCAGATAGTCTTCGTACTGGCGCCTGCTTGCCCTCAGCGCATCAAGGTCGGTTACAGGTGCGACCGCCACGGCAGCTTTGAACAGGCCGGGCTCCAGCACGTTCGCCTGCAGCGCTGCGTAGCCACCGTAGGACCAGCCGAAGATCGTAAGCTTCTTGGGATCGGCGATTCCGGACGAGATCAGATAGTGTCCAGCGTCGTTCACGTCGCCGATCGAGATACGCCAACCTCGATATCCGTTCTTCTGGAACCAGGCGCTACCGAACCCTGCGGAGCCCCGGAACTGCGGCTGTATCACGGCGAATCCGCGCGCCGCGAAATATTGCGAGAGGAAGTCGTAACCCCAATAGTCGCGCGCTTCCGGACCACCATGCGGCAGCACGATCGCAGGCAGGTTCTTGCCGGACGAAGCTGGTGGGATCGTGAGGTACGCGGGGATATCGGTGCCGTCACTCGCCTTGTAGGTGATGGACTTGACCGAACTCAGCGAGGCACCCCGCAACGCAGGGTGAGCGTCCATGATCGTCGCCATCCTGTTCGTGTCGCGGTCGAGGTAATAATAGCGTCCCGGATCGGTGTCGCTGCTCGCCAGAATGATCGCCTTGCGCTCGTCGGCACTGGTATCGACGATGGTGACGTCGCGGTTCCCGCCGAGTGCTTTTTCCAGCTTCTGCTGCAGCTGCCGCATGGCAGGGTCGAAGTAGACGGAGTGGGTTCGCTCCGTGGTATAGCCCACCCCCACCACGCGCCGAGCACGCCCGATGGTGATGACTTGATCGACGTCGACCGAGCCGTTCTGGACCAGCACCGCCCGCGCCAGGGATCCATCAAGCTTGTAGGAGACGAGTGCGTTACGGCCGCCGACCGGCTCAAAGCCGTAGGCGAGGTCCAGTTCCTTATCGACGGCAACGGGCACGAACCCGGTCCGCGCCTTGTAATTCAGGACCGACAGGGGCTTCCAGCCTCCTGAGCCCGCCGGCCGATACTGATAGGCTATCCGACCGACGTCGTAACCTTCGTTCGTCCGCGCTTCAAAGCCCCGAATCCGAACGACGCCGTGACCATCGGTGATGAAGTCGGCAGCCGTCCGCTCTGGCGGCAGAACGGACTTGCTGGTTGCGGTGCGCGTGTCGATACGATCCACACCGTAGCCCTCATGGATTACCTTGCGAATGGTGCCGGTTTCCGTCTCGGGAACATAGGTGCGGGCCATCAGCACCGCGCCGTCCTCGTCCGGCAGCAAGTCGATGATCTCGCCACCGCGCGTATCGCTATACAATTCGTTTGCCTGCTGCCGGCGGCTGAGCATCTTCACATTTGCACCGGTGTCATCCAATGCGATCACCGCGGAGTAGGCGCGGGGACCGTCGGGACCTGGCACGATGCCCCACAGGTTACATGCGATCCGTGCGTTGCCGACCCACGAACAGCCTGCGATATGATCAGGGTCTCCGCTAACGGCGTAAACCGGCTTCAGCTCGCCGGTCGCAACCGTCAGGATGACGATGCCGGTGGCGCGTCCCTGGCCGGGCATGACCAGTGCGATCTTCCTGCCATCGGGACTCATGCTTGCATCTTCGATCTGAGGCCGGGCCGCAAAGGCAGTGGCCGGGTCGGGCGAAGGCAGGGCGGCAGCGGTCGTGCCGGCGGTGGACAGAAGAGTGACAAGAGCGGCAATCTTACGCATACAGAAATCCCCCTTTGCTTGATGCATGTTAGTTGCAACCCTGGTCCGGATGCAACTGCCGCTTCTTCCTGTTGCGGAGTCGATCGTCTAATCGGCCGCGCCATGGACCAACGCTCCCCACCCCTGCCCGAATGGGCGCCGCACGAGGCGATGTGGATCGGCTTCCCGTCCGACCCCGAGCTGTGGGCGGACGACCTCGCGCCGGCGCAGGCCGAGGTCGCGGCGTTCGCGGAGGCGATACACTGCGGTGGACGCGGGGAAGCTGTCTGGCTGGTCGCAGCCGACGAGACCGCCGCGGCGGCCGCGCGCCGGCTGGCGCCCTTCGCCCGTGTCATCGTCCAGCCGTTCGGCGACGTCTGGCTGCGCGACACCGGCGCGATCGTCGCGGGCAGCGGACAGGAGCGCCGCGCCCAGGGGTTCGGCTTCAACGGCTGGGGCGGCAAGTACGACCTGCCCGGCGACGACGGCATCGGCGAGCGCCTCGCCGCCGAGGCGCGCCTGCCCTATGCCAAGGCGGACTGGATCCTTGAAGGCGGCGCGATCGACGGCGACGGGTCGGGGACGTTCGTCACGACCGAGCAGTGCCTGCTCAACCCCAATCGCAATCCCGCGCTGTCGAGAGCCGAGATCGGAGAGCGCCTCGCGCGCGATCTCGGCGCGGACCGGATCGTGTGGCTCGGCGAAGGGCTCGCCCACGACCACACCGACGGGCACGTCGACAATCTGGCGCGCTACGTGGCGCCGGGCCGGGTTGCGGTGCCGATGCCCGACCGCGACGATCCCAACCGCCCCGTCTATGCCGACGCGGCGCAGCGGCTCCGGGCCGCGAGGCTCGACGTCGTCAACCTCCCCTCCCCGGGCCTGATCGAACGCGACGGCGAGATCGTCCCGGCGAGCTACATGAACTTCGTCATCGGCAACGCCGCGGTGGTGGTGCCGCTCTACGGCGCGGCCAAGGACGAGGCGGCGGTGACGGTGGTCCAGGCGCTGTTTCCCGATCGGAAGGCGGTGGGCATCCGCGCCGACCATCTCCTGACGGGCGGCGGAAGCTTCCACTGCATCAGCCAGCAGCTGCCGCGCTAGTTCTTCTCCCCCTCCTTTCAGGGGGAGGTGGCGGGCGCAGCCCGACGGAGGGGTTCTCCGCCGCAACCCAGAACCCCTCCACCAGCTTCGCTGGTCCCCCTCCCCATGAAAGCATGGGGAGGATATAGGCCGGCCATGACCAAGATCACCGTCGCTGCGCTGCAACTTCCCTTCTCGCAAGACACTGGGGCCAACATCCGCGCCGTCGCCGACCTCGTCCGCGAGGCGGCAGGCAAGGGCGCGCAGGTGGTGCTGCCGCCCGAGCTGTTCGAGGGCCCCTATTTCTGCCGCGTCGAGGACGAGGAGCAGTTCGCGACCGCCCGCCCCACGGCGCAGCATCCCTCGGTGCTGGCAATGCAGGCGCTCGCGCGCGACCTGCGCATCTGGATTCCGACGAGCTATTTCGAGCTCGATGGCCAGCACCATTACAATAGCCTGGCGATGATCGGGCCCGACGGCGCGATTGCCGGCGTCTATCGCAAGAGCCACATCCCGGACGGCCCCGGCTACGAGGAGAAATTCTACTTCCGGCCGGGCAACACCGGGTTCAAGGTGTGGCCGGGGGCGGACACGACCCTCGGCGTCGGCATCTGCTGGGACCAGTGGTACCCCGAGGTCGCGCGGTCGATGATGCTGATGGGCGCGGAGATCCTGTTCTACCCGACGGCGATCGGCACCGAGCCCCACGACCCCGACCTCGACACCTCGCGGCTATGGCGCCGGGCGATGATCGGCCACGCGGTGTCGAACGTCGTGCCGGTCGTGGCGGCGAACCGCATCGGCACCGAAGGCGGCCAGCGCTTCTACGGGCACAGCTTCATCTGCGACGAACGCGGCGACATGCTCGCGGAGTTCGGAGGGGAAGAAACGGGTGTGCTGGTGGCGGAGCTGGACCTGGCAGCAGCGAAGAAGCACCGCGCGGCGTTCGGATTTTTCAGGGATCGTAGGCCGGAGCTTTATGGGCGGTTGGTCGAGGACGTCTGAAAGCGTGCACAGCCGGGCTTGTGCCTGGCGTCATACCATTCTTTGTGATGCAATCCGTCTTCCGGAGGCGAGACGTTGCAAAATGGATCCTGTGGTTTGGAACAGCTGCAAGCAATTAAACACAGCAAAGCAAGCACCGCGACTTTCATTACGCAGAAACCTCCAAGAAAAGCGCTTGCTCGAACACCGCCTCAAACATCGCCGCGTCCAGCCGTCGCGTGTTCTGGTTGTAGCGGCTGCAGTGGTAGCTTGAGAGCAAGATGCGGCCGTCCTCAGCGACATGTTCGGCGGCGTGGGCGAATTTTGTTGCGGCGGGCTTCAGGCCCAGCGCCCGCGCCGCCGCAACATGGGCGATCTGGCCGAGGGCGACGATCACCTGCACCTTGGGCAGCGCGGCGAGGCTCGCTTCGAGGAACGGGCGGCAGTTGGCGATCTCGGCGGGCTCGGGCTTGTTCGCAGGCGGCAGGCATCTCACCGCGTTGACGATCACCGCCCCCTTGAGCCGCAAATCGTCTGCCGGATCGGCGCGGTACTCGCCCTCCGCCAGGCCGAATTTCGTCAGCGTCGCGTAGAGCAGCTCGCCCGCGAAATCGCCGGTGAACGGCCGCCCGGTGCGGTTGGCACCGTGCTTGCCCGGCGCCAGGCCGACGATCGCCAGCCATGCCTGCGGGTCGCCGAACGCCGGCACCGGGGCGTTCCACCAGGCGGGGTGCTCGGCCCGGCACTCCTCTCGGAACGCCACCAGGCGCGGACAGCGCGGGCAATCGCGCGGCGCCTCGGCTTGGGGGATGGGGGAGCGGTCGGCTGGAGTCAGCATGCGCCGTCATTGCGAGGAGCGCGGCGACGAAGCAATCCACCCGCGCTAGCCCGGATTGCTTCGCCTGGCCGGCAATGACAGGGCGAGGGAGTGCCCCACTTCTATGCCATCGCGATCGGCTCGAACCGCCCGCACGGCCGCTACGGCCGTCCCGCCGGCGTGGTCGCAGCGGCGATCGCCCGGCTCGATGCCGCGTTCACCTTGTTCGACGCCTCCCCGATCCTCCTCAACCCGGCGACCGGGAGCGCAGGGCGCGACTTCGCCAATGCCGTCGCCGTCGTCCAAAGCGAACGGTCACCCGCCCCCATGCTCGCTGAACTCAAGCGCATCGAGCGCGACTTCGGCCGCCGCTCCGGCCGGCGCTGGGGGCCGCGGGTGCTCGACCTCGACCTCGTCGCGTGGAGCGGCGGACGATTTCGTTCGCGCACGCTGACCATTCCGCATCCGCGGATCGCCGAGCGCGGCTTCGTGCTCGCGCCACTCGCCGCCGTGGCGCCGGGGTGGCGGATTGCCGGGGCGCTGACACCAATCCACCTGCTCCACCGCCTTGCCCGCCCTCGCCCCGGACGCTAACGGCGGCACCGTGGGGCCGTTAGCTCAGTTGGTAGAGCACGTGACTTTTAATCACTAGGTCGCTGGTTCGAACCCAGCACGGCTCACACGGTCACCGCGGTTTCGCTCCGCCCCTCCCGGCCGAAGATACGCAGGTAGCGGGCGATCTCGGCCGGATCGCCGCTCGCCTTGGCGGGATTGTCGGACAGCTTGACGGCCGGGCGGCCGTTGGCGCTGGTGACCTTGCACACCAGCGAGATCGGGTCGAGCGCATGGCCGCCGTCGGGGTCGCAGCCGCGCAGATCGTTGGTGAGGTTCGTCCCCCAGCCGAAGCTCATCCGGACGCGTCCGCGGAAATGGGCATGCACGCGCTCGATCGAATCGACGTCCATCCCGTCGGAAAAGATCAGCAATTTCTCGCGCGGATCGCGCCCGTGGGCCTGCCACCAGGCGATGATCTGCTCACCCGCTTCGATCGGCGGTGCGCTGTCGGGGCGGAAGCCGGTCCAGTCCGCGACCCACCCAGGCGCGTGATCGAGGAACGCTGCGGTGCCGAACGCATCCGGCAGGACGACGAGCAGATTGCCGCCATACAGCGCCCGCCATTCCTCCAGCACTCGGTAGGGCGCGCTCGCCACCTCCGCGTCGCTGTCGGCCAGCGCCGCCACCACCATCGGCAGTTCGTGCGCGTTGGTGCCAATCGCCTCGAGGTCGCCGTCCATCGCCAGCAGGACGTTCGACGTGCCGATGAAGCGGTCGCCGAGCCCTTCCTTGAGGGCCTCGACGCACCACCGCTGCCACAGGAAGCCGTGGCGGCGGCGGGTACCGAAGTCGGACAGGACGAGGTCGGGCAGCAGGCGCAGCCGCTCCACCTTGTCCCACACCTTTGCCTTGGCGCGGGCATAGAGGACGTCGAGCGCGAAGCGGCCCTTGTCGCGCAGCGCCGCGCGGGCGCGCAGCTCGTTGATGATGGCGAGCGCGGGGATTTCCCACATGCTGGTGTGCGTCCAGGGTCCTGAGAAGCTCAACTCGTACTGGCCATGCGCGCGGCGCAGTTCGTAGTCCGGCAGGCGGAAGGTCGCGAGCCACGCGATGAACTCGGGCGCGAACATCCGCTCGACACCGTAGAAGCTGTTGCCGGCGAGCCAGATCAGCTCCTTCTTGGTGAAGCGCAGCGACCGTGCATGGTCGAGCTGAGCGCGCAGTTCCTGCTCGTCAATCGCCTCGGCCAGCGACACCGACGTCGTCCGGTTGATCAGCGAGAAGGTCACCTGCACGTCGCGGTGCAGGCGCCAGATCATCTGCAGCATGAGCAGCTTGTAGAAATCGGTGTCGAGCAGGCTGCGGACGATCGGGTCGAGCCGCCAGCCATGATTGTAGGTGCGGGTCGCGATGTCGGTAGCGGTCATGGCAGGGGAACGCGCCGCGCCTGCGATTGGTGCGCCCCCAAAACAAGCGGAACGGCGACGGCGGTTTGCGGTTCAGCAGCGCATGGATCGGCATGACCAAGGCGATGTGGCCGAACTGGCCGCAGAGGGAGACGCGGACGGGAACGCCGGCGTCGCGCTCATTCGCGGGCTGGCCGAGCCGTTGCCGCCGATCGACCATCCCGACTTCGGCGCCGCCTTCGACCGCTATGCCGATGCGCGCGTGGTCTTGCTCGGTGAGGCGAGCCACGGGACGAGCGAATTCTACCGCGCCCGCGCGGCGATCACCCAGCGGCTGATCGAGCGCCATGGCTTCACCATCGTCGCAGTCGAGGCGGACTGGCCCGACGCGAACAAGATCGACCGGCTGGTGCGGCATCGCCCCTCGGCCGACGGCGACAGCCCGCCGTTCCAGCGCTTCCCGACGTGGATGTGGCGCAATGCCGAGGTCGCGGCGTTTCTCACCTGGCTGCGCGGCTACAACGAGGGGCGCGTGGATGGCGAGCAGGCGGGCTTCTTCGGGCTCGACCTCTACAATCTCAACGATTCGATGCGCCGGGTCATCGAGTATCTCGAGCAGAACGACCCCGCCGCCGCGGCCGAGGCCCGGCAACGCTATTCGTGCCTGGCGCCGTTCGCCCGCGACCCCGCGCGCTATGGCGCGTTCGCCATGTCGGCTGGCTATGCGCCGTGCGAGCAGGGCGCGGTGGCGCAGCTGCGCGCGGTGCTCGACCGTCGGGTGGCGCTCGCGTCGGAGGCCGGCGAGGACTGGCTCGATGCAGCGGCGAACGCGCGCCTGGTAAAGAACGCCGAGGCCTATTACCGCGCCATGTACCGCGGGTCGGAGGAGAGCTGGAACCTGCGCGACACGCACATGTTCGAGACGCTGTGCGCCCTACTGGAGGCGCGCGGGCCGGCCGCCAAGGCGGTTGTGTGGGCGCACAACAGTCACATCGGCAACGCCGCCTTCACCGACATGGGCATACGGCGGGGCGAGCTCAACATCGGCCAGCTCGCCAAGGAGAAGTTCGGGGATACGGCGCGGCTGATCGGCTTCGGGACGCATCGTGGGACGGTTGCCGCGGCGAACGACTGGGACGAGCCGATGCAGGTGATGACGGTGCGCCCGTCGATGGCGGGCAGCCACGAGCGGCGCTGCCACGACACCGGCCTGTCCCGCTTCCTGCTCGACCTGCGCGGGCACGAGGAAGCGGTGTTGCACGAGGCCTTGCTGGAGCGGTTCATCGGTGTGATCTACCGGCCCCGCACCGAGCGCTGGAGCCACTATTCCGAAGCGATCCTGCTGCGCCAGTTCGATGGCTGGGTGTGGTTCGACGAGACCAGCGCCGTCACCCCGCTGACCAGCGATCCGGGGACGAGCGAGGACGAGACCTGGCCGTTCGGACTGTAGGGCTCAGGTTCCGCAGAAAGTCGCCAGCACGCGCTCGTTGTGCGCGGGCGGATCGGCGTAGCGCTCGAACTCCGGCTGATCGTCGAACGGGCGCGACAGGACGCCGAGCAGTTCATGGAACGGCGCGAAGTCCTCGTCCTCCACGGCGGCCCGGATCATCGCTTCCACGCGGTGGTTGCGCGGGATGAACGCGGGGTTGGCGGCGCGCATCGCGGCGGAGCGCTCGACCGGGGTCCCGGCCTCCTGCGACAATCGCGCACGCCATTGCGGGACCCAGTGGTCGAACGCGGCGGGATCGGCGAACAGGGATCGCACGCTCTCGTCGCCGGGCCCGGGCGCTTGCGCGTCGGACAGGCGCCGGAAGAACAGGGTGAAGTCGACCTGGTTCGCTTCCATCGCGTCGAACAGGGAGGCAAACAGGGCGAGGTCCTCCTCGGCCGCAGCGGACAGGCCGAGCTTGCGGCGCAGCCCGCCGTGATACGCCGCCTCGAAGCGGGCTGCGAACTCGGCGAGCGCCTCCTCGGCGATCGCGATGGCGCCGGCCTGGTCCTCGTCA
The DNA here is from genome assembly GCA_964235835.1 of uncultured Sphingomonadaceae bacterium. GTDB lineage: Bacteria > Pseudomonadota > Alphaproteobacteria > Sphingomonadales > Sphingomonadaceae > Sphingomicrobium. The sequence continues at coordinate 6,697 of CAXSDY010000031.1, read as the reverse complement.
AGCAGCGACAGCAGCGTCTCGGCCAGCCGGGTCAGGTTCCACAACGCGATCTGCGGTTGGTTGGCGAAGGCGTAGCGGCCCTGGCGATCGATCGAGCTGAACACGGTGGCCGGGTCGAAGTCGTCCATGAACGCGCACGGGCCATAGTCGATCGTCTCGCCGGCGACCGACATGTTGTCGGTGTTCATCACGCCGTGGATGAAGCCGACCAGCAGCCAGCGGGCGACCAGCTCCGCCTGCGCCGCGATGACCGCGTCGAGCAGCGCGCGGTACGGCTGAGCGGCGCGCGCGGCGGCAGGGTAGTGGCGCGCGATGACGTGGTCGGCCAGCAGCCGCACGCCCTCCACGTCACCGCGCGCGGCGAAGAACTGGAACGTGCCGACGCGGATGTGGCTCGACGCGACCCGCGCGATCACGGCGCCGGGCAGGATCGTCTCGCGGAACACCATCTGGCCGGTCGTGGTCGCGGCGAGGGCGCGCGTGGTCGGGATGCCGAGCGCGGCCATCGCTTCGCTCACCACATATTCGCGCAGCACCGGACCGAGCGCGGCATTGCCGTCGCCGCCGCGCGAGTAGGGCGTGCGGCCGGCGCCCTTGAGCTGAATGTCGCGCCGGCGCCCACTGCCGTCGATCACTTCGCCGAGCAGGATGGCGCGCCCATCGCCGAGCTGGGGCACGAAGTTGCCGAACTGGTGGCCGGCGTAGGCGGTCGCGATCGGCTCCGATCCCTCGATCAGCTGCTCGCCGCTGAGGAAGGCGACGCCGTCAGGGCCGGACAGCCACTCCGGATCGAGCCCGAGCTCCGTCGCCAGCGGGCGATTGACTTGGATGAGCTCGGGCGCGGTCGCGGCGCTCGGCGCAACGCGGGCGAAGAACCGGTCGGGCAGCCGGGCATAGCTGTTGTCGAAGCGGACGCGCGAGATGGTGGTCGTGTCGGGCACGTCGAGGCAACGCTGCGGCACGCATCCGGGTCCGTCGGGGCCGGAGAGTCGTTGACGCGGCTTCCACGAAAGGACGACGAATGACGATCAAGGCCGTATTGTTCGATATCGACGGGACGCTGGTCGACAGCAACGATGCGCACGTGCTGGCTTGGCAGGAAGCGCTGGATGGCATCGGCGCGCAGTTCGATCTCCGGACGATCCACGACCAGATCGGCAAGGGTGGAGACATGCTCGTGCCAGCGCTGATGCCCGACGCCGACCCCGCGACGATCAAGCAGCTGGGTAAGCGATCGGGGGAGATCTTCCGGGCGAAGTACCAGAACGGTTTGACGCCGTTCCCCGGCGCCGGCGAGCTGCTGCGCACGGTTGCCGAACGTGGCCAGAAGGTCGTCCTGGCGACCTCGGCGTCCAAGCAGGAGCTGGAGCATCATGTCGCGCTGCTCGACGCGGCCGACCTGCTCGCCGCGACGACCAGCGCCGACGATGTGGAGCATACCAAGCCGGCGCCCGACGTGTTCGCGACGGCGCTGGGCAAGGTCGCTCCCCTGACCGCGCAGGAGGTGATCGCGGTCGGCGACAGTCCCTATGATTGCGAGGCCGCGGCCAAGTGCGGCATCGCGACGGTCGCGCTGCGATCGGGCGGCTTTAGCGACGACGTGCTCCAAGCGGCGGGCGCGATCGCGCTCTACGACGATGCCGGCGCGCTGCTGCGCGACCTCGACAACTCGCCGCTGAGCCGCTGAGTAGCTAAGCGGGCGCTGATCAGCCCGGCTCAGGTGCGGCGGTGCTTGCCGCCGTACTGGCGCCCGATGTAGCCGCCGATCCGCGCCATCTCGGTGGCGGCGGCGGACGCGGCCTCGGTGCGGCACGGGAAGGGATCGCGCTCGGCCTGCGCCGCTCGCATCGACACACGCTCGCACAGATCCTCGACGTCGGCGCGGCTCAGCATATTCTTCTCACGCAGCAGGCAGAGCAGGCTCTGCAGGATAACAAGACATTCCTCGCCGGCCGCCAGCTTGGTCTCCAAGGCTCACTCTCCCGCTCTTGTTTTCGAGAGTGTAGGCGTTTCGGGACACTCTACAAGCGGTTAGGCCAGCCCTCCGTCGAGGGCCCGGCACAGGTCGATGAGGCTGCCTGCTCGCAACCGGCGC
>CAXSDY010000031.1:0-4502 GCA_964235835.1 uncultured Sphingomonadaceae bacterium | reverse complement strand
GATCGGTAACACGCGCGCGACGATCGCGGCGGCGCCCCACGCGAGCGAGGTGAGCTCGGATCCGGTGAATTCCTGACGATCTGTTCATCTGTGATACATTATACCATTACCACAGAGCGGCTGGAAACCATCCAAGGAATGCCGATGCCGCGAACGTCCGAAACCCTCGTCCTCATGCTTGCCGCATGCCTGCCGACAAGCGCGAGCGCCGCCGCCATCGAGGCGGACGCCGCCAGTGCCCCGGCGCGCGACAGCGTGGCTCAGCCCGCGGCGCAGGAGATCGTCGTGACCGGCACGCGTCGCCGCAGCGACGACGTGCTCGGCGACGTCTCGGTGCTCGGCGGGCAGGAATTGACCAACCAGCTTCGCCCCACGCTGGGCGAGACCCTGGCGCACCAGCCGGGCGTGTCGACCTCCGGCTCCGGCCCGAACGTCGCGCGGCCCGTGCTGCGCGGACTTTCGGGCGAGCGGCTGCGCATCCTGACCGACGGCATCGGCGCGCTCGACGTGTCCGCGTCCAGCAGCGACCACGCGGTCGCGATCAACCCGCTTACCGCCGACTCGATCGAGGTGCTGCACGGCCCCGCCGCCCTGCTGTACGGCTCGTCGGCGATCGGCGGGGTGGTCAACGTCATCGATTCTCGCATCCCGCGCCGCGTCCCCGAAGCACCGCTCCACGCCCAGGGCATCGCCGGCTACGGCAGTGCCGCGAACCAGCTGCTCGCCAATGGCGAGGTCGACGTGCCGCTCGGGCCGCACCTCGTCGTGCACGGCGATGCCAATTACACCCACAACGACGACCTTCGCACCGGGGGATTTATCCTAGCCGCCCCGCTGCGGACGCAGGCCGCGGCGAGCTCGGATCCGGCGATCCAGTCGCTCGCCACGTTGAGGGGCAAGCTGCCCAACAGCGACGGCCGCGGGTTCGAGGCAGCGGGTTCGCTCGCCTATGTCGACGGTGGCTTTAACGCGGGTTTCTCGGTTACCCGCCACACCGCCAACTACGGGGTCCCGATCCGCTACTCGCTCGACCCGGACGTCGAGGCCGAGTCGACCCACATCGACGTCCACCAGACGCGCTATGACGCCCGCGCCGAAATCCCGCTCGGCGGCGCGTTCAGCCAGTTGCGCGTGCGCGGCGGCTATTCCGACTATAATCACAAGGAAATCGGCGCGGACGGCGACATCGGCAGCCAGATCTTTTCGAAGGGGGCCGTGGGCCGCGTCGACCTGGTGCAGCGCGACCGCAGCGGCTTCGGCGGCATCTCGGGTGTCCAGCTGCTCGACGTGCGCCAGCACATCGCCGGCGACGAGCAGTTCCTGCCCCCGACGCATCAGAAGACCTATGGCCTGTTCACCGTCCAGCACGTCGATGCCGGCCCGCTGCGGCTGGAAGCGGGCGCGCGCTTCGAGCACAGCGACCTTGTGGCGCGGGCGAGCGACGTCGTCGGCAACCCCGACCTCGACCGCCGCTATTCGACCTTGTCCCTTTCGGCCGGCGGGACCTATGCACTGAGCAAGGCGTGGAAGGTCGGGCTCAACGTCGCCCGGTCGCAGCGCGCACCCTCGATCGACGAGGTCTACGCCAATGGCCCGCATGGCGGCAACGCCAGCTACGAGCTCGGCGATCCCGATCTGCGCGCCGAGCAGAGCGTCGGCTTCGAGGCCAATCTGCGCCACACCAGCGGCCCGCTCGATATCGTCGCGACCGTCTACGCCAGCCGCTTCTCGAACTTCATCTATCAGGCGCCGACCGGCGAGGTGCGCGACGATTTGCCGGTCTATGCCTTCCGTCAGGGACGGGCGCATTACGCCGGGTTCGAGCTCGAGGCGACGGCGCGCCTCGGCACCTTCGGCGGCGTCGACCTGGGGCTGGACGGGGTCGCCGATGCCACCCGCGTCACGGTGCGAAACTTCGGCCCCGCCCCGCTCATCCCGCCGCTGCGGCTGCAGGGCGCGGTCACCGGCAAGCGCGGCCCGGTCAGCGGCCGCATCGAGGTCGAGCGCGACTTCGCCCAGCGCCGCAACGCGCCCCTCGAGCTGCCGACCGAGGCCTTCACGCTCGTCAACGCAGGCCTCGACTGGCGCCCGCTCAAGGACCGCCCGGACATCACCTTGTCGCTCGCCGCCAACAACATCTTCGACGTCGAGGCACGCCGTTCGACCAGCCTGCTCAAGGATTACGCCCCCTTGCCGGGCCGCGACCTGCGTGTGACCGCGAGGTTCAGCTACTGAGGCTTTCGGGGCTATAGCCGTCGGTCCGGCGCTTGCCCGCGCACGGCGTGGCGTCGCGCCTAGATGTCGATGCCCGCGGCGAGCGCTTCCAGCTTGCGGACGCGCTCCTTGAGGTCGGCGATCTCGATCCGGCCGCCGGCGGGTGGCTGGCTGGGCTGCCCGCCGCGGCTGGCCAGCTCGAGCCGCTTGTAGTCGAGCCAGCCGTTCCAGCCGCGCAGCAGCGCCACCGCGGCAATCGTCAGGGTCGCGACCAGGCTGGCGCCCATCAGCGCAATCGTGGTCGGGTCGGTCATCACCGGTCCTCCCGGAGGGCGTCGATCTCCCGGGCCAGCGCGTCGTTGGGGCGCGCGAGGTGGGCGTCGATCGCCATCATGCGCCGGTCGGTCACATCAAGCTGGGTGCGCAGCGAATGGACCGAGGGGCGCTTGGTGCCGACATCGGCCATGCGGTCGAACTCGCTCTCTCGGCGGCGCGGGCGGGCGCGGTTCAGCTGCTTGTCCTTGACGTGCAGCCAGATGGCCGAGCCGCCGTAGGCGAGCAGCGCCAGCTTGAAGCTGATCACCAGCGCCAGGAAGATGAACCCGATGCGCAAGACCGTCGGATCGATGTTGAACACGTCGCCGAGCCGCGCGGCGACCCCGGCGATCTTGCGGTCGCGGCGTGCGAGTGAATAGCGTGCCATGTGAAGCTTCCCTCTTACAGACTTGCCGCGCGAGCGGCCTTCATTTCGTCGAGCGCGGCGTCGATCGTCTCGGCGGAGCGCAGGGCGGCGATTTCCTCTTCGAGGCTTTTGGGCCCCGTCATGCCGAGCGCGTCGGCCATGCCTTCGGCGAGGTCGGCGCGCCGCTCGAGTTGCTCGAAACGGGCGAACGCATCTTCGGCGCGGTGGCCGTGCAGCGCCTCGCGGACGCGGGCCCGGGCAACGGCCGATTCCATGCGGGATGCGATCGACGCCTGGCGGGTCCGTGCCTCGCGCAGTTTCGCCTGCAGCCGTGCGATGTCCTGCTCATAGCCTTTCAGGACCGCGTTCAGCTCGGCGATCTCGGCCTTGAGCCCGTCGGCCATCTGCGCGGCATGCTCGCGTTCGTGGAGCGCGGCGCGGGCGAGGTCCTCGCGCCCCTTGCCGAGCGCCAGTTCCGCCTTCTCGGTCCAGTTCGCGCCGAGCGCGTCGAGCCGCTGCAGGGCGCGGCCCATCTCCTTCATGTCGGCGATGGACCGTGCCGCGGTGGCGCGCACCTCGACCAGCGTTTCCTCCATCTCGGCGATGATCACCCGGATCATGCGCGCCGGGTCTTCGGCCCGGTCGAGCAGGTCGGTCATGTTCGCCGCGATGATGTCGCGCGCCCGGCTGAACACCGGTCCGGACAGGAAGCCGGCGACCGGGGCCAGCGCCCTGGCGGCGCGCTCGGCCGGCCCGGCGTGGGTCTCGGCCAGTGGCGCCTGGCGCGGGATCCGCACCGGCACCACCGCCTCGATCGGCTCCAGAGCGAAGTCAGGCATAGGTCACGTTGATCAGCGGACGCGCGACCGCCCCGGACGCGCCGGGACCGACCGCCGAACCGATGGCGATCGAGCTCATCAGCAACGCGGCGGCGAACACCGCGACCTGACGCTTCAGCATCCCATGAGAAAACATCTTGTCACTCCCTTTCCTGCCCGGCCGCTTGGATGCGACCGATGCCAGCGACTATTCAAGGGTCGTGCCAATCCCTCTTCCGCGCCATTTTCGTCGACCTCGACGAGCTCATCAGGGGCCTGTCGCTGCGATTTGCGCCAGCAGTTGGCGCAGCTTCCCAACCGGTCGTTCGGAACCCAGCCGTGCCCAGGCGCTTTTCACTTCATCTGGTTTTTTCGGAAAGAAGGACAACACCATGCTTGGCAAGATCCTGGGTGCCTATGTGGGCGAGCGATTGATGGCCCGTCGCGGCCGCGGCGGCAGCGGCGCCATAGCGGGTGCTGGAACGGCGGCGCTCGCTCGCCGCGGCGGCAAGCCGCTGATCGCGTTGCTTGCGGCCGGATACGGGCTGAAGCTGCTCAACGATTACCGCAAGAACCGTTCGACCTCGACCACCTACTAGGCCGGGGACGGTCGATGCCGCGCGGCGACAAGGACGCCTACACCGATAAGCAAAAGCGTCAGGCGGAGCATATCGAGGAGGGGTATGAGAAGCGCGGCGTTCCGCGGAAGGAAGCCGAGGAACGCGCCTGGCGCACGATCAACGCCCACGAAGGCGGCGGCCGCAACAGCGGTTCGGGGCGCAAGACCG